>NZ_CP089975.1:1800000-2100000 GCF_029581575.1 Moraxella nasibovis | reverse complement strand
TTGGTGGATTTTGCCAAAGAACAAGACGCTCAAGCGGTGATTCGTGGGCTTAGAGCGGTTTCGGATTTTGAGTATGAATTTGGCTTGGCGAACATGAACCGCAGTCTTGATGAGAATTTTGAAGCGGTATTTTTAACGCCATCACAAGAATATTCTTTTGTTTCATCAACTTTGGTGCGTGAAGTGGCAAAATTGGGCGGCGATGTGTCCAAATTTGTGCCACCTTGTGTATTGGTAGGTTTTACCGAAAAATTTCCTGAGTATCACTAGTTTTTGCTTTACCCATTTTTACTTTAACAATAATTATCAATAATAATGGCACTAAAAATTACCGAAGAATGCATCAATTGTGATGTGTGCGAACCTGTTTGCCCCAATGAAGCAATATCAGCAGGCGACGACATTTATGTCATCAATCCTGATCTTTGTACCGAGTGCGTTGGGCATTATGATACGCCACAGTGTGTAGATATTTGTCCAGTAGATTGCATTCCAAAAGACCCTGATCATATTGAAGATGAGTCGGCACTTTTGGCAAAGTATCATAGAATTACAGGCTAGTGTTGGATTTTTGAAAATTCATGCTATAATAAGCAATTGGCAGACCAGACAATCGCTGCTTCTATTAGAAGGGGAGGAAAGTCCGGGCTACACAGGGCAGAGTGCTAGCTAACGGCTAGGGGGCGAAAGTCCACGACCAGTGCAACAGAGAGCAGACCGCCTATGTATATAGGTAAGGGTGAAAGGGTGGGGTAAGAGCCCACCGCATGACTGGCAACAGTTCATGGCATGGTAAACTCCACTCGTAGCAAGACCAAATAGGTGTTCAATGGGTTGCCCGCTCAGAACACGGGTAGGTTGCTTGAGCGTGCCAGCGATGGTACGCCTAGATGAATGATTGTCCACGACAGAACCCGGCTTATCGGTTTGCCTAATTTTTTAAAAATTTTCTAAAAATATGAAAATTACCATTGACAGCGAATAAAACTGTCTGTATAATTCGCACCCTGTAACGGCGATGTAGCTCAGCTGGTTAGAGCGCACGACTCATAATCGTGAGGTCAAGAGTTCAAGTCTCTTCATCGCCACCAATTATAAAATAATTTGAAAAAAGCTATTGACTTCAATTCAAAATATTGTATAATAAAATTTCTGCTGACGACAAAGCATTTTTTAAAATAAAAATAAATTTTTTTAAAAAAGCTTGACAACACAAAATACTGTGATAAAATGGTCAGCCTTGATTGATGATACAGACGATGTATCAGACACTATTTAAAATCAAAACTAAAGAACAACTTGTGTGGATTTTTGCTAATACAAGATAATATAAAAATTATCATTTATCAAGCAAAAATACTCAAAGTTAATTCATTTACACGATGAGCAAATTTTGCTAGTAATAAATGAGCCAAAATTAAAAGTCCTAACTTTTTATTTTACTTTCTAAGTAAATAATCAATTAGGCAACACAAAGATTAAACTGAAGAGTTTGATCATGGCTCAGATTGAACGCTGGCGGCAGGCTTAACACATGCAAGTCGAACGATGATTATCTAGCTTGCTAGATATGATTAGTGGCGAACGGGTGAGTAATGCTTAGGAATCTGCCTATTAGTGGGGGATAACTATCCGAAAGGATAGCTAATACCGCATACGTCTTACGAGAGAAAGGGGGCTTTTAGCTCTCGCTAATAGATGAGCCTAAGTCGGATTAGCTAGTTGGTGGGGTAAAGGCCTACCAAGGCGACGATCTGTAGCTGGTCTGAGAGGATGATCAGCCACACTGGGACTGAGACACGGCCCAGACTCCTACGGGAGGCAGCAGTGGGGAATATTGGACAATGGGCGAAAGCCTGATCCAGCCATGCCGCGTGTGTGAAGAAGGCCTTTTGGTTGTAAAGCACTTTAAGTGGGGAGGAAAAGCTAATGGTTAATACCCATTAGCCCTGACGTTACCCACAGAATAAGCACCGGCTAACTCTGTGCCAGCAGCCGCGGTAATACAGAGGGTGCAAGCGTTAATCGGAATTACTGGGCGTAAAGCGCGCGTAGGTGGCTTATTAAGTCAGATGTGAAAGCCCCGGGCTTAACCTGGGAACTGCATCTGATACTGGTAAGCTAGAGTAGGTGAGAGGGGAGTAGAATTCCAGGTGTAGCGGTGAAATGCGTAGAGATCTGGAGGAATACCGATGGCGAAGGCAGCTCCCTGGCATCATACTGACACTGAGGTGCGAAAGCGTGGGTAGCAAACAGGATTAGATACCCTGGTAGTCCACGCCGTAAACGATGTCTACCAGTCGTTGGGTCTCTTGAAGACTTAGTGACGCAGTTAACGCAATAAGTAGACCGCCTGGGGAGTACGGCCGCAAGGTTAAAACTCAAATGAATTGACGGGGGCCCGCACAAGCGGTGGAGCATGTGGTTTAATTCGATGCAACGCGAAGAACCTTACCTGGTCTTGACATACTAAGAATCTTGCAGAGATGCGAGAGTGCCTTCGGGAACTTAGATACAGGTGCTGCATGGCTGTCGTCAGCTCGTGTCGTGAGATGTTGGGTTAAGTCCCGCAACGAGCGCAACCCTTTTCCTTAGTTACCAGCGACTCGGTCGGGAACTCTAAGGATACTGCCAGTGACAAACTGGAGGAAGGCGGGGACGACGTCAAGTCATCATGGCCCTTACGACCAGGGCTACACACGTGCTACAATGGTTGGTACAAAGGGTTGCTACACAGCGATGTGATGCTAATCTCAAAAAGCCAATCGTAGTCCGGATTGGAGTCTGCAACTCGACTCCATGAAGTCGGAATCGCTAGTAATCGCAGATCAGAATGCTGCGGTGAATACGTTCCCGGGCCTTGTACACACCGCCCGTCACACCATGGGAGTTGATCTCACCAGAAGTGGTTAGCCTAACGCAAGAGGGCGATCACCACGGTGGGGTCGATGACTGGGGTGAAGTCGTAACAAGGTAGCCGTAGGGGAACCTGCGGCTGGATCACCTCCTTAATGAATTATCTGATTAGCAAGAATTCACAACAAGTTGTTCTTTAGGAAGATGTTTAAAACGGGTCTATAGCTCAGTTGGTTAGAGCACCGTGTTGATAACGCGGGGGTCATAAGTTCAAGTCTTATTAGACCCACCATTTTGGGGCCATAGCTCAGTTGGTAGAGCGCCTGCCTTGCACGCAGGAGGTCAGGAGTTCGACTCTCCTTGGCTCCACCAATCATTAATTAGAACTAAGCAATCAAAACCAAGTTTAGATTTCTTATTTCTACTTAATGTAGAACATCTTATAAACTGACGAAGTTTATATCATTATTTAACAACATGATTATGAGTCTGGGTAATTTATTTATTCCAACAAATAAATTACCATGGTAAGTACACCCCAAAATGTACTTACCTAAAGTAAAGAGAACTGAATCAAGCGTAAACATAGGTGAATCGTTACACATTACCCTTATGACACCAAGACTACTTGGGGTTGTATGGTCAAGTAATGAAGTGCACATGGTGGATGCCTTGGCAGTCAGAGGCGATGAAAGACGTGATAGCCTGCGATAAGCGTCGGTGAGGTGGCAATATCCTGTGACCCGGCGATTTCTGAATGGGGAAACCCACTTATCATAAGATAGGTATTCTATCCTTTGGATAGAAGGCAAACCGGGAGAAGTGAAACATCTCAGTACCCCGAGGAAAAGACATCAATAGAGATTCCCCAAGTAGCGGCGAGCGAACGGGGAGGAGCCGATCAAACTTGTAGTAGCAAAATGGCGTGGGAAAGCCAACCATAGTAGGTGATAGTCCTGTATGCGAAACTGCAAATGCGACATATTAAGTAGGGCGAGACACGTGAAATCTTGTCTGAAGATGGGGGGACCATCCTCCAAGGCTAAATACTCCTGACTGACCGATAGTGAACCAGTACCGTGAGGGAAAGGCGAAAAGAACCCCTGTTAGGGGAGTGAAATAGAACCTGAAACCGTGTGCATACAAGCAGTCGGAGCGGATTTATTCCGTGACGGCGTACCTTTTGTATAATGGGTCAGCGACTTATATTCTGTAGCAAGGTTAACCGTTTAGGGGAGCCGTAGGGAAACCGAGTCTTAATAGGGCGATTTAGTTGCAGGGTATAGACCCGAAACCGAGTGATCTATCCATGAGCAGGTTGAAAGTGCCGTAACAGGCACCGGAGGACCGAACCCACTGTCGTTGAAAAGCCAGGGGATGACTTGTGGATAGGGGTGAAAGGCTAATCAAACTCGGTGATAGCTGGTTCTCCCCGAAAGCTATTTAGGTAGCGCCTCGGACGAATACCATTGGGGGTAGAGCACTGTTTCGGCTAGGGGGTCATCCCGACTTACCAAACCGATGCAAACTCCGAATACCGATGAGTACTATCCGGGAGACAGACGGCGGGTGCTAACGTCCGTCGTCAAGAGGGAAACAACCCAGACCGCCAGCTAAGGCCCCAAATTCCTAGTTAAGTGGGAAACGATGTGGGAAGGCACAGACAGCTAGGAGGTTGGCTTAGAAGCAGCCACCCTTTAAAGAAAGCGTAATAGCTCACTAGTCGAGTCGGCCTGCGCGGAAGATGTAACGGGGCTCAAACTAGGAGCCGAAGCTGCGGATTTAATTGTTTCAATTAAGTGGTAGGGGAGCGTTGTGTAAGCCTGTGAAGGTGTGCTGTAAGGCATGCTGGAGGTATCACAAGAGCGAATGCTGACGTGAGTAACGACAAAACGGGTGAAAAGCCCGTTCGCCGGAAGACCAAGGGTTCCAGTCCAACGTTAATCGGGGCTGGGTGAGTCGACCCCTAAGGCGAGGCCGAAAGGCGTAGTCGATGGGAAATCGGTTAATATTCCGATACTTGTTTATGATGCGATGGAGGGACGGAGAAGGTTATGTCAGCCTGGCGTTGGTTGTCCAGGTGGAAGGATGTAGGTAGGTTTAGTAGGCAAATCCGCTAGACTATTACTGAGATCTGATAGCAAGCCAGTTTACTGGCGAAGTGGCAAATACCATGCTTCCAGGAAAAGCTTCTAAGCGATAGTCATAAAGAAATCGTACCCGAAACCGACACAGGTGGTCAGGTAGAGAATACCAAGGCGCTTGAGAGAACTCTGCTGAAGGAACTAGGCAAAATGGTACCGTAACTTCGGGAGAAGGTACGCTGCCGATGGTGATAAGACTTGCTCTTTGAGCTGTTGGCAGTCGCAGATACCAGGCTGCTGCAACTGTTTATTAAAAACACAGCACTCTGCAAACACGAAAGTGGACGTATAGGGTGTGATGCCTGCCCGGTGCTGGAAGGTTAATTGATGGGGTTAGCGTAAGCGAAGCTCTTGATCGAAGCCCCAGTAAACGGCGGCCGTAACTATAACGGTCCTAAGGTAGCGAAATTCCTTGTCGGGTAAGTTCCGACCTGCACGAATGGCATAATGATGGCAGCGCTGTCTCCAGCAGAGACTCAGTGAAATCGAAATCGCAGTGAAGATGCTGTGTACCCGCGGCTAGACGGAAAGACCCCGTGAACCTTTACTACAGCTTTACATTGAACTTTGACCTAACTTGTGTAGGATAGGTGGGAGGCTTTGAAGTAGGGACGCCAGTTCCTATGGAGCCATCCTTGAAATACCACCCTGGTTATGTTGGGGTTCTAACTTGAGATTAACAGATCTAAGGACAATGTATGGTGGGTAGTTTGACTGGGGCGGTCTCCTCCTAAAGAGTAACGGAGGAGTACGAAGGTGCGCTCAGGACGGTCGGAAATCGTCCATAGAGTATAAAGGCAAAAGCGCGCTTAACTGCGAGACCCACAAGTCGAGCAGGTACGAAAGTAGGTCTTAGTGATCCGGTGGTTCTGTATGGAAGGGCCATCGCTCAACGGATAAAAGGTACTCTGGGGATAACAGGCTGATACCGCCCAAGAGTTCATATCGACGGCGGTGTTTGGCACCTCGATGTCGGCTCATCTCATCCTGGGGCTGAAGCAGGTCCCAAGGGTATGGCTGTTCGCCATTTAAAGAGGTACGCGAGCTGGGTTTAGAACGTCGTGAGACAGTTCGGTCCCTATCTACCGTGGGCGTTGGAAATTTGAGAGGATCTGCTCCTAGTACGAGAGGACCAGAGTGGACGAACCTCTGGTGTTCCGGTTGTTACGCCAGTAGCATCGCCGGGTAGCTATGTTCGGATCGGATAACCGCTGAAAGCATCTAAGCGGGAAGCCGACCTCAAGATAAGATTTCCCTAAAGAGCCGTTGTAGACTACGACGTTGATAGGTTGGGTGTGGAAGCATAGTGATATGTGTAGCTAACCAATACTAATTGCTCGTTTGGCTTGACCATACAACACCCAAGTGGTTTACCACTGACAGTGTTAATGGAAAGTGTAAAGATTTTACCTAACAAGCTTGAATCAATCTTGAATAAAAATAAAATAACAGACTCATAACAGCGTTGTTAATCCTTTTACGCTGACGACAATAGCAAGATGGAACCACCTGATCCCTTCCCGAACTCAGAAGTGAAACGTCTTAGCGCCGATGGTAGTGTGGTTCGCCCATGTGAGAGTAGGTCATCGTCAGCACCTTATTTAGCCCCCTCTGTCGGATGATGGAGGGGGTTTTTGGTTTTTAAATTTCTGTTGAAGGTGGTGGGGTGTGTTATAATGCTTGGTAATTCTTTGATTTGAATATTTGATCAACTCATGAAAAAAATGACCATGCCTAAGCACCTGCTTGCTACCAGGGGTATTATTAGGAATAATCACTTGCTTGGCATTGCCTTTGGAGCGATGCTTGGCAGTAATAAGCACGCCAATTCACAGGCGGTGATTGCTTGGGGAAAAAAGCCCAGTAGCGTGCGAGCTTATCACTTGGCTCAGTCATTGTCCCTGCCCTTGATTACTGTTGAAGATGGCTTTTTGCGGTCGCTTGATGGTGGTGTGAATAGTAAATTTGCAGCAAGTTTTGTGGCGGACGATCAGGGGATTTATTTTGATTTATCACAGCCAAATTTGTTGCAAGCACTGATCATTGCAACCATGAAAAATTGGAGCGATGAATGGTTTGATCAATCAAAAGCATGGATTAACAAGATTACTACCCAACATTTATCCAAATACAATGCAACAAAATCTGCACCAGATTTGACCGAATTGGCTGGCAACAGTCAAAGTCATGTCATTATTATTGATCAAGTGAAGGGCGATGCGTCTATTTCTGGGGCGGGGGCTACGGCTGATGATTTTAATGCCATGATTGCTCATGCAAAAGACGCTTATCCCAATGCCAATATCTGGATTAAGACTCATCCAGAGGGCAAAGGGTATTTTGCGGATGAAGTGCAGGGCGTTTATTATTTAAAAGAGCTGTGTAATTCAATTGCTTTGCTTAGACAGGCTGTCGCTGTTTATACGGTCAGTAGCCACATGGGCTTTGAGGCCTTGCTACTTGGCAAAAAAGTGCATTGCTTTGGGGTGAGTTGGTATGCAGGCTTTGGGCTGACAGATGATACGCATTTGCTGGATAAACCGTTTTATTGTGAGGCTCGTGCTTGTCATGGCGTTGAGGCGACTGCCAGCGTGGAGCAGCTTTTTTATGCCAGCTATGTATTGTACAGCCATTATGCCAATCCTGCCACCAAAAAAGCGTGCGACATTGACACGGTGATTGATTATTTGACACGAAACCGAGATTGGCAGGATAGACTGGCGGGTAATGTGCTGGCTTATGATTTTAGTCGCTGGAAAGTGGCTTTTGTGCGTGCATTTTTGGGCTTTCCTAAGGTGCAAATGCATTTTTCAATCAAAAAAATCTGGGCAAATTTTGCTCAAATTTCAAGAAAAATTGCAAGAATTTATGACGATACTTGCGTATTAAAGCCATTTTTGCAACAAAAAAATCGTTCTTATGTTACTTGGGGCATTCAAAGTAAGCGACTGCTCGCACAAAAACTGGCAGTATTGGGCGAGTCTGATGCCGCCATTTGGTGTATGGAAGATGGGTTTATTCGCTCCAATGGCTTAGGGGCGAGTCTGATTGCACCTTTGTCGGTGGTCATGGATGATGTGGGCATTTATTATGATGCCACCGCTCCTAGTCGCCTTGAGGTGATCTTGGCAAATATTGTCTTGACGGACGAAGAGCATCAAAGAGCCAACCGTTTGCACGAGCTACTTTTGACCAAACGGGTCAGTAAGTATAATGTCGGTGTGAGTAATGATGATTTTATAAATAAAATCAATAGTTTAAGAAAGCAAAAACCAAATGCTTTAATTCGCCTTGTGGTGGGGCAAGTAGAAGATGATGCATCAGTGCAAAGCTGTGCCAGTAGGATTGTTAAAAATGCAGATTTGCTTGCTAAGGTGCGTGCAGATTTTCCTGATGATGTGATCATTTATAAGCCACACCCAGATGTGGAGGCGGGGCTAAGAGTTGGGCATGTGGAGAATACTGCTTTTGCGGATATGGTGGCGTCCGATGTTGCCATGCCAGATTGTCTGGATGTGTGCGATGTGGTGCATACCATCAGTTCGCTGACAGGTTTTGAGGCTTTGTTGCGTGGGCGAGAGGTGGTGTGTTATGGCGTGCCGTTTTATGCAGGATTTGGGCTGACGGTGGATGTGGTAGAGCCGGATAATCTGCCAAAAATTGACGCCCTAAATCGCCGCAAGCGTTCGCCTTTGTCGTTGGAGGCGTTGATTTTTGGGACGCTGATTGACTATCCTTTGTATCATTTGCCCAAAGGTTACGGCTTGGCGACACCTGAAGAAGTGATTGATTATTTGTACAATCAACCCACCGCTGTAAAACGCTCAGTCATTACTCGTCTTTGGCAAAGGGTAAAAACTGTTGCCATGCGGTTTTATAATGATACAAAACGATAACTCAAAATTGGATAAAATTGTGCTAAAATAGAGTGTTTTTATCATCACTGTTTTTTTGAACCATCAAATTTAAGTCACCAAGTTGTCGCTTATGTCCGCAACCATGGATCACCTGCTTACGCATCAAAACATTTTGCTTTTACAGGGCAAGATGGGGACTTTTTTTTGTCGTTTTGCGACTTTTTTGATGGAGCAGGGCAAACAGGTTCGCAAAATCAATTTTAATGCAGGCGATGCACTTTTTTATTGCCACAAAGATAAGATGGACAATTATCGTGGCACCGTAGCGGATTTTGACGCATTCATCAGTCAGATTATTGAGCAGTATCATATTGATGCGGTGGTCTGCTTTAATGACTGTCGCCCTTATCATGCCGTCGCCAGCCGTGTGACCAGTGCGCTTGGTGTGTCTTTTTTTGTCTTTGAAGAAGGCTATTTGCGCCCTGATTATATCACGCTTGAAGAGCATGGCATCAATGGTTATTCTCGGCTTAATCCTGATTTGATTGAAGGATTTGACAGGGCAAATGACAAGCCCAACTACACCGCCAACCGTTTTTGGCGACTGTGTGTGGCAAGCATGGTGTATTATTTGGTCGTGTTTATTGGACAAAGGCGTTATCCGCATTATGAGCATTATCGGGGTTTGAGTATTTGGCAGGAGATGAGGGCGTGGCTGATTGCCCCTGTGCGTAAACTGTGCCGATATTTGCCCGATAAACATTTGCAGCATCGCCTGATCAATCAGGGCGATAATTTTTATTTGGTGAGTCTGCAAGTGCATAATGATTCGCAAATCACGCACCACAGTGACTATGAAGATGTGCGAGCGTTCATCACCGAGGTGCTTGACAGCTTTGCCAAGTGTGCGCCAAAAGGTACGAAAGTCTTATTTAAGCATCATCCTTTGGATCGTGGGCATCGTGATTATCGCTCGTTCATTGATCGCACCGCTCGCTCTTTTGGCATTGAAGGGCGGGTTTTGTATGGCTGTGATATGCACCTGCCAAGTCTGATTCGTGCCAGCATTGGCATGATTACCATCAATAGTACCACAGGATTACAGTCTGTTTATCACCAAAAACCCACCAAAATCATGGGGCGGGCTTTGTATGATATCAAAGGTTTGACCGACCAAAAACCCCTAGATGAGTTTTGGGGTAATCCAACACCGCCAAATCGTGAGTTTTATTTAAAGTTTCGTGAATATTTGATTGAGCAAACACAGCTCAACGGCTCATTTTATGGCTTAGCACCTTGGGAAGTGGCGGATTTGGGCAAGGACAAATAAAAACCACGCCAAGCCTTATGAAAATTTGCCAGATTCCTTGAATTATCTATGTTTTTTCTGCAAAAGCTGATACAATAGTCTGTTATTATTTTATTTTTGCAATGAAAACCATGACCGCACTTTCTCACATTCGTAATTTTTCCATCATCGCTCACATTGACCACGGCAAAAGTACGCTTGCCGACCGCTTTATCCAAGTGTGTGGCGGTTTGTCTGACCGTGAAATGCAAGCGCAGGTTTTAGACAGCATGGACATTGAGCGTGAGCGTGGTATTACCATCAAGGCGCAGTCGGTGACGCTGTATTATAATCACCCCAATGGCGAAAAATACCAGCTTAATTTCATTGACACACCCGGGCATGTGGATTTTAGCTATGAAGTGTCTCGCAGCTTGGCGGCGTGCGAAGGGGCTTTGCTGGTCGTGGATGCCGCTCAAGGCGTGGAAGCTCAAAGCGTGGCGAACTGCTATACGGCAGTTGAGCAGGGCTTGGAGGTTTTGCCAGTGTTGAACAAAATTGACTTGCCACAAGTTGAGCCTGAGCGAGTCATTGAAGAGATTGAAGACATCATCGGCATTGAAGCGGTAGAAGCACCACGAGTGTCAGCCAAGACAGGACTTGGCATTGATGAATTATTGCAAGTATTAGTGGATAAAATCCCAGCCCCAACAGGCGACCGAGAGGCACCGTTACAGGCTTTGATCATTGATTCTTGGTTTGATAATTATCTGGGCGTGGTCTCGCTGGTGCGAGTGCGTGAAGGCGAGGTGCGTACTGGCGATAAGATTTTTGTCAAATCCACAGGCGAGAGCCACTTGGTGACATCCATCGGTGTCTTTACGCCAAAACGCTTGGAGACGGGTATCTTGCAAGCGGGCGAAGTGGGCTTTGTGATTGCAGGCATTAAAGACATTCAAGGGGCGCCTGTGGGCGATACCATCACGCTTGCTAAGACGCCAGAGGTTGAGAATATTCCAGGTTTTCAAAAGGTAACACCGCAAGTTTATGCAGGCATGTTCCCGATTGATTCAAGTGATTTTGAAAAATTCCGTGAAGCCTTACAAAAGCTACAAATTAACGATGCGGCGCTCTTTTTTGAGCCAGATACTTCGGATGCTCTTGGCTTTGGTTTTCGCTGTGGTTTTCTTGGTATGCTACACATGGAGATCATCCAAGAGCGCTTAGAGCGAGAGTATGACCTTGATCTGATTACCACTGCGCCATCGGTGATTTATGAAGTGGTCAAGAAAAATGGCGACATCGTCTATGTCGACAACCCATCTCGTTTGCCTGATGTGGGCGTGATTGCAGAGTTTCGTGAGCCGATCGCTCGCTGTCATATCCTAGTGCCACAAGAATATCTGGGCAATGTCATCACGCTTGCCATCGAGCGCCGTGGCGTGCAGGTGGACATGAAGTTTATGGCTCGCCAAGTCCAAGTCGTCTTTGACATTCCGATGGGCGAGGTGGTGATGGATTTCTTTGACAAATTAAAATCGGCATCTCGTGGCTTTGCGTCGCTCGACTATGCTTTTGAGCGTTATCAGGCGGACAAATTGTCTCGTGTCGATGTGCTGATCAATGGCGAAAAAGTCGATGCTTTGGCGATGATTTGCCACCAAGAACACGCTCGCCGCCGTGGCAATCAGCTGGTTGAGAAGATGAAAGAGCTGATTCCCCGTCAGATGTTTGATGTGGCAATCCAAGCCGCCATCGGCAGCCAAATCATCGCTCGCTCTACCGTCAAAGCGATGCGTAAAGATGTTCTTGCCAAGTGTTATGGTGGCGATGTCAGCCGTAAGAAAAAACTCTTAGAAAAACAAAAAGCAGGTAAAAAACGCATGAAACAAGTGGGCTCGGTAGAAATCCCACAAGAAGCCTTCTTGGCGGTATTGAAAGTTGATAGCTAAGCGACGAGACGGCATTGAGATTGGGAGTGGTTTGTGAATTTTGACATTAATTTGATATTGGTGCCTGTGACGCTGATCTTTTTATTGGTGTGGCTGGTGGATAAATTTGCCCTAAGGCAGCACCGTGCCGTCAAGGTGTCCGATCAGCGAGTTAAGCTTGCTCAGACTCAGCTGTCAGCACGCCAAGCCGCCCTAAAAAATACCCTAGCACAGCATCGCATCACAGTCGCTGCCGATGATTTTGTGCCGACAGCCAACACGCCGTCGGACATTCAAGAGGCGCATCAGGCGCATCAAGCCGCCAAGCGAGAACTTCTGCTTGCCAAGGCTGATAAAGACGCAAGCCATGAAAATGTACTGGTGCGTTGGGCGTATGAATTTTTGCCGATTTTATTGGTGATTGTGCTGGTGCGTGCGTTTGTGATTGAGCCGTTTAACATTCCATCAAGCTCAATGGTGCCGACTTTGCACACGGGTGATTTTATCATTGTTAATAAAGCATCCTACGGACTTCGTCTGCCGCTGACGCACACCAAAATTTTGGAGACAGGCAGTCCTGAGCGTGGCGATGTGGCGGTGTTTCGCTATCCTGTGCAGCCAAATATGTACTACATCAAGCGTGTGATCGGCTTGCCTAATGACATCATCAGCTTTAAAGATGGCGTGCTTTCCGTCAATGGCGAGGTGGTCGCCACCGAAAAGACCACGCATCAAATGGGTGATGAGTTCATCGCTAAGCTTTTGCCAGCTCAGATTGACAGCCATGTATTTAGCGACGAAGAGCGCAGCCGATTTGGACATGAAGAAGAGAAATTTGCGCACTATTATCAAGAAAACTTGGGTAGCCATCAGTATCTTGTGCGTTATTTGGGTGACATCAATTCGGCAGCTGGCGGAAAATTTTTACAAGAAAATGCCCCAGAAGTGATCACTTCGGAGGGTAGAGAGTGGACGGTGCGGGTGCCTGAGGGTCGGTATTTTGTGTTAGGTGACAACCGAGACAGCAGTCAGGATTCTCGCTACTGGGGCTTTGTGCCAGAGGCAAATCTGTCTGGCAAGGCGACCTACATTTGGATGCACAAAGACGCAGGCTTTAAGCTACCAAGCTTTGACAGAGCAGGTGCGATCAACTGATGCAATTTTATGTTTTTTATGGACAATCATACGGATAAGTGATGACCGATTCAAATCAATCAAATGCCAAAGCGCAGAAGATCAGTGCGCTTGATAGGCAGCCGCATTTTGCCAGCTTCGAGCAGGGATTGCCTGTGCTGTTTGACAAATTGGGCTATGTATTTAAAGATGTGGAGCATCTGAGACGGGCGCTGACACACCGTTCTTATAATCCCAAGGCAAGCTATGAACGCCTTGAATTTTTGGGCGACGCATTGCTTGGCATGGTCATCGCTGAGGCGTTGTTTTTGCATTTTCCCCGCCATGATGAGGGAAAATTGACCCGTATGCGTGCCACGCTTGTCCGTCAAGAAACACTGGTACAAATCGCCGAGCAGCTAGAATTGTCTCGCCATCTGATTTTGGGTGTGGGCGAGCGAAAAGGTGGTGGTCGTCATCGTGCGTCCATTTTGGCGGATGCGGTGGAGGCTGTCGTGGCGGCGGTGTATTTGGACAGCAACGACATGAATTTGGTCAAAGAGCTGATCAAAACTTGGTATGAGTCGCTGATTTTGGAAGTGGGTGAAGAGAAGGTGTTAAAAGATGCCAAATCTCGCCTACAAGAGTGGCTACAAGGCAATCGCATGGCGCTGCCCACTTATGAGCTGGACGAAATCATCGGCAATGCCCCCAATCAAACCTTTGTTGTGACTTGCCGTGTGAATCTGGCGGGTATTGACGCCATCACTCAGACGGGTGAATCACGCCGCATTGCTGAACAAAAATGCGCTGAACTGATGATCAATCAGCTCAACAAAACTCGCACCACGCCATGATGAAGATCTACTTTGACACATCCGCCTTTTAAAATGGGCGGTTTTGTGTTTTAATAACAGACAAAATGACTTTTTGATTTGGCTGATAACAAGGAAAAATATGACCGATAATCAATCTGTACAAAACGATGACTTGATCGCATCGTTTTTTGAGAGCCAGCCTGCCACCATCAGCGATGAATTTCGTGCAGGTTTTGTGGCCATCGTAGGCAGACCCAATGTGGGCAAATCTACTTTGATGAACCATTTGCTTGGACAAAAACTCTCCATCACTTCACGCAAACCACAGACCACTCGCCACCGCATTCACGGCATTTTGACCGATGAAGACATGCAAATCGTGTTCGTGGATACCCCCGGCATTCATGCCAAAGAAGTCAAAGCGATCAACGAGCGCATGAACAAAGCGGCGGTGTCTGCCTTGTCTGATGTGGATTTGGTGCTGTTTGTGGTTGATGGCTTGCAGTGGCGAGAAGATGATTTATTGACTTTGGAGAAATTGTCAGCGACCAGCCTGCCTGTGGTGCTGGTGATCAATAAATCTGACACCGTCAAGGACAAATCGCAGATGTTGCCTGTGATTGAAAGTTTTAATGAGAGCTTTGATTTTGCGGACATTTTGCCAGTTTCGGCGTTGCGTGGGCATAATTTGGATCGTCTAAAATCGGTAATTGGGCAGTTTTTGCCGACGCGTCCGCCGATTTTTGATCCTGAGCAGATTACCGACCGCTCGGAGCGTTTTTTGGCAAGTGAAATCATTCGTGAGAAAATCATGCGAACTTCTGGCGATGAAGTGCCTTATGATTTGACCGTGCAGATTGACACTTTTAAAGATGAGCCTGCCCACAAAGACCCTGAAACAGGCAAGTGGCGACGCGCAGTTACTTTCATTGATGCGACCATTTTTGTGGAGCGAGCAGGGCAAAAAACCATCGTCATCGGCGATAAAGGCAGTCGCATTAAGCAAGTTGGCATTGAAGCCAGACAGGACATGGAAAAGCTGTTTGACCGCAAAATCATGCTGACTTTGTGGGTGAAAGTCAAAAAAGGCTGGTCGGACGATGAGCGTGCGTTAAACAGTTTGGGGTATTGATTCGTTTTGCGACAACAACCTTTGACAGGCTATGCGCTACACGCCAGAGCCTACCAAGAAAAGCGAGCGATTTATCAGTTTTTCACTCGTGAATTTGGCATGGTGCATGGCGTGGGCGTGCGCGGTGTGCCGTCTTTTGTGCCAATTGCGTTATTCGCCACAGGCAAAAACGCCCTAAAAACTTTTAGCCAAATTCAGCCTGATGCTCAGTTTGCTTTGTCGCCCATGACAGGACGCTCGCAATATGCTTTGCTTTATATGAATGAAGTGCTGTGTCGCCTGCTGGTACTAGAAAATGCTTGCCCCATGCTTTGGCAGGCATATCATGACGAAGTGCTGATTTTGCGAGCGTTGAGTTCTGCCCAAGATGAGACCATGCCCATGATGAAGGCGGCGCTTAGACGGTTTGAGCGGGCGTTGTTTGCCGAGCTTGGTGTGAGCATTGACTTTGCGTGCGATGGCTTGGGCGGTGCGATTATCCATGATGAGTATTATCGTTTTGTCCCTGAGATGGGCTTTGTGCCGATTCGCTCTACCGCCATTCATCAGGCAGCAGATGTTGGCAAAAGGGTAAGTCGTGTGGCGTATTTGGGGGCGGATTTGCTCTTGATGGGGCAGGCGGGCGATGAGCCGCAGATTTTTGCGGATAAACTTGATGAATTTGGGCAACTGCAAAAAGAAGTGATGGATTATCTTTTGGAATACAAGCCCTTGAACAGTCGCAAACTTTGGAGACAGAGTTTGGGATTTTTAACCCAACAAACCCAACAATCATAAAACCTAAATCATAAACTGACGATCATAAGAGGAAATTCTATGGCAACGCTACCGCTTTTGGGCGTGAATATTGACCATGTCGCCACACTGCGTAACGCACGAGGCGTGCATTATCCTTGTCCTATTGAGGCGGCGCTCATTTGTGAGCAGGCAGGGGCAGACGGCATTACACTCCATCTTAGAGAAGATCGCCGTCACATCAAAGACGCTGATGTCTATGCGATGAAACCAGTGCTAAAAACTCGCATGAACCTTGAAATGGCGGTTACTGATGAAATGCTTGCCATTGCTTTGGATGTCAAGCCAGCTTGGGTATGCCTTGTCCCAGAAAAGCGAGAGGAGGTCACCACCGAAGGCGGTCTTGATGTGGCGAATTTGCCCAATTTGCCTGAATTTGTCGGTAAATTGCAAGCGGCGGGGATTTTGGTGTCGCTGTTCATTGACCCAGATGTTCATCAAATTGATACGGCGATCGCACTTGGGGCAGACGCCATTGAACTACACACAGGGGCGTATGCTCATGCAGATTTGGCAAAGGATTTGGCGGCGAGTGCAGGCGAGCTTGAGCGAATAAAAACAGCGGTACAATACGCCAAAACCAAAACCGATAAAATGCTCATCAATGCAGGGCATGGGCTGACTTGTGATAATGTTGCACCGATTGCTCAGATTGAGGGCATTCACGAATTAAACATCGGTCATAGTATCATCGCTGATGCGGTGTTTGTCGGACTTGACCAAGCGGTCATAAAAATGCGTGCGGCTTTTGCAAAGACGCCTGACAAACTTTAAAAAACTGTGCTAAAATAGCGTGCCTGCTGATGAATTCTTTTTTCTGAATCAACGCCAGTGGCGGCGCAAGCCATGAAGTGTCATGGCTGAGACGGTTTTGTAAAAAATCAGCATGTTTATGTAACATTGTGTAGCAATGACTAAAAAAAGGTTGTTTTTTTCTAAAAATGCCGTTAAGCTAGGCAAATCTGCCTAAAATGATGGATTTGCTGCTAAATTTAGTTGGCAAATCCGACAACTTAGTGGTAGAATATGCCATAGTAATATTATGTTACATAATTAATTAAACCCCAACCATTCCTTTGGAGGAAGTTATGAAACTAAATAAGATCGCAATCGCAGTACTTGCTACTGCAGCGACCGCCGCTTCTGCTGGCGTAACTGTAACCCCGCTTATCGGTTACAACTATGTACAAGAAGATGCAGCTGCTGAAAAGCAACGCCGTCTTTTTGAAACTGGTCGTCAACTAAACGACGAGCGTAATGCCGATGTTGGCAACCCAGCAAACGGTGGCGTAGCACTAAAAAGCGACCTATACACTGGTCTAGCACTAGGTGTTGAGCTTACGCCATCTACTCAACTTCAAGTTGAATACGGCGTGACCAACGCATCAGCGCGTGCTTCAGAAGATTCTTACTATGCTGATGCTCGAAACCGTTTCAGTGCTGAGCAAGAGAACATCTCTGCAAACTTCCTAATCGGTACTGAGCAGTTCTCTGGCTACAATGCAGCTAGCAAGTTCAAGCCATATGTATTGGTTGGTGCTGGCATGCAAAAAACCAGCATCGAAAACGATACTGCATATATCGCTAACAATGGTGCTACCCAAACTGGTCTAACTGGTCAAGTTGACGCAGGTTCAGTAGTTGCTGACGCTGGCAAAGACACCATCGCTAACCTAGGTCTAGGTGCACGCTACCTAATCAATGACGCCCTAGCACTTCGTGGTGAAGTGCGTGCTGAGCACAACCTAGACAACAGCTGGACTCAAGGTAAAGCACTGGCAGGTCTAGAAGTAACTCTGGGCGGTCGTCTAGCACCAGCTGCTGCGGTAGTTCCTGTTTTGGTTGAGCCTGTTGCTCCTGTTATCCTAGAAGACACAGTAGTTGATGTTGACGGCGACGGTGTTCCAGATCATCTTGACGCTTGCGTAGGTGCGCCTGGCTCACAAGTAAATGTTGTTGTTGACGCTCAAGGCTGCCCACAACAAGTCAATGTAAACGAGCAACTAAACATCGCTCCACGCGTATTCTTTGACCGTGACAAGTCTGTGATCAAAGATCAATATCGCAGCGAAGTAGCAAAAGTTGCACAAGCAATGCGTGAATTCCCGAACGCAACTGCTGTTGTTGAAGGTCACGCATCTAAAGACAGCAACCGTTCAAGCGCTCGTTACAACCAACGCCTATCAGAAGCTCGTGCAAACGCTGTTAAAGCAATGCTAACTAACGAGTTTGGCATCGCTCCAAACCGTCTAAGCGCTGTTGGCTATGGTTTCAACCAACCAATCGAATCTAACGACACTGAAGCAGGTCGTGTGTTGAACCGTCGTGTAGTAGTTAAAACTACTGGTAACAAAACCACGACTGTTGAGCAAACCAAAGACATGATCGTACAATAATCAGTCTTTCGATTGAAATGCAAAAAGAACCGTCATTTTGGCGGTTCTTTTTATTTTATTGCTCGTCTTTTACTTAGGACGAAAGCGTGGTATAATGAATGATTTCTCTTATTGTGATGGGCAGCTTGATTGATGTTTATCGTTGTGTCATTTCACGATATGAGTGCCAAGCCTTTTATTGATCGTTGATGTAATAAAAAGGCGGGACTTTCAATCATTTTGCTTATTTAGCATTCTTATTTTAAACGAGTATGTATGACGAACGACATTAAAAATCTGCGTAACATCGCAATCATTGCTCACGTTGACCACGGTAAAACTACCCTAGTTGATAAACTTCTTCAGCAATCTGGTGCATTGGGCGAACGCTCAGGCGAAATCGAACGCGTGATGGACTCAAACGCCCTAGAATCGGAGCGTGGCATTACCATTTTGGCGAAGAATACCGCCATCAAATGGACAGATTCTCGCACTGGCACCGAATACCGCATTAATATCGTGGATACCCCAGGCCACGCTGACTTCGGTGGCGAGGTAGAGCGTGTGATGAGTATGGTGGATTGCGTGCTGTTACTGGTGGATAGTCAAGAAGGTCCAATGCCACAAACTCGCTTTGTTACCCAAAAAGCCTTCGCTCGTGGTCTAAAACCAATCGTCATCATCAACAAAATTGACAAGCCAGCCGCGCGTGCTGATTGGGTAATTGACCAAGTATTTGACCTGTTTGACAGCCTTGGTGCGACTGATGAACAGCTGGATTTCCCAATTGTTTATGCGTCTGGTATTAACGGCATCGCAGGTCTTGAGCCTGACAACCTGTCAAGCGATATGACGCCACTGTTTGAAACCATCGTGGACATCGTTGAGCCACCAAAGGTCGATGTTGATGGTCCATTCCAAATGCAAATCTCAAGCCTAGACTATAACAGCTTTGTGGGTGTCATCGGTGTGGGTCGCATTCAGCGTGGCTCAATCAAGACCAACACGCCAGTTACCGTGATTGACAAAGATGGTAACAAACGCAATGGTCGTATCCTAAAAATCATGGGCTATCACGGCCTTGAACGAGTTGATGTTGATTTTGCACAAGCAGGCGACATCGTGTGTGTCACGGGTCTAGACAGCCTAAACATCTCAGACACCATCTGTGATCCACAAAATGTCGAGGCATTGCCAGCGCTTTCGGTGGATGAGCCGACTGTATCGATGACTTTCCAAGTAAACGACAGTCCGTTTGCAGGTAAAGAAGGTAAATTTGTTACTTCTCGTAATATCCGTGAGCGTCTTGACCGTGAGCTGATTCATAATGTCGCTTTGCGTGTTGAAGATACCGACAGCCCAGAAAAATTCAAAGTTTCTGGTCGTGGCGAGCTGCATTTGTCGGTGCTCATTGAAAATATGCGTCGTGAAGGCTTTGAACTTGGTGTATCTCGTCCGCAAGTGATCATGAAAGAAATTGATGGCGTGATGTGCGAGCCTTATGAAAATGTTACCTTTGATGTTGAAGAGCAGCATCAAGGTGCGGTCATGCAAGAGATGGGCGAACGCAAGGGCGAGCTGACCAATATGGAAGTTGATGGCAAAGGTCGTATCCGTATTGAAGCGACTGTGCCGTCTCGTGGTTTGATTGGTTTTCGTTCAGCATTTTTGACGATGACCAGCGGTACAGGCATCATGACTTCAAGCTTTAGTCATTATGGTCCTGCCAAAGAAGGTTCGGTCGCCAAGCGTCAAAACGGCGTGTTAGTGTCTATGGTAACAGGTACTTGCTTGGGCTATGCGTTGTTCAGCTTGCAAGAGCGTGGCCGTCTGTTTGCCAAGCCGCAGCTTGAAGTGTATGAAGGTATGATCGTGGGTATCAACTCTCGTTCTGACGACATGGTGGTGAACCCAACCAAAGCAAAACAGCTGACCAACATTCGTGCGTCTGGCTCTGACGATGCGATCATCCTAACACCTGCCCTAGAATA
Organism: Moraxella nasibovis; assembly: GCF_029581575.1. NCBI lineage: Bacteria > Pseudomonadati > Pseudomonadota > Gammaproteobacteria > Moraxellales > Moraxellaceae > Moraxella > Moraxella nasibovis. The sequence continues at coordinate 2,079,700 of NZ_CP089975.1, read as the reverse complement.
CACGCTAGAGCAAGCCCTAGAATTCATCGAAGATGACGAGCTGGTGGAGGTAACGCCAAAATCGATCCGTATTCGTAAGCGTTATTTGACCGAGAACGAGCGCAAGCGTTTTGGTCGTAAAAAAGACTGATTTTAAAAGGCGTATTAACAAAACTTCACACACTTATCATCAAACGCTACAATAACGATGGGAAAATGTGATACAATTACGCCACTTTGAAAGCATAATCAATATTTGATTGGAACAAAAGTGCCTACTGGTTGGGCGCTTTTGTTTTTTTTGAACAATTTTCCCTGATGGGTTTAGTGAGAGTATTTATCATGAGTATGATGCAAGAATTTAAAGAATTTGCCCTAAAAGGCAATGTGATGGATCTGGCGGTCGGTGTGATCATCGGCGCTGCATTCGGCAAAATCACCACTTCATTGGTCGAAGACATCATCATGCCTTTGGTGGGCGCGATTTTTGGCGGCTTTGATTTTTCAAACATGTTTGTCGTGCTGGGCAGCGTACCTGCGGGCGTCGATGCAAGCAGCTATGCGGCGTTAAAAGAAGCGGGCGTGGCGATGCTTGCCTACGGTAACTTCATCACTGTGGTGATCAATTTCATCATCCTAGCGTTCATCATCTTTATGATGGTAAAAGGCATGAACCGTCTGCGCCGCAAGGCAGAAGAGCCAACAGCACCAGAAGAGCCATCAGAAGAAGTGTTGCTACTGCGTGAGATCAGTGCTAAGCTTGGCGAGCGCAGATAATGTGAGCATTTGCCAAATCTAAAAAACGCCTTGTTCATTCGTGAGCAGGGCGTTTTTTGGTGTAGATTTTAAATTCAATCCATCGCAATCAAGGCATCAGCGGTTGACAATGCGGACAATAGACGCTGGCTCGTCCTGCGATTTTTTGATTTTCTAATACAGTGCCGCACTCGGTGCAGGGCTGACCGTCTCGCCCATAGACGAGCAGCGTCTGCTGAAAATAGCCCGTTTTGCCACTACCTACCGTAAAATCTCTTAGGGTAGAACCGCCTTGCTTGATTGCCCGAGCCAAAATCGCCTTGATGTGCTGGGTCAATGTGGCAAGCTGATTTGCGTCCAGATGATTGGCAGGTGTGGCAGGGTGGATGCGTGAGAGAAACAAGCTCTCGGCGGCATAAATATTGCCCACGCCCACAACCACCGACTGCTCCATAATGAGCGATTTGATGGGTTTGGCGATGGCTTTGTTTTTAAAGTTTTTAAAAATCACACGGTGTAAATAGCCATCATCAAACGCATCGCTCAGCGGTTCAGGACCCAAGTGTGTCAAAAACCGCTCGTGCGTGTCAGGCGTGTCGATATAATCATCGTTTTCCACCCATAAAATCATACCAAAACGGCGTGGGTCGTGATAATGCAGCCACACATCGCCAAATTCTAGCACCAGATGGTCGTGCTTGCGAAGTTCGTGGTGCGTGTGCTGCTGTAAACTGCCTGACATACCCAAGTGAATGAGTAGCACCTTTCTGCGGTTGTCTGGCTGATGATAAAAATGAAGCAGCAGATATTTGGCACGCCGCTCGACGCTTTGTAAGACAAAACCCACCAAACTGCCCAAATCATCAGGGATTGGGTAGCGAAGTTTGTGATGGTGGATTTGTACACCGCTGACGGCTTGTCCAAGTAGGGGGTCTAGGCTGGCTTTGGTGGTTTCGACTTCTGGTAATTCTGGCATACTCTTACCTATTAGCTGACGCTGCGTCTGGCGTGCAGCACATTGGGCTGCTGCTCGATTTTGGCAAGCAGGCGTGATAAGTGAGCCAGTCCTGCCACCTCAACATAAAACTTCATCTGGCTGATGGCGTCGTCTGATGCGACGGTCTCAGCACGGTGGATATTGACCTTTTCTTTGTCGATGATGTTCACCAGATCACGCAAGATGCCTCGCTGATTGTGCGCCTCTACCAAAATGGTCACAGGCTGATACCGCCCAAAGTTTTCTTGCCAATCTGCCTTGACTTGGCGCTCAGGCTCTTTTTCGATGAGCCTTAGGTATTCGGCGCAGGTGGCGTGATGGATGCTGATGCCGTTTGATAGGGTGACAAAGCCTGCAATCGGCTCGCCATGCACAGGCGTGCAGCACCCCGCCAGATGCACATCGACATTGTCAAAGCCTTCTAGATCGATGCGGTATTTGTTCGGTCTGGTGGGGGCTTTGATGTCAATGGTGTCTTCGTCAGCAGCTGGGGTGTTTAGGCTGAGCTTGTTGGCGATTTTGCCGACCAGCTGCACAGCGCTCACCTCACCGATCACCAGCGAGATGAATAGGTCTTCTTCATTTCTGGCATTAAATTCTTCTAGGTGTTCAGACAGATTGACTTGGCTTGGGCTGATGGATAGGCGGTCAAGCTCGCGCAAGAGCATGGCACGACCTGTCTCGATGTTTTTGTCCCTGTCTTGGCGATTGAACCACTGGCGCAGCTTGGATTTGGCTCGTGCGGTGTGAATGTAGCCAAGACTTGCTACCAGCCAGTCTCGATTTGGTTCACGGCTAGACTTAGTGATGATCTCAACTTGATCGCCCGTCTTGGGCTGATGTGTGAGCGGTACATAGCGTCCATTGACCCGTGCGCCTTGGGCTCGGTTGCCCACCTCGGTATGCACATAATACGCAAAGTCAAGCACGGTCGCCCCTTTTGGCAGCTCGGTGATGTCACCATCACGGCTGAACACATAGATGCGTTCGGAGTTTTCAAGGTCAAGCTCATCTTCGCCGTCTGTGCTGACCTCGCTCTTGTCGTTGCTGAGCAGCTGACGCAGCGAGCTGATTTTTTGGGTCAGATAGTCGTCTTTTTTGGCTTTTAGACCTTCTTTATAATTGACATGCGCCGCCTTGCCAAGCTCAGCCTCAAAGTGCATGTCCATCGTACGAATCTGCACTTCAAGCGTACGCTGATTGGCGATGACGGCGGTGTGCAGGCTCTTGTAGCCGTTGGGTTTTGGGTTGGTGATGTAGTCGTCAAACTGCTCTGGAATGTGCCGCCAAAGCCCATGCACCACGCCAAGCGTGTGGTAGCATTCGGCATTGGTATTGACAAGCACACGCAAGGCTCGGATGTCGTAAAGCTGATCGAAAGACAGGTTTTTCTTTTTCATCTTACGCCAGATGGAGTAGATGTGTTTGACACGCCCAGAGACTTCCGCTTTGATGCCTGCTTTGGCAAGGGCTTGGCTTAGGTCTTCTTGCACAGTTTTGATGTAGCTTTCTCGCTCGCTGCGTTTTTCAGACAAAAGACTGGCGATTTTTTTGTATTCATCGGGCGCAAGGTAGCGAAAGGCAAGATCTTCAAGCTCCCATTTTAATTGAGCGATAGAAAGGCGATGGGCAAGCGGTGCATAGATGGTCATCACCTCACGAGCGACCCGCTTTTGCCGATCAGGCGGTGCAAAAGACAGCTCACGCATGGCAAAGGTGCGCTCGGCAAGCTTGATGAGTACTGCTCGCACATCATTGGTAGTGCTGATGAGCATGCTATAAATGGTGGACAGTTGATCTCGCTGCTCGCTTTCAAAATAATCTTCTAGGCGCTTGTTTTCCTCGATGCTCTCAGACAGCCGCCCCATCGCCAGCGTGTCTTCGACCAAATGGGCGATGTCTTGACCAAAATGCTGAGCGATGGTCTCGATGCTCACCAGCTCTCGCCGTGCGGTGCGATACAGCATGGCTGCGACCAGTGCGTTTTCGTCTTGGAACAGATACGCCAAAATGTCCGCCATGCCGATGCCCGTGGCATAAGCACCAGAGCGGCTGGCGTGGGGTTTGTTGGACTGGATTTGGACAAATTCGCAAGCACGCTGCAACAAAGGCAGCTCGTCCTTGCCGATGCGTGCTGCGACAGCACTAAGCCAGGTCTTGACATCGATGTCCGCCTCGCTGAGCGTTGAAGGCGTTTGGGTTTCCTCGGAGTGGTCGAGAGCGGTTTTGAGTTTTGGATTGGCAAGCTGCGCCTTAAAATCTGGGTGCAGTTCCTTGGCGACCATGCTGGCGGTCAAAGCTGCGCTGTCGGTGTCGCTATTTTCGCCACTCAGTAGCGGCAAGCCTTCACGAATCTGTACCACGGTTGTGTCCTTGTAATTGCAAAAACTGTTCACTGCGTTATGATTATAATTGTTCACTATTATGGCATTTTGTGGCTCAATTTAAAAGGCGAAAAACAGGATTTTTCAAAACTTTCTTAAATTGTTGTTCAGGCATTAGAAGCACTTTTGTAAATTTTTTTTGAAAATTGCCAAAAATTTCTACAAAATTAAGCCGAATCGCCCAAGATGCTCATTTTTTATTTTCAAAAACCCAAGCAAACTTTGCCAAGCTGTGCTATAATGGCTCTTTGTGAATAATTCACACACGCTTTTGATGACATCGCACCGATTTTGATGTGGATATTTTTTATTTTTAAATAAATCTTAAAAATATCCACCCATGATGATATTAAGTCCTTGATAAGCCAAAAAGGCTTTTTTCTGTTCTGATCTTTATAAGTCTTTACTGTCGCGATGATTTTGGCTTGTGGGTATGCCAATATTTATTGGATGATTTGCACAAGCGGTTAAGCGACACCTGCCACCTAATTCAAAATGCAATTGATCGCAAATCCAAGCTTTTGCTGGGTTTGTTATGTCTTTTTTGACAAAAAATTGGCTCATCTGTGGTGGTTTTGATTTTATAAAGGTTTATATGACTGATTTACCAAATGACTTACCAAACGATTTGCCAAACACTGACACCAACGCCGCCCAAACTGACGAGCCTGCTTTGCAGTTTTCAGATCTGGGGCTGCACAAAAATATCTTAAAAGCGCTCACCGAAAGCGGCTATACCACCCCCACACCCATTCAGGCAGGGGCGATTCCGCACGCATTGAACGGTCGGGATTTGCTGCTGTCGGCGCAGACGGGCTCTGGCAAGACGGCGGCGTTTGTGTTGCCGATTTTGCATCGCTTGGCTTTGCCAAAAGTGGTGGAAAAATCTGCCGATTTTAGCCAAAAATCGCACGACCGCCACCAAAAAACCGCCATCAAGGCACTGATTTTGACCCCCACTCGTGAGCTTGCCATGCAGGTGCAGGACAATGTGCGTAAGTACGGTAGCCAAATGCGTGGCGTATTTAGCGTGCCTTTGGTGGGCGGTGCGCCGTATGGCGGGCAGATTCGAGCGCTGCGCAAGGGCGTGCAGATCGTCATCGCCACCCCTGGTCGCCTGATCGACCACATGCGTGAGGGGCGAGTGGATTTGTCTAAGCTTGATGTACTGGTGCTCGATGAGGCGGATCGTATGCTTGACATGGGCTTTGCTGACGATATTAAAGAAATTCTTGAAAATACCCCAGAGTCTCGCCAAACTGTGATGTCGTCCGCCACTTGGGACGGTGCGGTGGGTAAAATCGCCGAGAGCTTTACCGTCAATCCTGAGAAAATCTCCATCAAGGTCGAATCGGCGCACATCGACGAAAGCGTGTATTTTTGTGATGATTTTCACCACAAAAACAAAATCTTGATGGAAGTGCTGAACAACCCTGAAATCAAGCAAGCGGTGATCTTTACCGCCACCAAAATGAGCACCGAAAAGCTGGCTGATATGCTCAACGAAGTCGGCTACAAGGCGCGCTATTTGCACGGTGATTTACCACAAGGCAAGCGCAATCGCATCATCAGCGATGTCAAATCTGGCAAATGTGACTTTCTCATCGCAACCGATGTGGCGGCTCGTGGCATCGACATCTCAGCCATCAGCCATGTCGTCAATTATGACCTGCCCCGCCAAGTCGAGGACTATGTGCATCGCATCGGGCGTTGTGGGCGAGCAGGTCGCACGGGCGTGGCGATGAATCTGTGCAGTTTGGATGACAACAAACAGCTCGCCAACATCAACCGCTATTTAAAGCGTGACATGAGCACCGCCACTGTCGAAGGGTTAGAACCACGCCGCAACTTCGGACCGATCATGGATGAGCCACGCCGCAAGGGTGGTCGCCATCGCCGCCGCAATGATCGAGACGGTCAGGCTCGTGGCGAGCGCTTTGGCAGCCGTCCTCGCTTTGAAGGTCGTGCTGACCGTCAGGACAATCGTGGCGAGCGCCCAAACTTTGGTCGTGCCGATCGCTTTGAGCGTGGCAATGGCTCGGATTTTTATGCCAAATTTGATAAAGATGACAGAGGTTTTGACCGTGCTGAGCGCACCCAAAACCGTGGCGAGCGTAGATTTGACAAGCCTTATAAGAGCAAGGAAAATAGCTATTATCGTGCCGATGGCTATCGTGCTGATGGTGAGCGTCACTTTGAGCGTGATGAACGCCACGAGCGCAAAGACCGTGGTTTCGGTCGCGCTGAGCGTTTTGAAGGTCGTCATGACAATCGTCGTGAGCGTTTTGAGAGCCGTCTTGAAGGTCGTTTTGACCGCAGTGAGCACCCGCATCGACACGATCGATTTGGCAAAGATAAGCCAAGCTTTGAAAAATCTACCAAATCAGGCGGCAAGTCGTTTAAAGAGCGCCCACAAAAAAACCATCGCCCAAAGGCAGTTGAAGAGGTGTTTTTTGCCAAGCGTCAAGAAAAAAAGGCGAAAAAGCTGCGCAAATTTGGCGATGCCTAACTGATCATTGATAAAACCCCAAGAGATTGATTTTCTTGGGGTTTTTGATTGATCTTAAGTTTTGAGCCTTGATCATTCTGCCTTTTCAAAGCGTACAATGCTCTCGACATGCCCTGTGTGGCAAAACATATCCATCACCCCAGCGTGCGTCAAGCGGTAGCCCTGTGCGATGATGAGTGCGCTGTCTCGGGCGAGCGTGGCGGGGTCACATGAGACATAGACGATGCGCTTGGCGGCAAATTTTCCCAGATAATGCATGACATCTTTGGCTCCTGAGCGTGGCGGGTCGATGAGTAGGGCGTCGACTTGTCCCACCCAAGGCTCGCCTGAGAAATCCTGAGTCAAGTCTTGGGTGTAAAACTCGGTGTGATGAATGCCATTGGCGGCGGCGTTCATGGCGGCACGCTCGACCATCTGGCGGCTGCCTTCGACACCGATGACAAAGCCAGTTTCGCCGACTTTTCTTGCCATGGCTAAGCTAAAATTTCCCAATCCACAAAACAAATCCAGCACTCGCTCACCTGCCTGCAAATCCAAAAGCGTGCAGGCAAGAGTGACCATCTGACGATTGACGGATAAATTGACCTGCGTAAAATCCAGCGGCGAAAATTCTAGCGTCAGCTGATGTTTTGGCAGCGCATAAAACAGCCCACCCATCGGCGGCGTGGTTTGACTGTTTGGTGAACCCTCTCCATCAATGCGATGCACGCTGTCCTCTCCTTTGGGCTGCAAATACAGCTGCCAGCCAATGCGTCGGCAAAAGTCAATGAGCAGGGTTTGGTCTTTTTTGCTAAGTGGCTGTAAGTGGCGGACAATCATGGCGACCTGCGAGCGCTCATCACCGGCAGCAAATTCAAGGTGCGTAATGTCGCCTTTGCCGTGCAGTCGCAAAAGCGTGTCTTTGAGCTCGGTTAAGTGTTTATTGATGCGTGCATCTAGAATCGGGCAGTCGTCAATGTCGGTCAAAAAATTGCTCGCTCGCTCACGAAAACCTACGATCAGACGAGCTGTCTTGGGTAGGTATCGCACGCCCAGCCGAGCTTTGGTGCGATAAGCGATGCGATCGCCGATGATGGGTGGTAGCCAATGTTCTGGCGCAGCATCGGCATGATGGCGCAGGTGGTTGGCGAGTACTGATTGCTTGTGGAGAATCTGCTCATCTGCATTCAAATGCTGCAAACTACAGCCGCCGCACACCCCAAAATGCTGACAAATGGGCGCTTGTCGTCTGTCGCTGGGCGTCACGATGTCGATGACCTCGCCTTCATCGAAGGATTTTTTGCTGCGATGAATGACTGCCTGCACCGTTTCATCAGGCAGGGCAAAGTCAATGAATGCTTTTTTGCCAAGCTTGCCAGTCTCGGTGTGTGTCTCGTCATAAGTGGCGATGCCACGCCCGTCATGGGTCAGGGCGTGAATGCTTAAAGTGACAGGTGTGGCTGGGTTTTTTTGCTGGTTTTTTGGGCGATGTTTGCGTTGCATGTTGCCTTGCCGATGTTGGTTGGTGGGCTTTCGCCCATAGAATTTTAAAAATGATACAAACTGGCATGAAGCTTGGGGTCGATTTATCCTTATGCCATGCAATAAACCTGTGTCATACAGGCTCTTGCCACACTTCTAAAAACCGCTCATGTCGCAGTGTGCCGTCTTGATTGACAAGGCTTGCCACAAAATCTTGCGTGTGGCGACTGAGCATTTCACAGCCTTCAATGTCTGCCTTGCCCATCAAAATTAGCCATCTTAAATAAATCAGCCAAGTGTTCAGCACATCAGATTCGCAGTAAGTGGTCAGCTTTTCCCATTCGCCTGCCTGTACCATCGGCACAACTTGCGAGCCGTCCATTTCGCCTTTGCCTGCAAAACCGCATAATGCGGCGATGGTGTCGAGCTTTTGTTTGTTGTAGCCATTGTGCAGCGACATTTTGTCCATCAAATCAATGTGCATCTCGCCATAGCGGTACAGATAATCAGGTTTGTGAGCGGCATTGAATAAGGCTGGGGCGCTGATTTTGTGGTGCAAGGCGCGATACAGCAGGACAGGAATGTCAAAGCCTGAGCCATTCCAGCTGACTAAGATGGGTTTTTTGGCAAAGGCACGAAAAAAAGTCGTCAAAATCTGCTTTTCGCTCATTTCGTTGAGCGAGAGCGATTTTAGGGTAAATTGCCCATGCTCCACCCACAAAAACGACAGGCAGGCGATTTTGTGCAAGGGCAGTCGCATAAAGTCGTTGCCAGCTTCGGCTTGACGCATCGCAATCAAAGCGGTCAAGGCATCACCGTCATCAAGCTTACTGATACTCGGATGCAGTCTTTTGCCTGTTTCTAGGTCAGGCACGGTCTCGATGTCAAACACCAAAATGGGGGCGACTTGGTTCATGGATTGTCCTTGTTGGGGTTTGTTATGGGCTTAAATCTTTGGCTTAAATTGGGTGGTGCTATATCTACCGAATAATAAAATTACCACAGCATGATGTGATGTTGTAGGTTGGGCTCTGCTTGCGAAATCCAAAAAATTCAAAGACTTACAAAAAAATATTGGGTTACGCTCAGCTCCCTAGCCTACATCATCTGTATTGCTTTATCGGTTCGGCTGGCATAAGAGCACACATCACTCATCCACCACGCCAAACAGCCCTGTGGATAGATAGCGGTCGCCACGGTCGCAGACGATGAAAGCGATGACGGCGTTGGGGTTTTCTTTGGCGATTTGGTGAGCAGCCCATGCTGCACCGCCTGACGACACCCCACAAAAAATCCCTTCTTCTTTGGCAAGTTTTCGCATATAAATTTCCGCATCTTTTTGATTGACATCCATCGTCACATCCACCAATGACGCATCAAAAATCCCTGGCAGATACTCTGTCGGCCATCTGCGAATGCCAGCAATGCTTGAAGTTTCGTCTGGTTGCAGACCGATGACTTGAATGGCAGGGTTTTTTTCTTTTAAAAATTTACTCACGCCCATGATCGTGCCAGTCGTTCCCATTGAGCTGACAAAATGGGTGATTTTGCCACCTGTTTGCTCCCAGATTTCAGGACCTGTGGTCAGATAATGCGCCTCTTTATTGTCATCATTATTAAATTGGTCTAGTACGATGCCAAGTCCGTCCGCTTGCATTTGTAGTGCCAAATCTCGTGCCTCTTCCATGCCTTGTTCCACTTCAATCAAGGTCGCACCATAGGCGGTCATGGCGTCTTTGCGTTCTTGGGTGGAGTTTTTTGGCATGATTAGGGTCATTTTGTAGCCTTTCATGGCGGCGACCATCGCAAGGGCAATGCCTGTGTTGCCAGAGGTTGCCTCAATCAGCGTATCGCCTGCTTTGATTTGCCCACGCTGCTCTGCCTTATCAATCATATTAAAAGCAGGGCGGTCTTTGACAGAACCTGCTGGGTTGTTGCCTTCTAGTTTGGCAAGTAAGGTCGCCTGCGTGTCCTTGCCAAGGCGGTTTAATTGTACCAAGGGGGTTTGCCCGACACAGTTGGCGAGAATGGTGGTCTGATGGATGAAATCTGTCATGAATGTTCCAATAGGTTTGTTAAAATGATTAAAAATTTCGCCAATTATAGCACACTCTTTTTTCAAAAATCGCCCAAAAACTGTGCTAAACTAAATCGGATTTGTTGTAGCGATGGTTTTTGATGAATAAATTGCGGTTTGGTTTTAAAAGTGCGTACGGACAGCTGATTTTGCTGGTGTTTTTGCCGATTGTGGTGCTGGCGTTGGTGGGCGGGTATTTGGTGTTTAACGAAGTGCGCCGTGCGGTACTCTCCGAGCAAGATGTGCTGGCGCAGGCGGCGCTGCTCCGCTATGAAAGTGCGGTGGAGTCTAGCTTGCCGTGGCTTAGCACGCAGAATGAATCTGCCGAGATTGACGCCATGATCGCCGCCAAAGTGCTGACGGATAATGGGCAAAGTCGTCAAGGCGCAGGGGCGTTAAGCAGTGCGCTTGAAGGGTTTGAACAAAGAAGAAAGCAGCGGGTGCAGCGCATCGCCGTCATGAATCATGAAGGTAAGATTCTCCAAGAGCTTGGCGTGCAGGCGGGCGCACCTTGGGCGAGCTTTAATATCAATGCTGAGCATCTTTTGCGTTTAAAGACTGCTTTTGGTACGGCATATGCCAAGCCCATCGTCTTTGAGGGCAACCGCTACTGGCTGTTCGTGGAGATGGACGAGGAGCCGCTCATCATCACTTATTATCATGTGCTGCTTGCACTTTTGATCACAGGTCTTTTGACGATTTTGCTGCTGCTTTTGATTTTAAACAGCTATTCAAAGCGTTGGATTGCCCCGATTTATGAAATGCGTCTGTATTTACAGCGTCTGAACGCATCTAATTTGTCAAACCCTGTCACCGTGCGTGCCGATGGCGAGTTTTCTTTATTACAAAGAGATTTTTTGCAGGCACTTGGACGACTTGATAGAAGTTTTAATGAACTAAAAAATCACGCTGACGAAACCGAGCGAGACTTGCAGCAGGCGTTTGATGAGATGGAGATGCAAAACATCTCCATTCGTAACGCTCGTGATGCGGCAGTCTCCGCCAGCCAAGCCAAATCAGCATTTTTGGCAAACATCAGCCATGAGCTGCGTACGCCTTTGAACAGTATTGACGGCTTTATCAATCTGCTTGCTCGCAAGCAGGATTTGACTGGCGAGCAAAACTTATATGTACAAACCATCAAAAAATCGTCCGCCCATCTGCTTGCTTTGGTCAATGATGTGCTGGATTTTTCAAAAATTGAAGCAGGCAAATTGGTGCTTGATCGCCATGAATTTGACCTGTATGCCACCATTTATGATGTCGTGGACATGCTGTCGCCTGCCGCCTTTGAAAAGCATTTGCGTTTGGCGGTGCTTGTGTATAATGATGTGCCGACCAAGGTGGTGGGTGACAGTTTGCGGGTTAAGCAGATTTTAACCAATTTGGTGGGCAATGCCATCAAATTTACCGACACAGGCAGTGTGGTGGTGCGTGTGAGTCTGTCGGACGAGAAGGATGGCTATTTGCACATTGCGGTGGAGGATACGGGCAAAGGCATCAGCGACAGCGACAAGACGCAGCTGTTTAAGAATTTTAGCCAAGGAGATTTGTCGGTGACCCGCCGTTATGGTGGCACAGGGCTTGGACTGGTGATTTCTAAGCAACTGACGCTCATGATGGGTGGTGAGATTGGTTTTTTTGATAATAATAGCGAAAACATGGCGCCGACTGGGGCGACTTTTTGGTTTGATATGCCGATTGAGCTGACGGAGCTGCCTGAGCCTGATGCGGCCGCCACGCCAGATTTTACGGATACCAAGATTTTGGTGTGGATCAATCACACTTCTGCCTTGCAGGTGCTGCGTGCGTCTTTGGCAGGGACGAATGCGAGCATGACCGAGGCGATTGGCTTGGCGGATTTGCTAGAACAGCTGGACGGTGAGCATGATTTTGATTGGGTGATTGTTGATAACTTTGGGCAAGATGCCGCCCAAGATGACATCGGGGCGATTTTAAGACAAATCCGTCTGCGTTATCAAGGACGGCTGATGGCGTATGGCTATCAGGTGGGTATGGATGCGTCTTTATTGGAGCGGTATCATGCCAATGCGCTTTATGAGCCGATGGATAAGCGTCAGCTGTATGAACTGCTCTGCAATCAAGCCACGCCGAAACCCGTGGGACAAAAACGATTTGCAGGCGTGCAGGTGCTGGCGGTTGATGATCATCCGCCCAATCTTTTGGTGCTCGAAGCGCTGCTTGGTGAGCTGGGTGTTGAAGTAGTCACCGCAAGCAGCGGCTTTGATGCCATCGAAATCATGACTAAGACGGTGGCAGGTGAGCGTGCGCCGATTGATTTGATTTTTATGGACATTCAGATGCCTAGGATGTCAGGGCTTGAGGCGAGTATTCAGATTCGTAAGATTGAGCAGGCGCACGCTTTTGCTGCCGTGCCGATCATTGCCTTGACCGCTCACGGCTTGTCTGATGAAAAAGAGCGATTGGTTGCAGCAGGATTGAACGACTATGTGGGCAAGCCCATCGGTCATGCCCAGCTGGTGCATACTTTGGAGCGCTGGCTGCATCATGATGGCACGCTTGTCGGGGAGGCAGAGGTACTACCGACGATTGAAAGCTTGCCTGTCATGGACAGTACGCCTATGCCTTCAGCGCAGATGAGCACAAGCAGCTTACCTGATGTGGATTGGCAAGATGCCCTAAATCGTGCGGCAAATAAAGCCGACTTGGCAGAAAAGCTATTGACCATGCTCATTCACAATGCCGAATCAGAAAAGCAGGCTTTGGAGCGAGCGTGGGCGGACAGAGACCGTCAGAGCTTGGCGCAGGTGGCGCACCGCATGGTGGGGGCATCTCGCTACACAGGCGTACCAAGACTTCGCCAAGCAGCAGAGGCGTTTGAGCAGCTGTGTCTGGCGGATGTCGAGGCGGTGAGCGCCAGCGAATTTGTCGCCATGCGCCCAAGCTACCGTGCGCTCATCGATGCCTTAGATGCACTTGATGAGATGGATTTAAAGGCGTATTTGTCTGGACAAGTGCTGGATGAAACGAAAATGAATTGGAAGATGTAGTGGTGCGGTTTGATAAAAATAGGGGTGTGTCTAATGGCAAAGGCTTAAAATTTCCCAAAAAATTTACAGGAAAAACCACCCAAAATCTGTTATAATATTAGGCATTTATTTTTTCAATGTTTGCAAGGGTATCTCATGATTAGCACCATCGCAGGTCATCGTTTTTTAACCGATTTTCAGGCCAAAAAATTGGCAGCACAGCTTGAACAAAAAGTTGGGCTAAAAATTGAGTCGCTTGATAGCCAGCAAGTCTATGTGTTTGATAGCAGCATCAGTGCCGATGATCGCCAAAAAGCACTCAACTTGCTCAATCAAGGTGAAGAAATTGCCCTAAGACAAGCCGAAAACGGTCAGCTGCAAGTCGTGGTGTCGCCACGCTTTGGTACGATCAGCCCGTGGTCATCAAAAGCAACCGACATCTTTAAAAACTGCGGTGTGGGCATTCATCGTGTTGAGCGTGTGGTGGTGTTTACCTTGACTGGCGATAATTTACCAGCCAAACTGCCAGCAGTTGCCGAAAATATCCTACACGACCGCATGACCCAAAGTCTAAGCTATGATTTAGAAGAAGTGGGAGCGTTGTTTGTCGATGGCGAACCTGCCCATCTAAGCTCGGTGGACATCATCGGTCGTGGCAAAGCGGCACTTGAAGAGGCAAATGCTGAGTATGGTTTTGCTCTATCTGCCCAAGACATCGACTATCTGGTCGAAAACTTCACCAAGCTGGGTCGCAATCCGACGGATGTCGAGCTGATGATGTTTGCCCAAGCCAACTCAGAGCATTGCCGTCACAAAATCTTTAATGCCGAATGGACAATCGATGGCGAAGTGCAGCCAAAATCGCTGTTTAAGATGATTCGCAACACACACGAAAAAAATTCTGACGGCATTTTGTCAGCCTATAAAGACAATGCGGCGGTGATGGAAGGTTTTGTTGCCGAGCGTTTTTATCCAACCAAAAATGAGGCAGGCGAGGCACAGTACGGCTTTCACAATGAGCAAATCGACATTTTGATGAAAGTCGAAACGCACAACCACCCAACCGCCATTGCACCATTTGCAGGGGCGGCGACAGGTGCTGGTGGCGAGATTCGTGATGAGGGTGCGACAGGTCGTGGCGGTAAGCCAAAAGCAGGCTTGACGGGTTTTAGCGTGTCGCATCTACATCTGCCAAATATGCCAGAAAAATGGGAACAATCAGGCAAAGTATCGGCATTTGAATACGGCAAGCCAGAACGCATGGCATCGGCATTGGACATCATGATTGAAGGTCCTTTGGGCGGTGCGGCATTTGCCAATGAGTTTGGTCGTCCAAATCTAAACGGCTATTTCCGTACATTCCAACTAGACACTTCGACCGAGCAAGACGGCAGCCAAATGCGTGGCTATCATAAGCCGATTATGATTGCAGGTGGTTATGGTAACATCAAGCGTAACTTGGTACAAAAAAATGCCATCAAAGCAGGCGATTTATTGATCGTGCTTGGTGGTCCTGCGATGCAAATCGGCTTGGGCGGTGGTGCAGCCAGTTCGGTAGACAGTGGCGAGCTTGATGAAGGTCTAGATTTTGCATCAGTACAACGAGACAATGCTGAGATGGAACGCCGCTGCCAAGAAGTGATTGACACCTGTTGGGCGATGGCACAAGATGGCAACGATCAAAACCCAATCATCTCAATCCACGATGTCGGTGCAGGCGGTCTGTCAAATGCAATGCCAGAGCTGGTCGATGATCATGAATTGGGTGCGCACCTAAACTTGCGTAAAGTGCCATCGTTAGAAGCGGGCATGAGTCCGATGGCAATCTGGTCAAACGAAGCTCAAGAACGCTATGTGCTTGCGATTGCACCTGAAAGCGAAAAATTGTTTGATGAAATCTGCGCGCGTGAGCGTTGCCCGTATGCGGTACTAGGCGTAGCGACTGCGGTGCGTGAGCTAAAAGTCGATGACAGCCTACTGCCAGAACAGCCTGTGGATATGCCAATGCAAGTCTTGCTTGGTGGCACGCCAAAAATGAAACGCAGCTTTACCCGTACGGCTAATGCACTGCATCCGCTTGATGTGTCAGGCGTGGATTTGGCAACGAGCATCAAAGATGTGTTAAGACACCCAACGGTGGCAAGCAAGTCATTCCTAATCAGCATTGGCGACCGCTCAATCACAGGTATGGTAACCCAAGATCAATATGTTGGTCGCTATCAAGTACCTGTGGCGGATTGTGCAGTTACCAGTTCAAGCCTGACTGCCAGCACAGGTGAGGCGATGGCAATGGGCGAACGCACCCCTGTGGCACTGATTAGCCCACAAGCGTCAGCACGCCTAGCGGTGGGTGAGGCAGTGACCAACATCGCATCAGCTCGCATTGCCAAAATCAGCGACATCACGCTATCGGCAAACTGGATGGCGGCGTGCGGTGACGAAAAAGAAGACGCAGCCTTATTTGATGCGGTCTATGCGGTGGGCGAAGAGCTGTGTCCTGCACTTGGCATTACCATTCCTGTGGGCAAAGACAGCTTGTCAATGAAAGCAGGCTGGCAGGATAACGGTGCGGATAAGTCTGTCAGCTCGCCAATGAGCCTAATCATCACCGCCTTTGCCCCAGTACAAGAAGTGGCGACGACGCTAACACCTGCTTTGGTCAATGAAGATTCGGCATTGTATCGCTTGGATTTGTCAAAGGGCAAATTGCGTTTGGGCGGTTCGATTTTTGCTCAGACTCTAAGTCAGCTTGGCGATGACTGCCCAGACCTTGACCAAGCCCAAGATTTGGCAAATTTCTTTGCCTTTATCCAAGAGGCCGCCAAAGATGGCTTGATTAAGGCATATCACGACATTGGCGATGGTGGTTTGATTGCTGCTGTTGCCGAGATGCAGTTTGCCAGCCGTCAAGCCATCAGCCTAAGCCTAAGCGATGATAATCTTTTGGGTCAGCTGTTTGCCGAAGAATTGGGTGCGGTGGTACAAGTATTGCCAGAAGATGCCGAAAACTTGGTGGCACTTGCCAAGTCGCACGGCGTTGATGGTATGTTAAGCCTAATCGCTCAAGTCAAGCAAACCCCAGCAGGTGGTGCAAATGAGGACATTCTAAGCATTGTTACGCCAAGCGTCAATCTGTCATTTGCTCGTAGCGAACTGCAACAAGAATGGACAAAAGTCAGCCACGCCATCGCTTCAATGCGTGATAATCCAGAGTGTGCTGACCAAGAATTTGCCCTAATCAGCGATGTCAATCATCACGGTCTGATTGCACAGGCAAATTATGACCTAGATTTGGCGGTTGAAGCTCCGTATGTCAATAGCCGTACCAGCTTGCCAAAAGTCGCCATCTTGCGTGAGCAGGGCGTAAACGGTCATTTAGAAATGGCGGCAGGCTTTGTGCGTGCGGGCTTTGATGCCATCGATGTGCATATGAGCGACTTGATGAGTGGTCGTATCAATTTGCGTGATTTTGAAGGCTTGGTGGCGTGCGGCGGCTTTAGCTATGGCGATGTGCTGGGTGCTGGCTCTGGCTGGGCAAATTCGGTGCTATTCCATGACGAACTTCGTATGCAGTTTGCACGCTTTTTCCATCGTCCAGAGACCTTTGCACTTGGCGTGTGTAACGGCTGTCAGATGATGAGCCAGCTTAAAGACTTGATGATTGGGGCGGAGCATTTCCCACGCTTTATCGCCAACAAATCGGCTCGTTTTGAAGCTCGTACGGTTAATGTCCGTGTAGAACGCACCAAATCTGTGCTACTAAAAGGCATGCAAGACAGCATTTTGCCAGTGGCGATTGCACACGGTGAAGGCTATGCCAATTTGTCGGATAAGGCTCGCACCGAGCTTGAAAACAGCGGACAAATCGCCCTTCGTTATGTAGACAGTCAAGGCAACCCAACCGAACATTATCCGCTAAACCCGAACGGCTCGCCACAAGGCGTAACGGGCATTTGTAGCAATGACGGTCGTGTTACTTTGATGATGCCACACCCAGAGCGTACTTTGCGTGCGGTCAATCACTCGTGGAAGCCTGACGAGTGGGCAAATGACGGTGCGTGGATGCGTCTGTTCCGTAACGCACGAGCGTTCTTGCGTTAATCATCTAAAAACAAAAAAAGATCGGCATTTTGTCGGTCTTTTTTGTTGATGTGGAAAGAGGGTTTGATTTTTTGTCATTATTTTGTATAATGGCTCGGCTTATCTTGCGCCTGCCTTTGGTGATGTTTGGCGCTTGGGTCATGAAAGGTTTTGGTAATGACAAGAAGTCATTTCATTGCTTGATTCGTGATTTCATTTGATAATAAAGGTTTTTTTAGATAAAAATGGCATGAGGAAGGTGTCAAAGCCTTGCTTATGCCATTTTTTTTGGAGTGTTTATGGAAATTGTGTTAAATGGTTATTATACGCTGATTTTGGCGACCATCGTGCTGCTTTTGGGCAAGCTGCTTGTCAAGAAAATCAAGTTTTTGGAGAATTTTAACATTCCTGAGCCTGTGGCGGGCGGTCTGGTGGCAGCGGCGATTGTCTATGCGTTGTATGCTTTTTTTGGCTATACTTTTACTTTCCAAAGAGAGTTACAAACGGCTTTCATGTTGATGTTCTTTGCATCCATCGGTCTGTCGGCAGATTTTACCCGTTTAAAGGCAGGTGGTGCGCCGCTTTTGATGCTGTCGGTGCTAGTGTCTATTTTTATCGTCATTCAAAACGCTGTCGGCGTTGGTTCGGCGATGGCACTGGGGCTTGATCCGATGCTGGGTCTGGTGGCAGGCTCGATCTCATTGACGGGCGGTCATGGCACGGCAGGCGCATGGGGCGAGACCTTAGAGCAGACTTATGGCGTGGCAGCGGCGACAACTTTGGGCGTGGCGTGTGCAACCTATGGCTTGGTGGCAGGTGGCGTGATCGGCGGTCCTGTGGCGCAGCGTCTGATTAAAAAATTGGGTCTAAAACCAAGAGAGCTTGAACAGGCAAGTTCGCTGTCAGAGGTTAAATCGCTTGATGGTGAGCCAAATACCACGAGCAAAGATTATGCTGCTGAGGAGATTTTTGAGAAAGCTAATAGCAATCGCTTGATCACGGCGACATCAGCCATTGAGACTTTGGCGCTGTTTGCAGCGTGTTTGGCATTTGCCGACATCATGACAGGCATCGCTAAGGACACTTGGTTTGAGCTGCCGACCTTTGTGTGGGCGCTGTTTGGTGGTGTGGTGATTCGCAATGTCTTGACCACTGTTTTCAACTTTGACATGTTTGACCGTGCCATCGATGTCTTTGGTAATGCGGCACTGTCATTATTCCTAGCGATGGCACTGCTGTCATTAAAGCTGTGGGAGCTGGCGGGTCTTGGCTTGCCGATTTTGGTGATTTTGATCATTCAGACCATCGTCATGGTGCTGTATGCATCTTTTGTGACTTTTAACATCATGGGTCGTGATTATGATTCGGCAGTGCTTGCGGCAGGTCACTGCGGCTTTGGTCTGGGTGCGACACCGACCGCCATCGCCAACATGCAGGCAATCACCGACCGCTATGTGCCATCGCACAAGGCATTCTTGATCGTGCCGATGGTGGGTGCGTTCTTTGTGGATATTGTCAATGCCATCGTGTTGCAGGCTTTCACAAAATTACCATTCATGTGATGGCATCTTGCCTAAAATCAGAAAACAAAATCAACAAAAAATCTCGCTACTTTGGCGGGATTTTTTGTTGTTATAGAGCCAAAATAATGATGGCTTGGCAGGCAAATTATGCTACAATTTGCCATATTTTAGATTGATGGACGGTGAGCGCATGAAAAAGTGGGCGATGTGTATGGCGGCGGCGCTTAGTATGAGCGCTCATGCCGATGGCGAAAATGAGACATACTTGATGGGCGAGGGCATGCCGCCAGTGGTGCGTGATGAGACGCAAAGCACTTGGCTGGATGTCCGCCGTTATGATGCCAAGGACTATTTGAATAAAGCGGCGCATAAGATGGACGGCTGGTTTGGTACGACCGACCCAAGCGACCCTGCTCGTGCAAGCTTGCGTGTGATGGTGGATACGCACTGGAATGAGTACGATGGCACGACCGTCAAGCCTCGTGTGCGTGGCAAATTAAAGCTGCCCACCCTTGAAAACCGCCTAAGCCTTGTCTTTGGTGATGAGGATTTGGACATCGAAGGTCAAGGCGGTGTCAATAACGACGAGCGTATCGTCCAGCGCACGGAGCGTCGATTTGACAGGCGACAAAGCCGTGATGAAAACTCATCTTTTGGCCTAAGATGGTCGCAGTTTCGAGAAAGAACAGGTATCAACACCGATGTCGATCTGGGTGTGCGCTCTGATGATGTCTTTGTGCGAGTGCGTGCCGACAAAGAATGGCAGCTTGACCACGACATCAAGGCACGCTTTGACCAGATGTATCGCTACGGCTCAAAGAGTGAGCATTCGGCGGTCTCCACGCTAGAATTTAGCCAGCCACAGTCTGCCACTCGTGCGCTCATCAACCGCACCCATCTTGCCTATGCGCATAAGCACACCGAGGATCTCAACTGGGGCAACAGCTTTTATCAGCAGCATTACTGGCAAGGCAAGCATGGCACTCGTGAGTTTGGTTATGGCTTGTATGCAGGCGGCAACATAGAGGACAAAAGAGTCAATCTCAATGTCTATGGTCCTTATGTCAGCTACCGTCAGCCGGTGTGGCGTGAGTGGCTGTTTGTGCAGGGCGATGTGAGTTATTATAATGACAAAACCCAAGACCGAGATCATCATGTGGGTGCGTTTGGGCGTGTGGAAGTGCTGTTTTAACTTTGTTTGGCACATCAAGCATAAAACGGCAATACTACTTGCCGTTTTTTTTATGGGTCATGGTCAAGACTTTATCATGCCTTTGTGTCCAAATCCTCAGTATCAAATATCAAGCTAAACCCCAAGCTAAATCCCAAGCATTTTGGTGATGATGCTATAATGATCTTCAAACATCTTAGTGCCATCAAGCTCGCCCAGCGGCAGCCAAAAGGCACGATTGGCATCATCGCCGCCTGTCACCTTGGGTAGGGCATTGCCATCAAGCTCAAAATGATGCACCTTTGTCACAGTGCGACCTCGTGGCGAGCGATCAGGCGCATCAAACATCTGACTTGTTTTTAAAAATTTCTTATCAATGTCAAGTCCTGTTTCTTCACGCAGCTCACGCAAAGCGCATTGCAATAAACTTTCATCTTGATCCAAAAATCCGCCAGGAAGCGCCCAAAGTCCACGCCCATAGTCGCCGCCACGCTCGATAAGTAGCACATGACCTGACTGCACAACAAGCGCATCAGCGGTGCTAAATACAGGGGGGTAAGGCGCACTTTTCCAGTCATCTTTGAACGATTGAATGTGTTTGTATTCATTGACGAGGCGGTCATAGTCGTCAGAATTTTTAAAATTTGCCAAAAAATCTTGCGATGATTTAGGCATGTTGTCGTCAATCTCGCCTTGTGCGAAATATTTCTTTCTAAGTGGCGTGGCGGATAGATTTTCAAAACTTGGCAATTCAATCGCTCCCCAGTTGGGAAACAGCGACAGATAATAGGAGCTGTCGTCTTTGGTGTGTCCAATGATGCCGATGCGGGCGTCTTCTTCTACCGAATGCGTGATGTTGTGCTGGATATTTTGTAGCCATTTGTGGTCGTTGTATAGCGTGTCATCGAGCGGCTGACACCAAATTCTGCCATCGTATTCATCGCCAAAGGCATTTAGAATCATCTTGGCACGCTCATCGAAAGTGAAGGGATTTTTGGTGGTGCGAGCGCTATTTGCCGAGCCGATGAGCATGATGACACGCTTGGCGCGCGTTAAGGCTTGTTTGACGACAAATTCATGCCCATGATGAAAGGGCTGAAAGCGTCCAATAAATACTAAATAATCAAATTCGTAAGTCATGACGATGTTCCTTGCATAAAATAAATCACAAAAAGTTTAGCAAATCATCTTGATAAAATCACGCCTTGTTACCATATACATACGAATCGATTGACCAAATTGGTCTAAAATCATCACAAAACCATCTTTTTCACTCAAAAACATTTCAAAAGAGAACAATCATGAGCGATACCGCCGACAACACCCCACTGAGCAGTAATATCATCATCACGCCATCCGCCCAAGCTTATCTGGCAGAGCTGCTTGCCAAGCAAGAGGTTGAGGGTATTGGCGTGCGTATTTTTGTGGAATATCCGGGTACGCCACGAGCCGAGTGCTGCATGAGCTATTGTCAGCCTGATGAGGTGGACGAAAGCGACTTGCAGATCGCTTTTGAGGCATTCACGGCGCACATTGACGCACCGAGCATTCCTTATCTGCATGATGCGGTGATCGATTATAATAAAGATCGTTTTGGCGGACAGCTGACTTTCCGTGCGCCAAATTCCAAAGTACCGCAAGTGGGCGAGGATGCCAGCGTCGAAGAGCGCATCAATTATGTCTTGCAATCAGAAATCAACCCAAATCTTGCCAGTCACGGCGGCATGGTGGAGCTGGTCGATCTGATCGAAGATGAGGCAGGGCTGACAGCGGTGCTAAAATTTGGCGGCGGCTGCCAAGGCTGCTCAGCGGTAGATGTCACCTTGCGTCAGGGCGTGGAAGTGCAGCTAAAACAAGCCATTCCAGAGCTCATGCAGGTGGTCGATGAGACCGACCACAGCCAAACGCAAAATGCGTATTATAAGTAAATTTTGCGTTTAGGGGTGCTCTACCATCTGCAAATAACGCCGATGTAGCACATCAAGCTGGGCGTACAGTTCATCAAGCGTTCCGCCATTATCCACGACATCGTCAGCGATGACAAGTCGGGCTTGGCGTGACGCTTGTTTTTGTATGATGGCGTGAATGTAGGCGGCAGGGTCGTCTTGTGTGCTTAGCTTGGCGGCGTCTCGTGCCAAAGCTCGCTGTAATTGCAGGTCTTGGGGTACATCGACCACCAAGATGCGATCACAAAGCGTGGCAAGGCTTGTTGGCTTGTCCATGCCTTCGACAAGCAGCGGCACCGATAAGATGCGATAGGCGCTCGTGCTAGAAGACAGCTCATTTTTGATGCGTGCTTGTATGTGTGGATGGGTGATGGCGTTGAGCGTGTGGATGGCGTCGGGGTTGTCAAGGATGTGCTTACGCATGGCGCTGCGATTGTATTCGCCGACCTGCTCGCCACCTTGGATGACAACCCATTCACCAAAAGATTGGACCAATTCGTCCAAAACAGCGCTGCCCTTAGCCGTGATGGCGTGTGCGATGACATCAGCGTCAATGACATCGATGCCTTGTCTGGCAAACCAGTCGCTCACGGCGCTCTTGCCGCTGCCAATGCCGCCTGTTAAGCCGATGGTTAATGTGTGCATGTATTGTCCTTCAAATCAAAACTTAAATCTTGTCTAATAAATATTGTCTAAATTGCAAAATCGATGATACCAATCTTAAAATCAAGCCATCATTTATGCCATCAAAAGCCGCTTAAATACCAACGCCACAGCGCCTCGCCCCAAAGTAGCGCTGCCACACCGCCCACCGCCAAATAAGGACCGAAAGCGAAAGCTTGTCGTTTTTTTCCCAAAGCTGCGCCAATCAGCACGCCCAACAACGCCCCGATAAACACCACCAAAGGCAGCGCCCAAGCCCCAAGCCAAGCCCCAAGCACCGCCAAGAGCTTGGCATCTCCCAGTCCCATGCCGTCTTTTTTTGTGATGAGTTTGAAAATGGCATTGATAAGCCAAAACGACACAAAGCCCAATACCAGCCCCCAGATGGCAAGGCTTGGCGTGGTAAAAACGCCATAAAGATTGGCAATCAGCCCAACAATACCACAAGGCACAAGCAGGCGGTCGGGCAGCAGCTGCACTTTCAAATCAATCAATGACAGCGCCAACAAAAACCACACCAAGACCACCGCAAAAGCCGCCTGAACACCCATCCCAAAATGATGCGCCATGAGCATAGAAAGCAGGGCGCACAAAAGCTCGGTGGCAGGATATGTCAGGCTAATGGATGCACGGCAAAACGCACAACGACCCAAAAGACACGCATGGCTTATCAGGGGGATATTTTGCCACCACGAAATGGTCTGCTGACAGTGCGGGCAGTGCGAGCGTGGGTAAGACAGGCTAAGCTTGGGGTCAGACTGATAATGCTTGATGATCTCATGCTTGGTGGCGGTACTGATGGCATGGTCTTCGGCGATGAATTGGCTGATCTCATGACGCCACTCATCCATCATGATGCGTGGCGTGCGATGGGCGACGACATTGATAAAGCTGCCTATCATCAGCCCAAGTACGCCCATCATCAGCACAAACAGTCCATGCTGCTTGATAAAAAATGGCTCGATGGCAATAAGAAGTGGTGTCAAATCCATCATGGCACATTCGTCCCAATTTCAAAAATCGGCAGATACATCGCCAGCACCACGCCACCGACGATCACGCCCAGCACCACGATGATGGCAGGCTCGATGAGACTGGTCAGGCTGTCGATCTGCTCACGCACTTCACCGTCATAAAAATCTGCCACTTTATCAAGCATGGCGATCAGCTGCCCAGACTCTTCGCCCACCGCAATCATCTGCACCGTCATCGGCAAAAACAGCGTGCTTTGCGACATGGCTTGGCTGAGCTTTTGACCATCACGGACTTTATTGCCCACGCCTTGTAGTTCTTTGATGAAAGCGTGATGATTGGTGGCTTGTGCGGACAGCTCAATGGCACTTAAAAGCTCAACGCCAGCGCCTGCGGTCGTGGCAAGGGTGCGGCTAAACCGAGCCGATGCGCTTTTTTTGGTTAATTGGCTGATGAGCGGTAGTTTTAGGCTGATTTTGTCAATGAAATGCTTGATTTTATTGGTTTTTAGATGCAAATACAAAATAAAGGCAGCCGCGCCAGTCACCATCAAGCTCATTATCCAAAAATGCGCCACCAGCATTTCTGAGAGCGCCATGATGATGCGGGTGGGTACGGGTAGCTCAGAGCCCAAGTCGGCGAAAGTCTTGGCAAAAATCGGCACGACTTTCACCAGTAAGATGGTCGTGACGACGATGGCGACGATGAGCACAGCGATGGGGTAGAGTGCGGCTTTTTTGAGTTTGTTTTTGAGTGATTCTAGGCTTTCTTGGTGATGGGCGATGCGTTCGAGCATGACATCAAGCGACCCTGAGCGTTCGCCTGCGTCGATGAGTGCCACAGACAGGCGGCTAAATGCGGTGTGCTTTGCGATGGCTTTGGAGAAATTTGAGCCAGATTCGATGTCGGTTTTGATGGTGCTGATGATGGTTTTTAGGGCGGTGTTTTTGCTGTTTTGTTCTGCGATGCCAAGCGCTTGGGTTAGGGGCAGTCCTGCTGAAAGCATGGTGGCAAGCTGACGAAAAAACAGCGTGATGTCGATGGATTTGATTGCATTAACCCAAGGAATTTGGGCGCGTTTTTTGTAAATGGTGGTGGCGTTGATGCCTTGTTTGTGCAGCTTGATGCGTGCCATCTGAACGCTCAGTGCGTCGATTTCTCCTGCCACTTTTTTGCCACGCAATGAGACGCCTTTATATAAGAAGGTCTTTTCGGTGGGCTTGGCTACTTTGGCGGTTCTTGGGCGCAAGGGCTTAGTCATGCGTTAAGCGCTCCATCTCTTGAATGCTGATGATTCCTTGTGCGACGATGGCTTTTGCAGAATCTCTAAGCGTCCAAAAGCCATTTTCCTTGGCGTGTGCCAACAGCTTTTGTGTCGGTGCGTCTGCCATGATGAGTGTGGCAAGCTCGGCGGTGATGGGCAGCATTTCATAAATGCCAATGCGCCCTTTGTAGCCGTCTTTGCAGGCGTGGCAGCCGACGGGCTCAAAGAAGGTCGCTTGTGCAATGTCTTGGGGGCTAAATCCCAGCTCGATGAGACTTTGGGTGGGGATTTGTACAGGGCGCTTGCATTTATCACACAGACGGCGTGCCAGACGCTGGGCGATGATGAGCGTGACCGAGCTTGCGATGTTAAAAGTTGCCACGCCCATGTTTTTTAGGCGAATGAGCGTATCGATGGCAGCATTGGTGTGCAAAGTCGATAGTACCAAATGCCCTGTTTGAGCCGCCTTGATGGCAATCTGTGCTGTCTCGATGTCCCTGATCTCGCCCACCATGATCACATCAGGGTCTTGACGCAAAAATGCCCGCAAAACATCAGCAAAATCCAGCCCGATTTTTGGGTGGATATTGACCTGATTGACACCATCAAGCTGAATCTCCACAGGATCTTCGACCGTCTGGATGTTGATGTCCGCCTTATTTAAAATGCCAAGCCCTGTATAAAGCGACACCGTTTTGCCCGAGCCTGTCGGACCTGTGATGAGTATCATGCCTTGCGGCTTGGCAAGGGCGTTTAAAAATAGGCTTTTTTGAGCGTGGTTCATGCCAAGCGAATCGATGCCGATGAGCGCTTGGGCGGAGTCAAGCAGGCGCAGGACGATTTTTTCGCCATGGAGCGTGGGGGCGGTGCTGACACGAAAGTCCACCGCTTTTTGGCTGTTTTTGTGTGGCAAAAATTTAATGCGTCCATCTTGGGGTTTTCGGCGTTCGGCGATGTCAAGCCGTGCCATCACTTTTAAGCGAGTGCTGATTTTGTTGCCAGAAGTTTTGGGCGGTTTGGCGATGGTTTGCATCATGCCATCAATGCGAAAACGCACCCGATAATACTGCTCAAACGGCTCAAAATGAATGTCAGACGCCCCTTGATGAATGGCGTCAAAGAGAATTTTTTGGACAAACTTCACCGTCGGTGCGTCCAGCGTGTCGTCAGCATTGTCGATGGCTGGCAGTTCGTCATCGTCAAAACCATCGTCAAAACTGTGCGCTGAGCTGATGTTGAGCTTTTGCATGGCGGCGGACAGCTTGGCTTCATCGACCAGCACGGCTGTGGCGTGTTGCCCTGTGACAAAGGCGATCTCAGCGAGCATCTGCGTGCGTGTGGGGTCGCTGGTGGCGACAAAAACTTGCCCCTCTTTTTGTGCCAAAATCAGTACTTCCAGCCGAGACAGCACGGCGGCATCCACGCTTTTTGGCAGCTCAGAAAGAGAGATTTTGTCCAGATCCACCAGTTTTTCGCCAAGCGTCTGCGCCAAAGTCTGGGCGATCACGGTTGATGGCAGATGATCGCCTTGCACCAAATATCGTGCAAGACTCAGCTGAGCCTGCGCTGCGTGAGTTTCATGAGCGCTCAGCTCGTCTTGGGTCATCAGGTTTTTTTCGAGCAAAAATCGCCCAAGATTGCTTGTCAATGACGCATTCATAGCCGCATTTTTCACAAAAATTATCCGTCATCATACTATAATTTTGCGCCAATTTCACGAGCGTTTGCCAAGGATTTTTTGGAAAAATCAGAAAAATTAAGAAAATTGACAAAAAATCGACAACATTATTCAAAATCTGCCAAAAAATGCGTTATAATGATGCGTTTAAATTCATGATGAGTGTGGCAAAACACAGCCAAGTGAACGACAGGTGAATACAAGGGGCGGATTCATGACAAAATATGTCATCGGTAATTGGAAATTAAACCCAGCGACTTTGACCGAAGCGACCACGCTTGCTCATGCCATCAAAAAAATGGCGGATAATGCAGGCTGTCATGTTGGTTGCACGCCAAGTTTTGTGCATTTGGCGGCAGTGAGCGAGATTTTGTCAGGCTCAAAAGCGTGGGCAGGCGTGCAAGATGTTTGTGCGTTTGGGGCGACTGGTGCTTTTACAGGTGATGTGTCGGCGGCTCAGGCGACGGATTTGGGCGCAAAATTTGCCATCATCGGACATTCAGAGCGCCGTCAGTATCATGGCGAAGACAATGCTTTGCTTGCCAAAAAAATCAGCCAAACCATCGAGCATGGACTTGTGGTTGTGCTTTGCATTGGCGAGACCAAAGACGAATACGAACATGGCAAAACGCTTGCGGTGCTTGACACGCAGCTTGCGGTGCTAGACGGCTTGGGC
The DNA here is from genome assembly GCF_029581575.1 of Moraxella nasibovis. Lineage (NCBI taxonomy): Bacteria > Pseudomonadati > Pseudomonadota > Gammaproteobacteria > Moraxellales > Moraxellaceae > Moraxella > Moraxella nasibovis. Next base: position 2,052,553 of record NZ_CP089975.1, on the reverse strand, counting down.
GTGCCACAAGAAAAACTGCTCATTGCTTATGAGCCTGTCTGGGCGATTGGCACAGGGCTTACCCCGACCGTCTTTGAAGTGGCAAACACCCACCGCCATATCAAGGCAGCCCTTGCCAATAAAGAGCTTGATGAGATTTGCGTGCTGTATGGTGGCAGTGTCAATGACAAAAACGCCGCCGAGTTTGCCAGCTGTGATGTGGTCGATGGTGCGTTGGTGGGCGGTGCGTCCTTGAAGGCGGAGAGTTTTTCGGTCATTGTACAGGCATTTGAAAAATCAGCCTAAGTCATTGATTTTAAATGATTTGATAACGATTTTGACGGTAATATTTCGGCAATTAGCCAAGAGAAAATTATGTTTACAGTATTATTAGCACTACACATCATCATCGCCATTGCGATGGTTGGCTTTATTTTATTGCAGCATGGCAAAGGCGCAGATGCTGGTGCGTCATTTGGCGCAGGGGCGGCAGGCACGGTATTTGGGGCGGCAGGCTCGGCAAACTTTATGACCCGTGCGACAGCGATTTTAGCGACCATATTTTTTGTGACGAGCATGGGCTTGGCGTGGTATGCACAAGAACAAGCAGAGGCACAGCGACGCCTTGACATTCCTGTGATTCAAAGTGCGCCTGCCACAAGCGCCACACAGCCGCAGACCACTGAGCCTGCCACTTCAACCAACCAATGATGAATCAATGATAAAAATCGCTTGATATTTTAAGATTTATCATTATAATAGGCGATGATTTGCGATCGTGGTGGAATTGGTAGACACGCCATCTTGAGGGGGTGGTGCTTCACGGCGTGAGGGTTCAAGTCCCTCCGATCGCACCAAATTTAAAATCTCCAAGTGTCGCACTTGGGGATTTTTTTATTCTTTAAATCTGCTGATACTTGTCATTGTGATTGGGTTGGTTTTGGCTACTGACATCTGGTCAAAAATTTGTGGTATTTTGAGTGCGTGATGGTTGCCATTGTTAAAAATTAGGAAGATAAAATGAATATTGCAGAACTTAAAGCGTGTTATCAGGCGGGTAAATCAACTCGCTCCGATGAGTTAAATCTGCGTTTGCACCGTGCGTTAAGTTGGCTTGAAAACGCCCAAAATACGCACGATGATTTGGATATGCAGTTTATTAGCTTGTGGATTGCGTTTAATGCCATTTATGCTCGCCGTTTGGGTGAAGAGAGTCCTGACCGTGCGATTTTTATTGAGTTTTTAACAAAAGTTTGTCAGTATGATAAAGACAAAGTGCTGTATGATTTGATTTGGCATAAATTCTCTGGCAATATTCGCACCATGCTAGACAACCGTTATGTCTTTGCGGCATTTTGGAAATATCAAGCAGGAATGATGACAGAGCGAGCATGGCAAGAGGATTTTGAGCAGTCCAATAAAAAAGCATTCAATGCACTGGCGGTGCAAGATACACATGGAGTGTTGATGGTGGTGTTTGACCGCTTGTATGTGCTTAGAAATCAGATTGTCCACGGCGGGGCGACTTATGGCAGTAGCATTAACCGAGCTCAACTTAAAGATGGCTGTCGGATTTTGACTGACATCATTCCTGTGATTGTGCAGATCGTCCTTAATAATAGTAATAAAGATTGGGGCAGACCGTTTTATCCTGTGGTGGATTGATACGATGACCAAGTATGATGATGCCAGATGGATATGAAACTTGCCATTTGGCTTGTCATGGTGGGCTGTCTGCGAAATTTTTTTTAAAACTTATTGACAATAAAAGAAATCATGCTATAATGGCACTCTAAATTGATGCGGGGTGGAGCAGTCTGGTAGCTCGTCGGGCTCATAACCCGAAGGTCGTTGGTTCAAATCCAGCCCCCGCTACCACTTTTTAAAATCCTTATTTTTTACCAAATGGTGTAATATAAGGTGTCTTATCTTTCCATGAAGTGATAAGGCTAGGCTGATTGATGACTGATAGCCCACCAAGATGCTTTGTGGGTTTTTTTGTATTTGTCATTTGCCGATTTTCATTATAAGGATAGTGTAAAACACATGAAACCATCGAGTAAAATCGCTGAATTAACCGAACTCATCACCCCCGCTGTCGAGGCGTGTGGCGTGGACTTGTGGGGCATTGAGTTCATGCCGCAAGGTCGCAAGTCTTTACTAAGAATTTATATCGAGGTGACTGCCGAGCAGCGTGCAGCAGGCGAGCACATCACCATCGATGACTGCTCTGCGGTCAATCACCAAGTCTCAGGCGTGCTGGATGTGCACGATCCCATCGCAGGCGAGTACATTTTAGAAGTGTCAAGCCCTGGCTTTGATCGTCCGTTATTTACGCCAGAGCAGGTGGCTTTGTTTGTCGGCGAGATTGTCAATTTGCGTCTGATTCATGCCATCGGCACTGGCGACATCAAACGCCGTAAAGTGGTCGGTCGCCTGACTGAGGTGGGCGAGACGAGCATGAAAGTCATCACCGAAGACAAGCTAGAATTTGACATTGAATTTAACAATGTGGATAAAGCCAATCTGATTTACGAAGATTGATGCGTTATTCTTAAGTCTTTAAAACCCCATTCAACCAATTAACCTAAAATTAACCCAAAGGATCGAAGATGAGCCGTGAGATTTTGACCGTTGTTGAGACGGTAAGTAACGAAAAAGGGCTAAATCCTGAAGATATTTTTGAAGCGATTGAACAGGCTTTGGTCGTTTCTACCAAGAAAAAAGTCTATACCGAACAGCCAGAAGTGGCGATTCGTGTGGCGATTGACCGCAAAACAGGCGATTATGACACTTATCGCTATTGGACGGTGGTCGCTGACGAAGATCACGAAATGCCAGCTTGCCAGCTTGCCATCAGTGATTTGGACGAAAATGAGTGGAAAATTGGTGACATCAAAGAAGAACAAATTGAGTCTATTGAATTTGGTCGTATCGCTGCCACCCAAGCCAAGCAAGTCATCATCCAAAAAATCCGTGAAGCAGAGCGTGCTTTGGTCGCTGATGCCTTTGAAGCTCGTGTGGGCGAGTTGATTACTGGTGAAGTGAAAAAACAAAGCCGTGATGGTTATGTGATTGATTTGGGCGATAATGCCGAAGGTTATCTTGCCAAAGATCAGGCTTTGCCCCGTGAAATGCTGCGCCCAAAATCACGAGTGACTGCACTACTTCATCAGGTCAATCGTGATGGTCGTGGCTCACAGTTGTTGCTGTCTCGCACGCACAAAGACATGCTCGTTGCTTTGATGACCAAAGAAGTGCCAGAGATCAGCGAAGGCATCATTGAGGTGCGTGATGTGGCTCGTCTGCCGGGTTTGCGTGCTAAGATTTCTGTTAAGACCAACGATCATCGCATTGACCCTGTGGGTGCGTGCATTGGTATGCGTGGCACTCGTATCCAAGCGGTACAACAAGAGCTGGACGGCGAGCGTGTGGATGTGGTGGTGTGGAGCGATGATCCTGCCCAGTACATCATCAGTGCCTTAGAGCCTGCCGATGTGACCAGTCTTGCGCTTGATGAGGACAATCGCACGGCGGACATCATTTTTGCCACCAATGATCAGCTTGCCCGTGCCATTGGCTCGCAAGGGCAAAATGTGCGCTTGGCGTCTGATTTGACAGGCTATAAGCTCAACATGATGCTAGAATCAGAGTACCTAGAACGCCAAGCGTCAGAATCAGAGGCGATCATCAATCTATTCTATGAGCGTCTGGAAGTGGACAGAGATCTGGCAGAAGCTTTGGCAGAAATTGGCTTTACGACCATCGAAGAAGTCGCTTATGTGCCAGTTGAGACTTTCCATGACATCGAAGGCTTGGACGATGAGTCGATCGCCACCATTCAAGAGCGAGCCAAAGAAGTCGTCATCGCTGACGAACTTGAAAAGCAAAAAAACATCAAACAGCCAAGCGATGAGCTGCTTGCTTTGGATGGCATGACGAGTGAGATTGCTTATAAGCTTGCCGAGCGTGATGTGATTACGCTTGACGACCTTGCTGAGCAGGCTGTCTTTGACATTGAAGACATCGAAGGCTTGACGGCAGAGCTTGCAGGTCAGCTCATCATGAGCGCCCGTCAGTCATGGTTTGAATGATCATGTGTGCCTACAATATGAGTACCTTGTGATGGGTACATTTAAATAACGCTTGCCAAGCCTGTTTTTGGGATTTGGCAAGCAATCGAACACAGGGCTGAGCTGCTCTGACCAAAAATTAGGTGAGAAATTATGGTAGATTCTACCCAAGATAAAAATAAACGCATCAGTATTAAATCAAAAACCACTTCCACCGCCAAAGTCACTGGTACTTCTGGCAAGGCAAAAGCGGTGAATGTGGTCAAAACCAAAAAAATCGTTTTTGAAAAACCCGACGCCAACAAAATCGCCGAAGAAGTCGCTGCCCAAGCAAAAGCGGCTGAAGAAGCACGCCTAAAAGAGCTTGAAGAAAAACAAGCCGCCGAACGCAGCAAAAAAGAAGCTGCCGAACGCCAAGCGGCGACCTTGGCGGCGATGCGTGCCAATAGCACAGATGAGAGTAAGTCTGAGTCTGGCAGTGCTTCTGTGGTGGTCAAAAAAGCCAAAAAAGATGACGATGCCGACAAGACCAAAGCGGACAAAGCCAAAAAAGCAGCGGCAAAGCCTGCCAAGGTAGAGACCGCCGAGGCGAAAGAGGCTCGTCTGGCTCGTGAGGCAGAAGAAGAAAAACTGCGTCAGCTGGAAGCGGAAAATCGCCGCAAAGCTGCCATCGATGCCCAAAATCGCACGCTAGAACAGATGAAACAGATGGCGAGCCGTTATAGCGAAAAAGACGACACCGTCAGCACCATCGTGCGCAAAGATGAGCCTTTGGCAAAGGGCTTGGTGGGCGCAGCCCTAGAAGAGTCGTTTGAAAAAGAACGCCGTGAGATTAAGCGTGGCACCAACACCAACGCCAGTCGTGGCAAAGGCGGCAAGAAAAAGGGCAAAGAAGAGCTTGAAATCAGACCAAAACAGCGTGGTCTAAAATCATCGCAAGCGAACAAGCACAAATTTGAAATGCCTGTTGAAAAGATCATCTATAATGTAGAAGTGGGCGAGTCCATCGTGGTCTCTGACCTTGCTCAAAAGATGGCGGTGAAAGTCCGTGAAGTCATCAAATCCTTGATGAAAATGGGCGAGATGGTGCGTGAGTCAGATTCTATTGACCAAGACACCGCATCGCTTGTGGTTGAGGAATTTGGTCATAATCTGGTGCTTGTCTCTGACACCAAGCTTGAAGACGATTTGCAAGAATCTGTTGATGAAAAGTCGGGTAATATCCAAGCCCGTCCGCCTGTCGTTACCATCATGGGTCATGTCGATCATGGTAAGACTTCATTGCTGGACAAAATTCGCACCACGAAGGTGGCATCTGGCGAGGCTGGTGGCATCACCCAGCACATCGGTGCATACCATGTCACCACAGAGCGTGGTGTGATCACTTTCCTAGACACCCCAGGTCACGCCGCCTTTACGGCAATGCGTTCTCGTGGTGCGCAGGCGACTGACATCGTCGTGCTGGTCGTGGCTGCCGATGACGGCATGATGCCGCAGACCGAAGAGGCGATTGACCATGCTCGTGCAGCAGGTACGCCACTGATCGTCGCCATCAACAAGATGGATAAAGACACCGCCGATCCTGAGCGTGTGATCAATGAGCTGTCTGTCAAAGAAGTCATTCCAGAAGAGTGGGGTGGTGATGTGCCGATGGTCAAAGTCTCTGCCAAGTCGGGCATGGGTATTGATGAATTACTTGAAACCATCAGCATTCAAGCTGAGATCATGGAGCTTGAAGCCCCTGTGGATGGTGCAGCACAAGGTGTGGTCATCGAATCTCGCATCGACAAAGGTCGTGGTGCGGTGGCAAGCCTACTGGTCAAAAAAGGCACGCTAAACCAAGGCGATCTGGTCTTGGCGGGCGAGTTTTATGGTAAAGTGCGTGCGATGACCGATGAAAATGGTCAGCGCATTAAAACGGCAGGACCTTCAATTCCAGTTGAGATCTTAGGTTTGCCTGATGCACCGATGGCAGGCTCAGAATTTTTGGTGGTCTCTGACGAGAAAAAAGCCCGTGAAGTGGCGGATTTCCGTGCCGCTCGTGAGCGTGATCGTGTGCTAGAACGCCAAAACAAGATGCGTCTGGACACCCTGTTTGACAGCATGGGCAGTGCTGAGGTTGCCACTTTAAACATCATCTTAAAGACCGATGTGCGTGGCTCTTTGGAGGCGCTGTTGGGTGCGCTTGATGAACTATCGACCGATGAGGTCAAGGTGCGTGTCATCAGCTCAGGCGTCGGTGCGATTACCGAGTCTGATGTGATCTTGGCAGAGTCGAGTGAAGCGGTCTTGCTTGGCTTTAATGTGCGTGCCGACACGGCAGGTAAGCGCAAAGCGGACGAAGCTGGTATCGACATCCGTTATTATAGCGTCATCTACGGACTCATTGATGATGTCAAGGCGGCGATGAGCGGCATGCTGGCACCTGAACACCGTGAGCAGATTTTGGGCATCGCTGAGGTGCGTGAAGTGTTCCGTTCAAGTAAGTTTGGTGCGGCGGCAGGCTGTATGGTTCAAGAAGGTACGATCCATCGCAACAAGCCAATCCGTGTTCTGCGTGATGATAAGGTCATCTTCACAGGTCAGCTACAATCATTGCGTCGCTATAAAGACGATGTCAATGAAGTCAAAGCTGGGATGGAGTGTGGTCTTGCGGTCAAGGGCTACGAAGTGGCGGTGGGCGATAAGATCGAGGTCTTTGAGATCCACGAAGTCAAGCGCCAGCTGTAAGACAAAGCAACAAAACACCCCAAAAGTTAGACACTTTTGGGGTGTTTTTTATGTCAAAAATTCAGTAGGTGGCTGATTGGGGGTATATTCACCATATATTAATTAACCCTTAAAACACACCAAAATTAAGTTTTTTTTTCTCAAAGTGAGCTTGGGACTCTGACGAAAAACCGTCAGCCGAAGTCAAGCTTGTGGTGAACATTTTTTATGCCATTTTAATATGAATTGGGTAATAAATTTTGTCCACAGTAACAAGTATTGCCTAATCATCCAAAACGGTTTTTAAGCTTGTCACCCCCCAATAACCCTTCGGCAGCCTTGTGCCACGAGCGGCTCGCTTGCCCATGTAGTTTGCTAGGTCGGCAGGCTTGATGGTGAGCGTGCGTTTGCCTGCGGTGATGGCAAGGCTGTCGGTGGCTTTTAGGCTGACAAGAGCAAGCAGGCTTTCGCCATCTTTGTCTTTTAGATTGATGATTTTATTGCCTTTACCTTTTGCCAGACTTGGTAGGTCGGACAATTCAAAAACCAACAAATAGCCAGCATTGGTCAATGCCGCCACCAGCGTGTCGTCAGGGCGGACGGTGTGGGCAGGCAGTAGGGCAGATTCGTTTAGGTTGATGATGGCCTTGCCTGATTTTTGGTTGGTTTCAAAGTTGGCAAATTGCCCCACAAAACCATAGCCTGACGCACTGGCAAGCAAGACCTGATGTTCTTTATTACCAAATAAAATCTGCTCAATTTTCGCCCCCGCTGGTGGATTGAGCATACTGGTGATCGGCTCGCCTTGCCCACGAGCAGACGGCAGATGAACGGTGTCTAGGGCGTAACTGCGACCTGTGGAGTCAAGCAAAATCAGCTTTTCATTGGATTTGCCCTGTGCGGACGCTTGATAGCCATCGCCTGAGCGGTAGCTGAGTGTGGTAGCATCAATGTCATGACCTTTTGCCATACGAATCCAGCCTGCCTGCGACAGCACGACCGTTACCGCTTCGCTTGGAATCAAATCGCTTGGCTTGATGGCGGCGGCTTCGTCTCGGACGACCACAGGCGACATTCGCTCATCGCCGTGCGCTTTCATGTCGGCACTCAGCTCGTCAATGAGCAGGGCGGTTAGGCTGTCTGGATTGGCAAGCTGTTCGGCGATGGTGGCTCGCTCAGCTTCAAGAGCGGCTTTTTCGGCATTTAGCTCAATCTCTTCTAGCTTGGCAAGTTGGCGAAGTTTGATGTCTAAAATGGCGTCCGCCTGAATGTCAGTCAGCCCAAAGCGGCTCATCAGCTCAAGTTTTGGGTCGTCTTCATTGCGAATGATGGCGATCACTTCATCAATGTTTAGATACGCCACCAAAAGACCTGCCAAAATGTGTAAGCGTTTGTCAATCTTGGCAAGACGATGTTCAAGACGGCGAATGACCACGCCACGGCGACATTCTAGCCATTCAGACAAGATGTCTTTTAGGTTTTTGACCTGTGGCTTGCCATTCATGCCAATCACATTCATGTTCACTCGAAAGCTCGTTTCAAGGTCGGTCATGGCAAACAGATGGTTCATGATTTTTTCAATGTCAATTTTGCCTTTTTTAAATTCAAGGACAATACGACAGGCGTTTTCATGGTCGGATTCGTCATTGATGTCGTTAAGCCACGGCAGTTTTTTGTCCGTCATCAGTTTGGCGATTTGCTCGATGACTTTATTGCCTGAGACTTGATAGGGCAGAGCGTCAATGATGACGGTGTTTTTTTCTTTGGGGTCAATGTGATAGGTGGCGCGCATTTTGTAGCTGCCCTTGCCTGTTTCATACATGGTGATCAGCTCATCACTTGGTGTGATGATTTCGGCACGAGTCGGCAAATCTGGAGCGATGAGCGTTTTGCACAGCTCACGCACGGATAGGGCAGGGTTTTTTAGCAGTTTAATGCAGGTTTTGACGACTTCGGTCAGATTGTGCGGTGGAATGTCGGTCGCCATGCCGACAGCGATGCCTGTGGTGCCGTTTAAAAGAATGTTAGGCAGGCGAGCAGGCAAAGTGGCAGGCTCTTTTAATGAGCCATCAAAATTATCCACCCAATCCACCGTGCCTTGTTCTAGCTCGGACAAGAGTGTGTTGGCATAATTGGACATTTTGGCTTCGGTATATCGCATGGCGGCGAAGGATTTTGGGTCGTCAGGACTGCCCCAGTTGCCTTGACCTGTGATGAGCGGATAGCGATAAGAGAACGGCTGAGCCATGAGTACCATCGCTTCATAGCACGCACTGTCGCCGTGTGGGTGGTATTTGCCCAGCACATCGCCCACCGTGCGAGCAGACTTTTTGGGCTTGGCGGTGTGTTTTAGTCCCAGCTCGCTCATCGCATAGACAATGCGGCGCTGTACAGGTTTTAGACCATCGGCGATGTGCGGCAAGGCACGATCCATGATGACATACATGGCGTAATTTAGGTAGGCAGATTCGGTAAATTCGCTGATGGCACGAGTGTCAAAGGTAGGCTGATTGGTTGTCATATAAAAAAGCGGTTAATCAAAAAAAATTAACCGCCATTTTAGCAAATTTTTGGGTTTTTTGCTCAGCCAAATCAGCCAAGTGCGTCCAAATCTCGCCAATGCGTCTGATGATAGGCGCTCTCCCAAAACAGCCATTCTAACTTGGCGGCATAAGTATAAGCCTTGCGCATTTTATCAAGCGTGGTTTCGTCAGCGTGGGCGGCGACTTTATCCACCACCGCAATCACTTTTTGCACCGCTGTGTGAAATTCTTCGCCAGCGTAGGTGTCAATCCATGCTTGGTAGGGGTTGTTTGGGGCGGATTTGTCATAAATGTCTTGTCCTACTTTGGCATAAATCCAAAAACACGGCAACAGACTTGCCAGCACCACAGGGTAGCTGTCAGCATAGGCAGAGGCAAGCAGATAAGAAGTGTAATGATGACACGCCAAAGTCAAAGGCGTATTCAAAAAATCCTCACGGCTGATGCCAAATTCTTGCATAAAGCCATCATGCAACGACCGCTCCACGACAATCGCCACCTTTGCCGCCTCACTAAACAAAATCACCTCGTCCGCCTCGTAGGCTTTGGCGGCGCATACTGCCAATGCTCGACCATAAGCCAGCAGATAATGAGCATCTTGAATGACATAATGGCTAAACGCCGCTTTGGACAGCGTGCCTGCCGCAAGCTCTTGATTAAAGGGTAGGTTTAGTGTTGCCTCGTACAGGGCTAGGTTTTCTTGCCAAAGGGTCTGGCTGAATGATTGCATGATACTTCCTTGATGAGTGGGCTATTTAAAAGACGATAAAAAAGCCAAGCAAACACTTGGCTTGATGGCATCAACCATGAAAAGATGCTTCTAGGCGCTTGGCAAGCTGGACATCTCGGTTGCGCACGGCACCTCGCTCGATGTTGCCGATGCGTACACGCAAAGTGGTGTAGCAATTTTCCCACTCTGGATAGTGTTCAAGCTCTTGGGCGTGAAACGACACCTTGACGATGAACGCCACCACAGAAGCGAAGTCGGCAAATTCGTAGGTGCGCACCAGACTATGACCGTCCAGCTGCCACGCAGGCAGGCTTTCTAATTGTAGGGCGACTTGATCGGGCTTAAGACTGCTCATAAAAATCCTTAATATCAATAAAAATCAGCAGATAAATTTTTCGCTAGTTTAGCACATTTGCAAATAAAAGCTAGCAATTTTATCGTGTGTTTGTATCAACTTTTACCGCCCAATTTGCCTTTTAAATGGCAGAACAGCATCGCCGTCATCAAAGCGTCATTGAGTGCGTCATGTGCAGGCAAAATGGGAATTTGATAAGCGGTCAAGAGCTCGCCCAGATGGCGTTTGTCAATGGGAATGTCGTTGTTTTTGTTGGTTTTTTGGCGTAATTTTTGATCAAGATTTGCCACATCAATGAGTGTGTGTGGCAATTTTACGCCCAATTTTGGCTTGGCAAGGGCGTTGATGAATGCCATGTCCATGCTGGTACAAAAACCCACGACAGGACGAGTGCCAATAAAGGGCAAAAGCTCGTCAAGCATCTCATCGTAGCTTTTGCCATTTTCCACATCCATCGGTCGTAGCCCATGAATGACAATGCTTTTGGTGTCGGGCATGGTTGGCGGTCGGCAGATGATGGATAGGGCGTGAGCGGTGTCAATGCCAAAACTTTCGCCTGTTTTTGTGATTCTGACCGCACCGACACTTAAAATATGGTCGGTTTTTGGATTAAGTCCTGTCAATTCAAGGTCTAGGCACACCCATTCATCATCGCTTGGTGTGCCGAACAGATAGGCGTATTCGGGCGATTTTAATTGGGATTTTTGATTGTTTGTGATGAATTTTTTTAAAAAATCAAACATCGCTCACCCCACAAACACATCAAGACGATAATGGCGAGTGATGAATCCTTTGAAGTATTTGACCACCGCCAGACTTTCTTTGAGCAGGTCTCGCTCCAATGACGATAGGGTGTTTGGATTGACCTTGCGGGCGGATTTGTCATCGGTGATGAGCGAGACGGCAAGGCGTTTTGATAAGAAAAATTCCAAAGCTTCGGTGATGTTTTGGGCGGTTTTTTCGTCAATGACTTTTTGGCTGGCTAATTGGCGCAGACGCAGGCGAGTGCTGGTCTCATCAATGCCGTATTCAAGTGCCAATGCTCGCACGCCATGCACGATGGGAAAAATGCCAGCTTTTTTTAGGTCGATGTCGCTGTCTTTTCCGCCGGTGAATTTTTGCCAAAAACCAGATTCGCTCGCCATTTGTAGGGTTGGTGCGGCAAAGCGGTTGATAAAATTGGCGTGAGCGTGGCGGACGGCGTGTTGCCAGTGTGATTTTAATTCATAAAATAACGCCACATCGCCACACACAGGGTGAGCGTCCATGAGTGTGGCAAAGTGAATCATCATCTCGCCACCAGTCGCTCCCATCCATGTGCTGACTTGGGCTTTAAAATCGGTGAGCGACTTTCGCCAAGTAGGGCTTGCGATCATGATGTTGCCATCGCAATAAGGATAGCCAAGTTTAAACAAAGCATCATTAAAGGCTTGGGCGTAGGTGGGCAGATTTGGGTCGTCAAAGCCATCACGAATGATTAGGGCGTTGTCTTGGTCGGTACGCATGATTTGCTCGCCACGACCTTCAGAACCCATGACAATCAGGCAGGTGTTGTCAATGACGGCAGGCGGTGCGATGAGTTGCCATACCTTAGTAAAGACATGAATGTTGAGACTTTGGACAATGCGACTGATGACATGGACTTTCATGCCACTTTGGTTTTGTTGGCGAATGAATGTACCAATCATCTCCACACCCACCAAAACTTCGTCTAGGTTTTGGGCTTGGTCAATCCGCTGTGTGATGAGCTGTGAATGGTTGGTTAGGTAGTTGAGCAGTTCGGTTTGTCCAATCACGCCTGTGATCTCGCCTGCATCATTGACGATCGGCAAGCGATGGACGCTTTTGCTGATCATGGTAATCAACGCTTCGCTCAAATCGTGGCTTTCATGAATGGTGTAGAGATTAAATCGGCTATAATCTTTGACGCAAGTGGTGGCAAAGTCTGCTTTTTTTGTGATGGCACGGCAGACATCGGTCTGGGTAAATATGCCCACGCCATTGGGCGAGCTGACCAAAATGTGCTTGGCATCCACCGCCATCATACGGCAAGTCGCTTCATAAAGACTGGCGTTTTCGTCAATAAAATTGGGCGTGCGGATGTGTTCGCCAATGCTGGCAACAGGGCGGTAGAGTAGCTGTTGGCTTTGGCTCATGGCACTTTGGGCGTCTTGCTGTGATTTGCGAGTGGTCAAATCGGCAAACAGCAATGTCCGCAGTCGCTCGTTGTGCTGACTGATGGCATGGACGGTGTCGCCATCAAGCCGATACAGCAGGCTTTGTTCTTGGGTGATGACATCAAATGCGACCCCATCTTTGTCCGCCAAAGAAAACCAATCACCCACATTCAAGCCTGCCACCAGCTCGCCATGCTGGTGCTGGGTGAGCTTGCCTTTGATGACGATGAACAAATCGCCCTGCCAATCGCCATTGACGGCGGTGTGTTCTGGCAGATAGACGATTTGGCTGACGGCGGCAAGTTTCTTGCGTTCGCTGGTTGTCAAGACATCAAAGGGCGGTGTGAATAGATGGTTTAAGGCGTGATTCATCATACTTTCCTTGTATTGCTTAAAATTACCAAAACTGCCTTTATGACAAAAGCTTTATGCTAAAAACTTTGTGCTAAAAACTTTGTGCTAAAAACTTTTTGCCAAAAATCTTGCCAAAAAAGCACTTCTTATGCCAACAAATCTACCAACAAATGCGCCAGCCATTTCACGCCAGTAGGTTTTTGTATTCTGGGTTTTTGTGGATATAAGCGGCGACAAAGCTGCAAGTCGGCGCCACTTTCTTACCTTCGGCTTGTGCATAATCCAGTGCGTGCTTGGTGAGTGCCTTGCCGATGCCCTGACCGCCAAGCGCACTTGGGACGATGGTGTGATTGTAGATGAGTGTGTCGCCGTGATCCAGATAGCTTAGATAAGCGGTGATGCCATCGATGGTGGTTTCAAAGCGGCGTAGGTCGGTGTTGTGAGTGATGTGTGTCATGAAGGCTCCAATTTTTCAAAAATCCTTAAAAACCATACGGATTATCTTAGCATAAAGAATTTTTTGATGCTTGTAAATGATTTTGTGAGTGATGATGCAAATTTCGCCAAGCCTGCCGTCTATTTGTCATCTTGGGGCTTGGCGATGGCGCTTTTGGAGAGTGTTTCAATGCTCACGGCGTGTCAATTTGCCAGTGCTTTGCATAAGTTTTTAAAAAATTGGCAAACGCCAACACCGCCGCGCTGGGGGAGCGGTGTTTGTGCTGATACAGCAAAAATTTTCTATCAATCTTAGGCTCTTTGATGGGAATCATGGTCAAATCATGCTGATCTATCCAGTTTTTGGCGTAGCTGAGTGCCAGCGTCATGCCAAGCCCCATTTGCGTCATGCCAAGCGCAGTGGACAAAAAATTGACTTCATAATCAGCTCGAAACAGCCGCTCCGTCAGCTCCATCGGCAGTGCCGCTCGGATCTGCTCGGCAAAGGCGGCTTGTAGCGTGATGAGTTCGCCTACTGGAATGTCCTGCCATGTGACTTCCGACCGCCCAGCCAAAGCGTGATCGGGCTTAACAATCAAATAAAACTTCGATGAAAACAGCGTCTCTGCCAAGATGTCGCTGCTAAAAGGATGCTCAGGACCGATGCCGATGTCAGCGTCGATGAGCTGCACTCGCTCCATGACCTCGCCGATGCCGCAGTCGATGAGACTCACCTGAATGTCTGGATGGGCTTGTTTGAACGCCTTGATGAGACTGGGCATGATGGTGGCGGCAAGCTGCTGGCTGGCGGCGATGCGCACTTTGCCTTGATGGTAGTCTTTGATGTCGTGGATCTCGCCTGTGAACATGCGCATGTCATCCAAGACATTCAGGGCATAAGGCACGAGCCGCTCGCCCGCTTCTGACAGGTGTAGCTGACGGGTGGTGCGGTCAAACAGCGTGATGCCCAGCTGATTTTCCATCTCTTTAATCAGTCCGCTCAAAGACGACTGGGTCAGATACAGCTCATCAGCCGCCTTGGTAAAGCTTTTGTGGCGAGATACGGCGATGAAGGCGTTCAGCTGGCGTAGGGTGACATTCATGGATAAGTCCGATAAATAAAAATAAAAAACCATTTGTGCAATATGGACGACTATTTTATGATAACGGCAAATGACTTGCAATAGCTAAGAAAATGCCACCAAACGCAGTCATTGCAATGTATTCAAGCACTTTATATATCATCAACCAAGGAAGTATTATGGCAGATTTATTTGACAATCCGATGATCTGCCTTGTCAGTCCGCTTACCAAAAAAATACTTGGCACAGCCTACAAGGTTAATGGCAATCTGCTCTAAGATTTTAAAATATTGCCAATAAAACTCTCTAAACTCTCCAAATTCTGCCGTCTTATTATTTATGAACAAATGCAAAAGCGCCATCTCTACTCAGTTAAAATCAAGTCTGGCGAAAGTGATGCTTTGTGTTGTACGGATTTTTTGATTTGTCAGTTTGGCTAAACCAAGCAACCACCGACACTTTCAGTCAGTTTTTGCGGTATAATACGCCAACTTTAATAATAATGGGTTTTGGCTATGATGATTTGGCGTAGTTTGCCACGCTGGGTGCGGGGCGTGGTGATTGGGCTTTTGCTGCTTGTCCTTGCGGTGGCGCTGCTGGCGGCATTAAGCCATCGTCCGTTGCCAGAGAATGTCCAAAGGACCGTCTCCACGCACCTGATGCCAAGCCCAGATGGCAATATTGCCAAGCGCCTGCTGCCAGAGATCATCGAGCACTCGGGCGAAAGTGGCATTTATACACTGGCAAACAGCCGTGATGCGTTTTTGGCTCGTCTGGCTTTGGTCGAGATGGCAGAGCAGAGCCTTGATTTGCAGTACTACATCTACCACGACGACATCTCGGGCAGACTGCTTAGCCAAAGACTCATCGCTGCCGCCGACCGTGGCGTGCGTGTGCGACTACTGCTTGATGATCATACGATGGCGGGCATGGACGGCGTGATTCGCAGGCTTGATGACCATGACAACATCGAAGTACGCCTTTTTAATCCATACATGCAGCGCCGTTTTCGCCCTTTGGGGTATTTGACGGACTTTTTTCGTCTCAATCGCCGCATGCACAACAAATCCATGACCGCTGACAGCATCGTGAGTATCGTCGGTGGGCGCAACATTGGCGATGAGTATTTTGATGCGACGAGTGGCATGATGTTCGCTGACCTAGATGTGGCGGTGGTGGGGCAAGCGGCGCACGAGACGGCGGAAGATTTTGACAGATATTGGAACAATCAATCCGCCTATCCTGCCCAAGCCATCATCGGCGATGTCGAGCCCGCTGACCTTTCGGGCGTGGCTGATGAGGCGCGAGAGTATCTTGGTCTGCTCATGCAGGCAAACTTTTCCAACTATCTGACGGACGGGCAGATGCCTTGGGTGTGGGCAAAAACGCAATTCATCAGCGACCACCCTGATAAGGTGCTCAAAAAACAAGAAGAAGAAAATATCCTTGACAAATACATTTCGCCTTTGATGGAAAACACCCAAAATGAGCTTGTGATCGTCTCGCCTTATTTTGTGCCGACCAGACAGGGTGAAGAGATGCTAAGTAAGCTTGCCAAAAATGGTAAAACGGTGCAAGTGCTGACCAATACACTGGCTGCCAACGATGTGGCGGTGGTCCATTCAGGCTATGCCAAATACCGCAAAGACCTGCTAAAAAGCGGCGTCAAGCTGTATGAGCTTAAAGACGATGCCACCGTCAAGCCTGCTGCCGTCAGAAGTGCCTACGATGGGCAGGGCGCCAGTCTGCACGCCAAGACTTTTGCGGTGGATGGGCAGTATTTGTATGTCGGCTCTTTTAATATGGATCCTCGTTCTGCCAATCTCAACACCGAGATGGGGCTACTCATCGACAGCCCAAAGCTTGCCAAAGACCTGATGGATCAGCTGTCGGTGAATCTGCCAAAGCACGCTTATGCAGTGAGCCTGAACGACAAAGGCAAGATGATCTGGACGACCATCGAAGATGGCGAGACAATCGAGCGCACGCATGAGCCAGAAAGCTCACTGTTTCGCCGTGTGCAGGTGTGGATCGCAAGCCAGCTGCCGATTGAGTGGTTGTTGTAAGGCTGAATGATGCCTGTATTTTCTCATCAATCCACCCTTTAATACAAAAAAACCGTTCAATCTTGCACGGTTTTTTAAGATTAGCCACATTGTTTTTTGTTATAAAGATTGGTCAGCTTTTCTTGGCGTTCTTTGGCGGCATCGATTGCCTCTTCGGTGTTGGCATAGGTGGCGAATAATGCAGGAATAAAGAATAGTGCCGCAGCGACATTCTTACCAGTAACTTTGCGTTCCGCACGAGCCTCTTGCTCAAACTTTTTAGCCTCAGCGATCTCTGATTTGATCTGTTCGCAGGTTAGCTGGTTGTCGTTCAGTTTGGTGGTCTCGACGATGTGTGGCGTTGCGCAGGCAGACAGCATGGCGACAGTTGCAATAATAGCAGCAAATTTGATTTTCAGAAAAGATCCTTGAAAGTGATTTACGATTGATATACATATTGATAAGTTTTAACAATAACTTATCAACAGTGTAAATATACTATAACTTAACGAAAAGTCAATAATTTCGTCAAAAAAAAATCGCACGATAAAATCATTTGCCCAAACCATCAAAGCGTGCGATAATAACAGGTTAGATTTTATTTTTTCAATAATTCTTAATTTTGACAACTCAAGATTTTCATTAAAGGATAGCTATGGCTCAATATATCTATACGATGAACAAAGTGTCCAAAATCATTCCGCCAAAACGGGAGATTTTAAAGGACATTTCGCTCTCTTTCTTTCCGGGTGCCAAAATTGGCGTTTTGGGTCTCAACGGTGCAGGTAAATCCACCTTGCTGCGCATTATGGCAGGCGTGGATACCGAATACAGTGGCGAGGCTCGTCCCCAAGCAGGCATTAAAGTTGGCTATCTGCCACAAGAGCCCCAACTTGACCCCGCCAAAGATGTGCGGGGCAATGTCGAAGACGGCGTGCGTGAGGCGTTGGACGCTTTAGAACGCCTTAATCAAATTTATGCCGAATATGCCGAGCCTGATGCTGACTTTGACAAACTGGCTGCCGAGCAAGGCAAGATGGAAGACATCATCGCTGCGTGGGACGCCCACAACCTAAACACTCAGCTTGAAAAGGCGGCGGACGCATTACGCCTACCACCTTGGGACGCTGATGTCTCCAAGCTGTCAGGCGGTGAAAAACGCCGTGTCGCCCTATGCCGACTGCTTCTATCTAAGCCTGATATGCTGCTGCTTGACGAGCCGACCAACCATTTGGACGCTGAGTCTGTGGCGTGGCTGGAACGCTTTTTGAAGGATTATTCTGGTACGATTGTGGCGATTACGCACGACCGTTATTTCCTTGACAATGTTGCCGAGTGGATTTTGGAGCTTGACCGTGGCTATGGCTACCCCTATCAAGGCAACTACACCGAGTGGCTGGAACAGAAAAACAAACGCCTAGAACAAGAACAAAAGCAAGAAGAAGCCTTTGCTAAGGCGTTAAAACAAGAATTGGAATGGGTGCGTAAAAACCAAAAAGGTCAGCAAGCCAAATCCAAATCTCGTTTAGAACGCTTTGAAGAGATGAACTCTCGTGAGTTCCAACAAAGAAACGAAACGGCGGAAATCTACATTCCACCAGGACCACGCCTAGGCAATAAAGTCATTGAAGTTAAAGGCATTTCTAAGTCGTTTGAAGGTCGTGTGCTGTATGAAAACTTGTCATTTACCATGCCACCAATGGCGATTGTTGGGATTGTCGGGCCAAACGGAGCGGGTAAGACCACGCTTTTTAATATGATTACAGGTAAAGACAAGCCCGACACAGGCACCGTGGAGATTGGTGAGAGCGTGAAAGTCGCCTATGTGGGACAAGTGCGTGATGAGTTGGACGACAAAAAAACCGTGTGGGAAGAAGTGTCAGACGGCTTGGATATGATTACCGTGGGCGAATACACCACGCCAAGCCGTGCTTATATCGGTCGTTTTAACTTTAAAGGTCAAGACCAACAAAAACTGGTTGGCAACCTATCGGGCGGTGAACGAAATCGTCTGCAACTTGCCAAGACCCTAAAACAAGGGGCGAATGTTATCCTACTTGACGAACCGTCCAACGACCTTGATGTGGAAACCTTGCGTGCCTTGGAAGATGCGGTGCAGGTATTCCCAGGTACGGTGATGGTGGTGTCGCACGACCGCTGGTTCTTAGACCGTATTTGTACGCATATTTTGTCCTTTGAGAATGAACAGCCCGAATTTTTTGACGGCAACTATTCTGAATATGAAAAATGGCGTAAAGAAAAACTGGGTGCAGATGCAACACCTAAGAGAATGAAATATAAGAAGATTGGGGGGTAACCCATCTTTGATGACCAAAGCGACAAGTCAATCATTGGCTTGTCGTTTTTTTATGGGTGTGTTTAAATGCGTTAAATGTGGCTTATTAAATTTGTTGGGCTTGCAAGCTTAAGCTTATGACATCGCATCATTTTGTGGTAATTTTGCCATTCGGTGATTATAACCCCAAAAAACAGCGCCCAAAGTAAGGCGCTGCTTTATGAAACCAGTTTTGAATCAGAAACGAGGGGTGTTATCCTCGATGCTGTCTTCTACGGCTTTTTTGGTGTCGGTTGGCAAGATAACTTTATTGTCCGCCTCACTTTCTGCCTTGTCTTGAAGGCGTTTTAGTAGGCGAGCTGCTGCTTCACGACCACCCAGACCGAAGGCTAGGGCGAATGCCACAGCGACCGCACCAAGCGTCAAGCCAAAGGCAAGATTTACGATGCTGTCAGCGATACCCATTGCTTTTAGACCCATTGCCAGTACCAGACCCATGATCAGCACACGCACGATGTTAGCTAGGAAACGGCTGCCTTGCTCAGAGCGCTCCACCACACCTGCGATGATGTTCGCCAACCAAAAACCGATGGTCAGGATAACAGCACCCAAGATGATTTGGCTGCCAAAGGCGATGAACATGGTGATCATGCCGCTGATCTGATGGAAACCTAGCAGATCCGCCGCTGCGATGCTGGCGAACAGCATGGCAAAGAACAAGATGGCACAGCCAGCAAGGTCTGAAAGTTTCTTATCGCCCAGCACGCTTTGTAGTCCAAGCTTGGTAGGCAGTGCATCGATTTGCGTATTTGCCAAGATGCCTTTGACGATGTTTGACAGCATGCGCACCACATAATAAGTGATTACCAAGATCGCTGCTGCGGTGAAGACATTCGGCAAAGATTCTAGGATTTTGTTCAGCATGTTGGTGGCAGGGCGAGAGATGGTCTCAACTTTCAAGGCGTCCAGTGCTGCGATGGTGAATGGCACGATGATGAGCATGAAAGACAGCGAGCCTGCGATAGAAGGTAGGCTGTTTTTCTCGCTGATGCCTGCTTTGCTGGCGAGTACTTGAATGTTTAAGCCTGCAACCAGATTGGTGACGATGCCACGCACCACTTTGGCAACGATGTAGCCAATGAAGAATACCAAGCCCGCCATCAGTGCGTTTGGCACGAAGTTGAAGGTTTTGTCAATCATGTTGGTCAGTGGGGTAAATAGACCGTTTAGACCCAGACGACCCAGCACCATGGTCATCACCATCAATAGGATGAACCAATACACGATGTCGGCGATCGTACCGCTCATCGGCTTGACACCAGCTTCTTGAGAAAGTTTCTCGTCTAGTGTGGTCTTGGCAAGGGCGGTGCTAAGCACATTGCGAGCGACGGTGGCAAGTACCCAGCCGATCACACCAACGGCGATGGCTGCTAGAAGATTTGGCAAGAATAATAAGACTTGATTGACCATGTTGGCAAATGGGGCAGAGATTGAGTTTAGGTTGAGTTGGTTGAGTGCGGCAGACACACCGACGGCAAGCACGAACCAAAAGACGATTTTACCAATCAGATTATTCAGGTCATAATTGCGACCAGTAGATTGGCTCATGCGCTCATTCAGACCCAGTTTGGATGCACCTTTTTTGGTCAAAGATGCCAAGATAAGAGCGACGATCCAGCCCAAAATGAAAATGACAATGGCGCCAACGATAGAACCAATCGGACTTTGTAAGTATTGGTTAAAGATGGCAAAATTCATATAATGTTCCATGAATATGCTCCACAGTGGGTGTTTAAGAAGATGAAAATTTAAGAATTTAAATTGAAAGAACGCCATTTAGGGTGGTGCGGCTCATTAAAAAATGTGTCTGACACATCACAACAGGCGATTTATTGCTAGATTATAGCATTAAAATCGCTGGAATTTTGCTCGTGGATAATTTTTCATAACAATATTAACAATTCCTATACAGTCAAAATCCAAATAAGCACCGAAAGCATGGCGCTTGGGCGCATTTTTTGGTATGATGTGCTTCTTGGTGCAGACCTAAGCTCGTCTTTGCGCCGTCATTTTATCCTTTAAATTGAGAAATTCATGAAAAAATACACCCTACTTGCCGCAAGCTTAATGGCAACATTGGCTTTGGCTGGCTGCAACAAAGACAAGGCTGAGGCAGCGACCGACGCTAAGACACCCCAAAAATCAACCGTCGTCAATGAGCAAAGCTCTGAAACTCAAAAAATCAGCTACATCATCGGCTATGGGCAAGGTGCCAATCTAAAAGCGATGAGCGACCAAACTGGCGAACAGCTGGACATGGACATTTTAAACAAAGCCATCAAAGACGCCTTTGACGGCAAAGAAAGCGCCTTAACCGATGCGCAAATCGAGGCGGTGGGCAAGGCTTTTGAAGAGCGCAAAATCAAAGAGGCTGGCGAAAAAGCTGCCAAAAATAAAGCCGATGGCGAGCAATTTTTAGCCCAAAATAAGACCAAAGAAGGCGTACAGACCACCGCATCAGGTCTACAATACAAAGTCATCACCGAAGGCACCGGCAAGCAGCCAAAAGCCACCGATGTGGTGACGGTGCATTATGAAGGCAAGCTCATCAACGGCAAAGTATTTGACTCATCTTATGAGCGTGGCGTGCCAGCGCAGTTTAAACTGAACGAAGTCATCAAAGGCTGGACGGAAGGTTTGCAGCTAATGAAAGAGGGTGCTAAATACGAGCTGTATGTACCAAGTGAGCTTGCCTATGGCGAGGCGGGCAATCCTGCCATCGAGCCAAACAGCACGCTGATTTTTACTGTTGAGCTGCTCGATGAGGCCGCCGCCAAAGCCGCCATTGCCAAAGCGCAGCAAGACATGGTAGCTGCCCAAGGTCAGGCACAGACCAATCAATGATCCAAAAGCTTGATGCTTTTAATGTCGGTAAATAACATAAACCCTTGATTTTTCAAGGGTTTATTTTTTTGGCTTATCATACAATGTGTTTGATAAAGATTTTGGAATTTCTGCCGTTGTGGTAGCGTGCTTGGCGTGCTTGGGGTAGGGCTAGGACATTGGTTTCAAAAAAACCATGTTCAATGAACCAGTGGCTTGTGTGTGTGGTTAGGGCGAACAGCTTGGTGAGACCTGAATTTTTGGCTTGGTTTTCAATGAATTTTAATAAATCATCGCCACGACTGCCACCACGATAGTCAGGGTGAATGGCAATGCTGGCAATCTCTGCACTTTCATCATCAAGCGAATACAGTGCCGCACAGCCGACCACCATGCCATCACGCTCGATGATGGTGTAATGCTCAATGTCGGATTCTAGCCGCTCTTGTGGGCGTTTGATGAGAATGCCTGCGTCTTCTAGGGGTTTTAATAAGGTCAAAAGCCCCAGCACATCGCCCATCACCGCAGGGCGAATCTTATCATACGGCGTGCGAGTAATCATCGTCCCCAAGCCATCTCGGGTAAATAACTCTTCTAATAACGCACCGTCTTTGGCAAAGGGTAAAATCTGCGTCCGCTCCACCACATCGCCCACACGCACCGCACACGCCAAAAATCGTCTCATTTGCTCATCTAAGTCATCATCGCCATCAAGCAGTGTTTGGGCTTGGGCGGTGGTCAGCTCTCTGATGAGTTTGCCGTGTTGATATAGGGCATCTTCGCCAAGAAAAATCAGCTTATCCGCTTGTAAGGTGCGTGCGGTGTGCTGCGCCACTTCTTCGGCAGACAGGTTGAACACATCGCCTGACATAGAAAAGCCAATCGGACTTAAAATGACGATGTGATTATGCGACAGATTATGACGAATGGCAGTATCGTCAATGCTACGCACTTCGCCTGTCATCTGATGGTCAATGCCATCACGCACGCCATAGGGTCTGGCGATGATAAAATTGCCCGACACCACATCAATGCGTGACCCGAACATGGGCGAATTGGCAAGCCCCATCGACAGTCGTGATTCAAGGTGCAAGCGAATTGCCCCCACCGCCGCCAAAATGTGTGGCATGGCAGCAGGCGGTGTGATACGCAGGTGGCTGGATTTGTCTGTGGGCAGATTGATTTTGCTAAGCGCATCATCAATCTGCGGACGAGCTCCATGCACCAGCACCAGCCGAATGCCCAGACTGTGCAAAAGGGCAAAATCGTGAATCAGACGATCAAAATCGGCGTGCGCCACCGCTTCGCCACCGAACATGATGACAAAAGTCTTGCCACGGTGTGTGTTGATATAGGGGGCGGAGTGGCGAAACCATTGGATTGGGTTTTGGCTGGGATTTGGGCTGTGCATGATGGCTTTGGCTTTATGATTTTCAAAGATTAAAAAGACTATGATAATCGGCTTTTTTATGAATGCAAGTGTTTTTTGTGGTTTTGGGTGGGGATTTTTTGTGATGGCTTGGCGATGATAATCTTATCCAACAAAAACAAGCGTGGAGTGATAAAACGCCTTGACCGACCCAAAAAATTTTAGTACATTAAAGCTGTATTAAAAAGGCTTTTTGGAAAAATAAGGAATTTGTATGAGCACCACAACTGTAACACGCACCTATCGTATCAGCCGTGAAGACACGCAGGCACTCATGATTGATGTGCAAGAAAAATTTGCACCGCACATTTTTGAGATGGATAAAATCACCAAAAAAGCCAAAATATTGATTGAGGGGCTAAATCTGCTTGGTGTGCCTTTGACGGTCAATGAGCAGTACCCAAAGGGCTTGGGGCATACGGTGGGCGAGCTGTCGGCGGTGCTAGGTGAGGCAAGTGTCTTTGAAAAATCGGCATTTAGCTCGGCGGACGATGAGACGACTTGGCGACATCTTGCCATGCAAAATCGCCATCATGTGCTGATTTTTGGCATTGAGACCCATGTGTGCGTACAGCAGACCGCCCTTGATTTGTTGGATAATGGCATGCAACCTGTCATCATCAGCGATGCCACCAGTTCAAGAGACTCTTATGACCGCAAAATTGCCCTACGGCGTATGCGTCGGGCGGGTGCGGTGGTAACGACTGTGGAGGCGATTTTGTTTGAATTGCTGCGTTCTAGTAAAGACCCTGCTTTTAAAGCCATTAGTACGCTTGTTAAATAGTTGGGTGTAATTGCTTGGATTTGTTGGGGTTTTGCAAAGCGTAGGGGGCTTTGTTCGCCATCGAGGTGTAGGACAAGCTTAGCCCACCATTGTAAGAATGCAAACCCAAAAGCGGTGGGTAAAACCCACCCTGCATTATCTTAGCCCAATTTATCAACCACATGATTTTGTGGCTCATTGACCATAAAAAACGCAAATCGTTTAGGTTTGCGTTTTTTTGTTGGGGCGTGGGCGGCTTTTTAAAAACAAAAAAGCCGTACCAATCTTTGCTATTTGCCGTGCTTGGCAAGTAGGGCTTTGATTTGATCCATCTGTTGTAGCGTGGCGTCGTAGCCTGCTTGAATGATTTTTTCTTTGTCGGTGGGGTCAAAGATGGCATAGGCAGACAAGTCAGGAGCGATGAGGACATCGGAGGCTTGAATGTCAGCGGTCGTGGCACGACTCGTGTTTTGTAAAAACACATCGTTGATGGTGCGTATCATCTCGCCTTTGGTTTTTGGTAGAGTTTTTGGGAAGTTGGCAGGCAAGGGGATTTGGGCATTATTGGGAATCATGCCAAGCAGTTTATCCACATCAATGCTGATGGGCAAGCCTTGCGTGCTTTTGGCGATGGCGTCTTTGTTAATGGGAAATTCAATGACTTCATCGCCCCAGACCGCCTTGATGCCTGTGTCGGTACGAGCAATGCCTGCGGTGTTTTTGGTGGGCTGGGCAGTGCGTTTGTCTTGGGCGGGCGGTGTAGGTGTTGCCATCACATCAACGGCGATGACCATGTCTGCCCCCAAAGATTTTGCGATGGCTGATGGCAGCAGGGCGACTTGTCCGCCGTCGGTGTATTTTTTGCCACCATGCTCAGGAATGCGTGGCGCGATGAATAAATTTGGCAGACTTGATGAGGCTTGCACCGCAAGTCCTGCATCGCCTTGACGGATGGTGACGGCGGTCTTTGCGTGGGCGTCAGTGGCGACGGCAGCAAAGCGTGTGGGAAATTTTTCAATGGTTTGGTGTTTGACTTGGTCATTGACAAAGCGTCTTATGGCTGTACCATCGATGAGCCCTTGTTTGCTTGGGGCGAGCGTGAGTAGGTCGGTGTCGTTGAGCGTCAAGGCGGCGTGTTCGATGTCTTGAATGCGCTTGCCTGAAGCATAAATCGCCCCAACCATCGCCCCTGCACTTGTGCCGACCACCAGATTTGGACGAATGCCGTGTTCTTCTAAGGCTTTGATGGCGCCGATGTGAGCATAGCCACGAGTACCGCCACCACCAAGCACAAGAGCAAGCGTCGGCATCGCTTGGGTGGTGGGTGTGGTCTGAACGGTTTGTTTGGCTGTGGTGCAACCTGTGGCGAGTGTGGCAGTCAGGGCGACTGTTGTGATGGCGAGTGGAAATGCGGTGTACTTTTTCATGTTGTTCTTTTCAATTGATGAAAATGGTTGTAAAATCAGGCTTATTGTAAAACAATTTAGCCATTTGTATTATAAAGATTTGTAAATCAAGGTGTGCCATGCCAAAACCAGCAACTTCTCTTGTGATTAACTTGCCCATGACGGCATTGTCAGGGGTGGGCGATGCACTGGCTGGGCGATTAAAAGAGCTGGGCATTCATCGTATTTTTGATATGCTCATGCACCTGCCTCGTGATTATGAAGACCGCAGCCGTCTGGTGCCAATTCGTGATGTGGAACATGGCATGAGCGTGCTGGTCAGTGGCGTGGTGACTCATGTTGAGACCAATCGTACAGGCATGAGCGTGGCGATTGAGGATGATACGGGCGTGCTTGTTTTGCGGTTTTTTAAGACTTATGCGGCACTAAAAAACACGATGGTGCTGGGGGCGAACATCACCGCATTTGGCGAGATTAAGGTGAGTCGCTATGGCGTGCAGATGGCTCATCCAGAATACCACATCACAGGCACCAAAGCATTTGAAAGTGGGCTGTTGCCGATTTATCCTGCGGTCAAAGGCTTGCACCAAAATAAAATACGCCAGCTTGTCCGCCTTGCCATCAATGCCGTTTCACATGAAACGCTACATTGTCTGACCCCTTTGCAATTACAAAATGTTGGCATTCACGACATTCAATCGGACATTTTGACGGCATTAAAACAGATTCATCTGCCTGATAAAGATGCGGATATTTTTGCTCAGACGGCACTGTTAGAAGGACTAAAAGAACGCACGCACCCTGCGTGTCGGCGTTTGATTATTGAAGAGCTGGTGGCGCATCAGTTGGCGTTTTTGTATCGGCGTAACAATGTTTATCAATACAAAGCGCCCAGATGCCAAGACAGTAGCCCTTTGGCGCAAAAGCTGTTGGCAAATTTGCCCTTTGATTTGACTCAGGCTCAAAAACGCGTGATTGGCGATGCGGTGGCAGACATGGCGACCAGTAAGCCCATGCTAAGGCTGATCCAAGGCGATGTCGGTGCAGGCAAAACTTTGGTGGCGGCATTGACGGCGTGTCATGCTTTGGACAGTGGCTGGCAAGTGGCGGTGATGGCACCGACAGAGATTTTGGCGGAGCAACATTTTATCAATTTTCAAAAATGGTTTGCCCCTTTGGGCGTGGGCGTGGGTTTTTTGGCAGGCAAGCAGACCGCCAAAGAGCGTGCCGCCATGCTTGATGACATTGTGGCGAATGAAGTGCAGGTGGTTGTCGGTACGCACGCTTTGTTCCAAGATGGGGTGGTGTTTGCCAAATTGGGCTTGGTCATCATTGATGAACAGCACCGTTTTGGCGTGGAACAAAGACTTCGCCTTGCCAATAAAGGCGTGGCAAACAGCACGCCCCATCAGCTTGCCATGACGGCAACCCCCATTCCTAGGACGCTGGCGATGAGTATGTACGGCGACATGGATGTGTCGGTGATTGATGAGCTGCCACCCAATCGCACGCCGATCACCACCGTTACCATCAGCCGAGATCGCCGTGATGAAGTGATTGAGCGGATTTTTGCAAATTGCAAAGAAGGCAAACAAGCCTATTGGGTGTGTCCTTTGGTTGAAGAATCAAGCGTGCTGGATGCTCAGTCGGCAGAGCTGTTGTACGAAGATTTGTGCGAACGGCTTGATATTAACATTGGGCTGGTGCATGGCAAGATGAAGCCTGCCGACAAGCAAGCTGTCATGAATGAGTTTAAGCTGGGTAATATTGATCTTTTGGTGGCGACGACGGTCATTGAAGTGGGCGTGGATGTGCCAAATGCGTCTTTGATGGTGATTGAAAATGCCGAACGATTGGGGTTGTCTCAGCTACATCAGCTGCGTGGGCGAGTGGGGCGTGGTTCTGCCAAGTCGTTTTGTGTGCTGTTATACCAAACGCCGTTATCGCCAACAGGCATTGAACGGCTTAATGTCCTAAGAGACAGCACGGACGGCTTTGTCATCGCCCAAAAAGACTTGGAGCTGCGTGGGGCAGGCGAGCTTTTGGGTAAAAGGCAGACAGGCGACATGGGCTATTATCTGGCGGACATTGTGCGAGATGAAGTGTTGCTTGCCACTGCCCAGAACATCGCCCATCAGCTCATCAATGATGCCAGCCAGCAGCAATTGGCACAGCAGATTGTCAATACTTGGCTGCCTGATGTCAAAGAGTATGTGAATGCCTAACAGACTTGAACACAAGCCATACGCCACCAAGTGAATGAGATAATGATAAAAAGAAGCAATCATGTTTTGTTATCCTATTGATGACGACATCACTTTGGCATTGGTGCATGAGCATCATGCCAAACAAATGGTACAGCTGGTCGGTCGCCAAAAGGACTATCTGGGTCAGTACCTGCCTTGGGTGGCGGACTGTGATGAACGCAGCTACAAGGACTTTGTCAAATTTGCTTTGGGTAAATACGCTGACGGCAAAGGCGTGGATACGGTCATCATCCATCAAGGGGCAATCGTCGGAGCGGCAAGTCTCAACAACATCTACCCAGCTCTAAAAAAAGCAGACATCGGATACTGGCTAAGCCAAGAGCATCAGGGTCGTGGCATCATCACTCGTGCGGTGCGTGGGCTGATGGATATCGCTAAGCATTATTATGGGGTGCAGGTGGTGGAGATTCGGGCTGCCGAGCAGAATTTGCCATCTCGACGGGTCGCTGAACGCTTGGGCTTTGAGTTTTGTGGTATCATTGCCAATAACGAATGCGTGAACGGCAAGATATTTAACCATGCGATGTATGCTTATCGTTTTAAAGATGGATGAATGTCGTCAAAACCGCCCTTAAAACCGTACAATGATACTCATACAATAACTGGGATAATAACATGAATCAAGACAACCCTACCAATCAAGACGCCCATAACCATCACCAAAAAGTGACCGTCAGCAGCGCACCATCAGGACGGCTGTCGGCGATGGGTATGGCGATTTTGGGGGCGGTGCTGCTGGCTGCACTATTGGCTGGCGTGCTGATTGGGCTTGGTATCGGCGGACGCAGCGACACGCAGGGCGATACAAATGTAGCGACTGATGGGGCGGCGACTTCTGATCATGCCGCTTTGTCTGTCGCCATGACGGTCGAGGCGGTGCGACCTGTGCTAAGGCAGGTGGCACAGGAAATCTCTGCCAATGGCAGCATCGCCGCACAAAAGACAGCGCAGGTGAGCGGGCGCATCACAGGGGCGACCATCGAGCAGGTGCTCGTAGAGGTGGGCGATGTGGTACAAGCAGGGCAGGTGCTGGCGGTGCTGGATGCGTCATCTTTAAAAGACAGCGAGATTCAGGCGGCGGCAGATTTAGAGCAAGCGCTCGCCAGTGCTGAAAAGGCGCGTGCCGACCTTGCTCGTACTGAGCCGCTGCTTGCGCTGGATGCCATCAGCCGTCAGGAAGTCGATGCTTATCGGACGGCGCTAAGACAGGCAGACGCCACCGTCATCGCCGCTCGTGCCAAATTAAACAACACGAAAACCAGCCTAAACAACACCAACATCACCGCGCCAGTCTCAGGTATTATCAGCGAGCGCATGGCGCAAGTGGGCGTGCTTGCCAGTGGCAATCCTTTGTTTACCATTATCAAAGATGGCGCATTAGAATGGCAAGCGACCATCTCACCCCAAAACGCCACAAAGATCCGTGTGGGACAAGAGGCGCTCATCGATGTGGGCGATGGTGTGGTGGTGGGTCGGGTGACTCGCCTATCACCGACCGCCAATCAAGGGCGTGAGATGACGGTGCATGTTGCGCTGCCAGTGGGCGCGCCTTTGAGCGCTGGCATGTATCAGACGGGCAGATTTGTGCTGAGCCAGTCACAGGCACTGTCGGTGCCACGAGCTGCCATGACGAGCACTGATGGGCATGATTACGTATGGATATTGCACGCAAAAGAGGATGGGCTGTACCAAGTCGCTCGTAATAAGGTGTCGGTGCTGTCGCATCAAGGGGCGTATGTGGCGGTAGCAGGCGTGCCGACCGATGCGCTCATCGTGGCAAGAAGTGCAGAGTTCTTGGCGGATGGCGATGTGGTGAGAGTGGCGATGATTCATGATCATCACGAACAGCAGACCAACACACAGGGGCAGTGATGAATTTTTCAGCTTATTCCATCAAAAATCCGCTCGTTGCCATCTTGATTTTTAGTCTGATGACGGTGGCGGGCGTGCTGGGCTTTCGTGCCATGAAAATTCAGCAGTTTCCTGACATTGATGTGCCTGCTGTCATCGTCACGGTGCCTTATACGGGCGCATCGCCTGCGCAGCTAGAAACCGATGTCGCCAAAAAAATCGAAAATAAAATCACCAGCATAGAAGGTGTTAAGCACATTCGCTCGACTTTGCAGACGGGTGTTGCCACCATTCATACCGAATTTGCCTTAGAAAAAGATTTGTCTGAGGCGGTGGATGATGTGCGTTCGGCGCTCGATGAGATCGCAGGCGATTTGCCTGCCGCCGCCGAATCACCTGTCATCACCAAAGTCTCGACCGCAGGCTTTCCTGTGGTCAGCTATTCGGTGGCATCAGATACGATGAGCGAGGCGGAGCTGTCTTGGTTTGTGGATGACACCTTGAATAAGCAACTTGCCAGCATTGAGGGGGTGGGTCAGCTTGCTCGAGTGGGCGGCATTGAAAGGCAAATCATCATCGCCGCTGATGCTGACAGGCTAAGTGGCTGGCAGCTGCCAATTACCCAGTTGGCAAATCAGCTGTTTGCTTTGCAGACGGATGCATCAGGCGGTGAGGCGAGCATCGGCGGTGGTACGCAGATCATTCGAGTGCTGGGCTCTGCCAAGAGTGTGAGTGAGCTTGCCAGTCTGCAAGTCGTTACCCCAGCAGGGGGCGTGGCGCTGGGTCAGCTTGCCGACATCAGTGATGCTCATGCCGACCCAAAAAGTCAAGCGGTCTTGGACGGTCAAACGGTGGTGGCGATGTCCATCACTCGCTCTCGTGGTGCCAGTGAGGTGCAGATGGTGAAAGAAGTGGATGCTAAGATTGCCAAGCTTTCCCATCAGTATCCGCACATTCGTATCAATAAAATCTATGACAATGCCGAGCCTGTCGCTGAGGATTATAAAGCCAGTATGCAGATGCTCATCGAGGGCTGTCTTTTGGCGGTGCTTGTGGTGTTTTTGTTTTTAAAGGATTGGCGTGCGACTTTGGTGGCGGCAGCCGCTCTGCCATTGTCCATCATTCCTACCTTTTTGATGATGTGGCTGTTTGGGTTTAGCTTAAATATTATTTCTTTGCTTGCCTTATCGCTGGTCATTGGGGTGCTTGTTGATGATGCCATCGTGGAAGTGGAGAACATCATGCGACACTTGCACATGGGCAAGACCCCGTATGAGGCGGCGATGGAGGCGGCAGATGAAATTGGGCTTGCGGTGGTGGCGACGACCTTTACATTGATAGCGGTTTTTCTGCCAACAGCATTCATGGATGGCGTGGTGGGGCAGTTTTTCTCGCAATTTGGCTGGACAGCGGCGATTTCGGTATTCATGTCGCTGCTTGTGGCTCGTCTGGTGACGCCGATGATGGCGGCATATTTACTAAAACCTAAGGCGCATCAAAGCGAGACGACAGGACGCACGATGCGTGTGTATTTGAAGGTGGTGAAATGGACGCTCAATCATCGAGCCATCACTTTGGTGGCGACGATTGTACTGTTCATTGGCTCGCTGTCGATGGCAAAGCTGTTGTCTGGCGCATTCATACCACCCGATGACAGCAATCAAACGCAAGTCACTCTAGAACTCACCCCTGATGCCACCTTGGATGATACGGTGCGCATTGGACAGATGGCGGCAGATGTCATCGGACGAGTCGATGGCGTGGCATCGGTGTTCATCTCAGCAGGCAGCGCCGCCCAAGGGGGCGACAGTCGTAATGCTGCGGCAGGCAGTGAGAATGCCGCAACGCTCAATGTCTTGCTTGACCCTCGTGGCACTCGCCCTAGTAAGACCGACATTGAGCACGCCATCGCTGATGCCATCACTGAGGTGCCGTCTGCCCGCTTTGTGGTGGGGCTGTCAGCGACGGGCGACTCAGGCTATGGGTTTTCTTTGATGTCTGATGATCCAGTGCTGCTTGATCGTACGGTCAATGAGGTGATGGGTCAGATTCGCACTTTGTCTGTCGTCTCGGCAGTCACAAGCAACAAGCCACTTGGCAAACCTGAGCTTGTTGCCTTGCCAAGCACTGTGCAGATGGCGGATAAAGGCGTAACGACAGTAAGCATTGCAGACACCCTGCGGGTTGCGACCACGGGCGATTATGAGCAGGCGTTGCCCAAGCTTAATTTGGACACCAGACAAATTCCCATCGTCGTGCGACTGCCTGACGAAAAACGCAGCGACTTTAATGCCTTAAATGCGCTGTATGTGCCTAGCAGTACCGAGCTTGGCGCGGTGAAATTGTCTGAGGTGGCAAGCCTACAATACGCCACAGGCGAGGCGGAGATCCGCAGGCTAGACCGCCAGCGCAGTATTAAGATTACAGTACAGTCTGACCAAGAGCTTGGCGTGGTCATCGATGCGGTGAAGGCATTGCCCGCCCTGCAAAACCTGCCAGATGGCGTGAGCGTCATTGATGAGGGTCAGGCGGACAGTATGGCGGAGCTATTTACAGGATTTGCCATCGCCATGAGCGTGGGGGTGTTTTGTATCTTTGGGGTGCTGGTGCTATTGTTTCATAAGGTGTTGCAGCCGTTCACGATTCTCATGGCGTTGCCACTGTCCATCGGTGGGGCGTTCATTGGGCTGGTATTGACCGATTCAAGCTTGTCCATCTCATCGCTCATCGGCTTTATCATGCTGATGGGTATCGCCACGAAAAACTCAATTCTACTGGTGGATTATGCCATCATCGCCGAAGAGCAGGGTAAGTCTCAGCTGGATGCGATCTTGGACGCCTGCAAGAAGCGGGCTCGCCCCATCATCATGACCACCATCGCCATGGGGGCGGGCATGTTGCCGCTCGTGTTTGGCTGGGGTGGTGCCGATCCGACATTCCGCCGTCCGATGGCGGTGGCGGTGCTTGGCGGGCTTATTACTTCGACTTTTTTAAGTCTGATTGTCATTCCTGTGGTCTATACGCTGATGGACGACCTAGGTAAGCGATTTGCTCGCCGCAAAACGAGCGCATCAAAACCACAAAGTGTGTAAGCCATGCTTCGCCCCACATGAGATTTAAATGTCTTTTGTGGGGCGGTTCGGTCAAGAAGCGGGTAGAGATTTAATTAAATGTTTGAGTAAGAGTGATTTTGGTGTCTATTTCGATTTTTTGATAGATCAGCTCAATGGTTCTTAGTAGCAAATGAATGTATTCATTATCATTGCCTTCTTGAAAAGATAAAAATATCGGACTGACCGCACCAATGTCCAAAATGGGTAAATATTGTAAATTTGCCATGTGTATTGAACGACTGTTATAAGGAACGATGCATACGCCCTCACCGGAGGCGACAATACCAAGTGCAAGCTGAATATTGGAAAGGTATTTGATATTGCTCGGTGTCAATCCATGTTCTGCAAATAAGTTGTTGATGTAGTTTGCAAAATTTTGATTGCCAGTATTGGGATAGCAGAGTATCACTTCATCAACAATGTCTGCCAAATGCACGCCATCATTGTGCTGCGCTAGTGGATGATATTTATTGATTGCCAACACCAAAGGTTCATTTCTAAGTAAAATGCGTCTGATGCTGGGGTCTGAAAATTTTAATCGCCCAAAGCTCACATCAATCTCACCTTTTTTTAATGCCTCCATTTGCTCCAATGTGCCCATTTCTACCAAATCAATAGATACATTTGGCAAAAGCTTTCTAAATTCATAAATAATCTGAGGCAGCAGCCCCAAAAGCAATGAACCAACAAAACCGATTTTAAGTGTCTGATCGGTTTTTCCTACTCGTTTCGTCATTGATACCATTTGCTCGATGTTACTTAGAACTTTTTTGGCATGCTGATAGAAAAACTGCCCTGCATCGGTGGTCTTGACAGGGCGACTGCCCCTTTGGAGCAATTGTAAGCCAAGCTCATCTTCTAGGTTTTGAATCTGACGGCTCAAAGGCGGCTGAGCAATGAACAATCGCTCAGAGGCTTTGGTGAAACTTTGCTCTTCCACCACAGCAACAAAATATTTTAGATGACGGATGTCCATATCTAGCAACCTTTAAAGTTTGGGATTTGTCAAATCTTAACAAAAATTTCTATATTTTAAAAGTATGAATTCATAGGATAACCGTCTTGTAATAAATTGAATCGTGTTGAAAATCTTGATTTTATAGGGTTTGAGAGACTCTTTGTATTTTCATTGTTATGATGCGTCTTGGCTTTATACCTATTTGATATGGATTGATATTTATTTGGTTTTGCAATTACAAATAAAAGTGATTACATTGGGTTGGCAACAAACCTATTTATACTTTGAACAAGGAGCTGTTATGAGTGCCGAAAAGGTCAATCTAGACCAGTTTATTGATAATGCTAAGTTCACCCCTTTTCACTGGGTGGTGCTTTTATGGTGTTTGCTTATTATTATTTTTGATGGCTACGATCTTGCCATTTATGGTGTAGCACTACCACTTTTGATGGAGCAATGGGATTTGACTGCTCAGCAGGCAGGTTGGCTTGCCAGCTCTGCTTTGTTTGGCATGATGTTTGGGGCGATTGGGTTTGGCTCACTGTCTGACAAGCTGGGGCGTAAAAAAACCATCATGCTGTGCGTGTTTTTGTTTGCAGGGTTTACCTTTTTAGGAGCGTTTGCTGACAATCCTTTGCAGTTTGCTGTGTTGCGTTTTATTGCAGGGCTTGGTATTGGCGGAGTCATGCCAAATGTGGTTGCGCTTACCACAGAATTTGCCCCAAAACGCATGAAAAGTACGCTCGTTGCCATCATGTTCAGTGGCTATGCCATCGGCGGCATGGCGTCTGCGCTCTTAGGCAAGGCGCTCGTCCCTGTATATGGCTGGCAAATCGTGTTCATGCTTGCAGGCATTCCCATACTCTTGATGCCAGTGATTTGGGCGATGCTTCCTGAGTCTTTGTTTTATTTAAAACGCAAAGGTCGTGATGATGAGGCTAAGAAAATCATCACTAAAATCGACCCAAGCTATGCAAACAAAGACTTTGAGATCGAACCCATCGCCGTTCAGGTGGAAGATTCAGCGCCGCTTAAAGCTCTATTTCAGCAAGGCAGAACGACCAGTACCATCATGTTCTGGGTGGCATTCTTTATGTGCCTGCTCATGGTGTATGCCTTGGCAAGCTGGCTGCCTAAGCTCATGATTGGGGCGGGTTATTCGCTGGGAGCGAGTATGTTGTTTTTGTTTGCGCTAAACATTGGGGGTATGATTGGAGCGATTGGGGGTGGTATTTTGGCAGATAAATTCCACATCAAGCCTGTGCTTGTGAGTATGTTCACCATCGGTGCAGTGTCACTTGTATTGCTTGGTTTTAACAGTCCTGCCCCTGTGCTGTACACTTTGATTGCCATTGCGGGTGCCGCAACGATTGGATCGCAGATTTTGCTTTATACTTTTGTATCACAATATTACCCTTCGACAGTGCGTTCGACAGGCATGGGATTTGCCTCTGGCGTGGGTCGTATTGGGGCGATCGTAGGTCCAGTTTTAACAGGTACTTTGTTAGGATTGCAGCTAAGCCATCAGATGAATTTTATGGCGATTGCCATTCCGGGGGTTATTGCTGCGGTGGCGATTTTTATGGTGAACATGAAAAACGCCAATGGCTAAGAAGGAATGAGAATTTAAAAGCGGTTGTCAGTTTGGCAACCGTTTTTTTTGATTGAACTATACCAAAAAAGTATGAAACAATGCAAAAATAATATTGGTTTTTTTAGTTACATTCTTTTAGAGTATAGATAAAGCAAAACTGACAGCAGGGAAATTACCTTAGGGCAGAGAAATATGTATCAGTCATTAGAAAGCATCATTCTAGACATACCGACCATCAGACCACACAAAATGTCTGTGGCGACCATGCAAAAACAAACCCTCGTTTTGGTAAAAATCACCACCCATGATGGTATCGTTGGCTGGGGTGAGGCGACCACCATCGGCGGACTCTCCTACGGTGAGGAATCTCCTGAAAGCATCAAAACCAACCTTGACACCTATTTTGCCCCACTTTTGACTGGTCTAAAAGGCGAACCAAACATCGCCCAGACCATGCAGATGATTGACAAGCACATCATGGGCAACCGCTTTGCCAAATGCGCGGTGCAAACGGCGCTGTTCGACATTTTGGGCAAGAAATTAAACTTACCCGTCAGTGAGCTTCTTGGTGGGCGACTTCGTGATGAATTGCCTGTGCTTTGGGTGCTTGCCTCTGGTGACACCGAAAAAGACATCGCCGAAGCCAAAAAAATGATTGAGGTAAAGCGCCACAATTTTTTTAAACTTAAAATCGGCTCTCGTTCAGTTGAAGAAGATGTCGAACATGTGGTGGCGATTAAAAAAGCATTGGGCAAAGAGGTTAGCATCCGTGTTGATGTCAATCGTGCGTGGTCTGAAATGCAGTGTATCAAAGGCATACAAGCCTTGCAGGACGGCGGTATCGATTTGATTGAACAGCCTTGTGCCATTCACGATGTGGAACTTCTGGCAAGATTGACCGAGCGTTTTGATGTGGCAATTATGGCGGACGAAGCGGTGATGTGTCCGACCAATGCCTACAAACTTGCCAAAAATCACTGTGCCAATGTTTTTGCCGTCAAAATCGAGCAAGCAGGCGGTCTCATGGAGGCCTGTCAAATTGCTACCATCGCCAAAGTTGCAGGTATTGACCTCTATGGCGGTACCATGCTTGAGGGTGCGGTGGGGACGATTGCTTCGGCTCATGCTTTTAGTACTTTTGACAATTTGGCGTATGGCACGGAGCTGTTTGCCCCACTTCTACTGACTGAAGAGATTTTGAGTAAACCTTTGGTGTATGAAAATTTCACCCTAAAAGTGCCAACAGGTGCAGGACTTGGCATTGATTTGAATGAAAACAAGATTGACAATTTAAGACGAGCTTAATTTAAGCTCAAATAAGGAGATGACCATGCTTTATCATGTGAAAATGGATGTCAATATTCCATTGGATTTTGACAAACAAAAAGCTGATGAAATCAAGGCGACCGAAAAAGCCTACTCCCAAGAGCTACAAAAACAAGGCAAATGGCGACATCTATGGCGAATTAGCGGGCAGTATTCCAACATCTCCATCTTTGATGTGGAAAGCAACGAGGAATTGCATAACATCTTGCAAGGATTGCCTCTGTATCCGTTTATGACCATTGAGGTCATGCCCTTAAATCGCCATCCTTCATCGATTCGTGATGATGACAGCTGATTTTTAATTTTTAATTTACAAAAGTGGCTATGCACTCTCATAGCAATTAACCCAACTGTAGCCAGCCATTTGAAGATGCCAGCTACACCATGACAAGGAGAAGAAGTATGAACCGTCAAGAAATTGATGCTTTGGTTAAAAAAATGAATGTGGACACCGCTACAGGTGAAGTGGACGCTCGTGTGCAAGAGATTGTGGTTCGTCTTTTGGGTGATTTGTTTGAAGCCATTGTGGATTTGAACATCACGCAAACCGAGCTTTGGAAAGGCATGGAGTACCTCTCTGATTTGGGTCAGGCCAATGAAGTGGGTTTGCTGGTTCCGGGTTTGGGTCTTGAACACTTCATGGACTTACTTGAAGATGAAAAAGACCGTCAAGCTGGCGTAGAGCAAGGCGGTACACCTCGTACCATCGAAGGTCCACTGTATGTGGCGGGAGCTCCTGAGAGCGTGGGCTTTGCCCGCATGGACGATGGCTCTGAATCTGACAAGATTGACACGCTCATCATTGAGGGTGTGGTAACCGATGTGGATGGCAACATCGTACCAAACGCCAAAGTAGAAATGTGGCACGCCAATGGTCAGGGCAACTATTCATTCTTTGATAAATCACAATCTGATTTCAACCTTCGTCGTACCATTTATACCGATGAAAACGGCCGCTATCGTGCCCAAACTACCATGCCAGTTGGCTATGGTTGCCCACCAAATGGACCGACGCAAGCCCTGCTTGACAAGCTAGGTCGTCATGGTCAGCGTCCATCGCATGTTCACTACTTCATCACGGCTGACGGCTTCCGTAAGCTCACCACTCAGTTTAACATCGAAGGCGACAAATACCTATGGGACGACTTTGCCTTTGGTACTCGTGAAGGCTTGGTGGCGGTGGCGACCGACAAATCAAGTGCAGAGGATTTGGCGGAATACAACCTAGATAAGCCATTTAAGCACATCGCCTTTGATTTTAAACTAACCAAAGACACCCAAACCGCCCCAACTACCGAAGTGGACAGAAGACGAGCTCAGGGCTGATTGTTAAGTCTGTACATTGGCTTGCAAACGAAGATTTTGCAAGCCAATCTAATCCAAATTACAACAACATTCATTCAATGTATTTACCCAGATAGGCAGATACAAGGAGTTAATTTATGCCAAAGATTCCTGTTGTCAATACCAGTCATTTAGACCGCATTGACGAGCTTTTAGTAGAAAATCCAGAAACTGGCGAATATAAAGTTCATCGCTCTGTATTTACCGACCAAACTTTATTTGATTTGGAAATGAAATACATCTTTGAGGGCAACTGGGTGTATTTGGCACATGAAAGCCAAATTCCAGAAATCAACGATTATTATACGACTTATATTGGTCGCCAACCAATCATCATTGCTCGCAACAAAGATGGCGAATTAAATGCGATGATTAATGCCTGTTCACATCGTGGGGCTCAGCTTTGCCGTTATAAAAAGGGCAATAAGTCATCTTATACTTGCCCATTTCACGGTTGGACCTTTAACAACTCTGGCAAACTTTTAAAAGTCAAAGACCCTAAAGAC
The DNA here is from genome assembly GCF_029581575.1 of Moraxella nasibovis. Classification (NCBI taxonomy): domain Bacteria; kingdom Pseudomonadati; phylum Pseudomonadota; class Gammaproteobacteria; order Moraxellales; family Moraxellaceae; genus Moraxella; species Moraxella nasibovis. Next base: position 2,014,335 of record NZ_CP089975.1, on the reverse strand, counting down.
GCAGGTTATCCTGAAAGTTTTAATAAAGACGGTTCGCACGATTTGAAAAAAGTCGCTCGTTTTGAAAGCTACAAAGGCTTTTTGTTTGGCAGTTTAAATCCTGATGTCCTGCCACTTGAAGAATATCTTGGCGAAGCGACCAAAATCATTGACATGATTGTCGGTCAAGCTCAAGATGGCTTAGAAGTATTGCGTGGTTCATCAACTTATACTTATGAAGGCAACTGGAAACTGACCGCTGAAAATGGTGCGGACGGCTACCATGTTTCTGCGGTGCATTGGAACTATGCGGCAACCACCCAACAAAGAAAAGAAAAACAAGCAGGGGCGGACAATATCCGTGCCATGAGTGCAGGCGGTTGGGGCAAACAAGGCGGTGGCTCATATGGCTTTGAGCATGGGCATATGCTTCTTTGGACACAATGGGCAAACCCAGAAGACCGTCCAAACTACGCGCAATACGACACTTATAAAGAGCTCTACGGCGAGGCGATGGCAAAATGGATGATTGAGCGTTCTCGTAATTTGTGCTTGTATCCCAATGTGTATTTAATGGACCAATTCGGCTCGCAAATCCGTATTTTACGCCCATTGGCGGTCAATAAAACCGAAGTTACGATTTATTGTATCGCACCAAAAGGCGAAAGTGCCGAAAACCGCCAACGCCGCATCCGCCAATACGAAGATTTCTTTAACGCATCAGGTATGGCAACGCCAGACGACCTAGAAGAGTTTCGCTCTTGCCAAGTCGGTTACGCAGGTATCGATATTGAATGGAATGATATGTGCCGTGGGGCAAGCCACTGGGTGCATGGGGCGGACGAATTTGCCCAAGAAATCGGCTTAAAACCAAAATTAAGCGGTGTCAAAACCGAAGATGAAGGCTTGTATCTTGCCCAGCACGAGCATTGGGTGGAAGTGATGAAAGAAGCCATCGAAACCGAACAAAAGTTGGAAAAAGGAGAAGTCTGATGAGCTTAGTATCTGCCGAATTGCAACACAAAATCAGCCAATTTTTGTACCAAGAAGCCCGCTTTTTGGACGATGAACAATGGGACGATTGGCTAGAATGCTACGCACCAGAGGCGTCATTTTGGATGCCAGCATGGGATGACGATGACACGCTGGTTACTGACCCGATGACGGAAATTTCCTTGATTTATTATCCAGATCGTCAAGGACTTGAAGACCGTGTGTTTCGTATCAAAACTGAGCGCTCGTCAGCGACCATTCCAGACACTCGCACCAGCCACAACATCAACAATATTGAAGTTGAAAAGGTTGAGGGTAACAAAGCCACCGTGCGTTTTAACTGGCATACATTCAGTTTTCGTTACAAAACCATTTACCAACATTTTGGCATGTCTCGCTACGAAATCGATGTTTCAGCCGACAGCTTTAAAATTTTGAGCAAATATGTCGTTCTAAAAAATGACTACATTCACCAAGTCATTGATGTTTATCATATTTGATAAAAATGGGATTGGTGAGTTAAATTACCAATCCCATTTTGCCTTAATTTAACCAGTCAGCCAACAGCCAACTTATTGCATAAAAAACATAAGGATATTTTTATGAGTCACAAAGTCGCTTTACAATTTGAAGATGGTGTTACCCGGTTTATTGAAGTGGGTGACGGCGAAGTTTTATCAGACGCTGCCTACCGCCAAAAAATGAACATTCCGCTAGATTGCCGAGACGGAGCGTGTGGCACTTGCCGAGCTTTTTATGAGTCTGGGACTTATGACATGGATGAAGACATGTACATCGAGGACGCCCTAAGCCCTGAAGATGCCGAAAAAGGCTATGTTTTGGCGTGTCAATGCTACCCAACTTCAGATTCGGTCATTCAGATTTTGGCAAGTTCTGCGGTGTGCAAAACCCAAATCCATACTTTCAGTGGTACGCTGACCGATTTACAAAAAGTCTCTGATAGCACCATTTGTTTTGAAATTGAACTGGATGATAATGAGCCAGAAATCAGCTTTTTGGCAGGGCAATATGTCAATGTGAAAATTCCAGGCACGGATGAAACTCGTTCTTATTCGTTCAGCTCAAAGCCTGCCGAGCGCAAAACCAGCTTTGTGGTGCGAAATGTCCCCAATGGCAAAATGAGTTCGTTTTTAGCAAATACCGCCAAAGTGGGCGACAAAATGAGCTTTACAGGACCTTTTGGCAGTTTTTATCTGCGTCCGATGGTTCGCCCAACGCTGTTTTTGGCAGGTGGAACAGGGATTGCACCATTTTTATCCATGCTAAAAGTGCTTGATGAAAAAGGTTCAGAGCATCCTATTCGCATGGTGTTTGGCGTGACCAATGATGAGGATTTGGTCGGCATTGATGCGCTAGATGACTTTAAGGCGAAACATGATTGGTTTGATTATCGGACAGTTGTGGTCAATGAAATGTCCACCCATGAGCGTAAAGGCTATGTCACTGCTCATATTGATGATGACTGGCTAAATGGCGGCGATGTGGATATTTATCTGTGTGGACCTGTGGCGATGGTTGATTCGGTGCGTGATTGGTTGGAGGTTCAGAACATCACGGCGCAAAACTTCTTGTTTGAGAAGTTCTCAGCCAATTAAGATGGCGGCAAAATGGATTGCTTGCAAATTTCATAAAAGTCATTAAAATCTTTTTGACCCCTAGTGGTCAGTACCTAATGACTGAAATTTGTCATCATCTATCAAAAGGAGCAAATATGTCCCTGTCCAATACCATTGCCATAAACCCGCAGCATTTGAGCGATTTGACGAGTGAGCAAGCGTTTTTTGCGAGCATTCGCCAAACCATTCACCAAAATCCTGAGCTGGGTTTTGAAGAGGTTGAAACCAGTAATCTCATCGGCAAGTACCTGACTGAATGGGGCTATACCGTTCATCGTGGGCTTGCCAAAACAGGCATTGTCGCCACCTTAAAAAACGGCAACAGCGATAAAGCCATCGGACTGCGTGCCGATATGGATGCTTTGCCCATTGTGGAAAAGACGGGTAAACCTTATGCCAGCCAAGTCGCAGGCAAATTTCATGGCTGTGGGCATGACGGGCATAGCACCATTTTGCTTGCTTGTGCCAAACAACTTGCCAAAACTCGTAACTTTAACGGCACAGTGCATTTGATTTTTCAGCCTGCCGAAGAGCTGCTTTATGGCGGTCGTGTCATGCTCGAAGATGGCTTGTTTGACAAATTTCCTTGCGATGTGATTTTTGCCATGCACAACATGCCACGCCTAGCGACAGGCGAGTTTTATTTTAAAACTGGGGCGGTCATGGCGTCCTCCGACACTTTGCATGTGCATGTCAAAGGCGTGGGCAGTCATGGAGCGATGCCTGAATACGGCATTGATGCGACTTTGGTGGCGTGTCATATCGCCATTGCCCTCCAAAGTATTGTCTCTCGCAATGTCAGTCCGCTTGAGCAAGCGGTGATTACGGTAGGGCAACTCACCTCTGGCAATGTCCCCAATGTCGTCAATGATTCTGCCCTGTTAAAATTAAGCGTTCGCACCCTAAATGCCGAAGTCCGCAAAAAGGTGCTATCTCGCATTACAGAAGTGGTGGAATTTCAAGCCAAAAGTTTTGGGGCGAGTGCCGAAGTTGAGCACATCAACGGCTGTCCGCCCACCGTCAATGGCAGTGATGCGACCGAATTTGCCATCAAAGTCGCCCAAAATTTGGTGGGCGAGGACAAAGTTCATACAGGCATTGCTCCGCTCATGGGAAGTGAGGATTTTGCCTTTATGCTAGAAGCTAACCCCAACGGCAATTACTGTTTTGTCGGCAATGGGGGCGGTGATTTGGCGTGCATGGTACATCACCCAGAATACGATTTTAATGATGAGATTATCGCTACGGCTGGAGCGTACTTTTGTGGTCTTGTGGAAAACTATTTGAAGTGATTTAAAAAAAGGATTTTTTATGACAACAATACAAACACAAAATGAGTTTCGTGGCAACGACAAACTGCTCATCGGCATGGTGCTAGGGGTTTTGACCTTTTGGCTGTTTTATCAGTCGATGTTTAATGTCGTGCCGTCCATTCAAAAAGATTTGGGCATGTCAGATACCTCACTCAATGCGGTGATTAGCTTAGGCTCGCTGTTTTCTGGCTGTTTTATCATTTTAATGGGCGGATTGGCGGATAAATTTGGGCGAGTGCGTTTGACTTATGTGGGCTTTACTCTAAACATCATCGCCTGTTTGGTGCTGTATTTTAGCACCAATCCTTTCACCTTTGGGCTTGGGCGAGTGCTGCAAGGTCTGTCGTCCGCCTGTATCATGCCAGCGACTTTGTCCATCATCAAAAATTATTATCACGGAGCCAAACGACAAAGGGCGTTTAGCTTTTGGTCGATTGGCTCGTTCGGTGGTTCAGGGCTTTCGTCTTTTGTCGGTGGGGCAATCGCCACGAGCATGGGCTGGAAAAGCATTTTCTTGCTGTCAATCGCCATTTCGGTGGTCGGCATGCTTCTCATCAAGGGCACGCCAGAGAGCAAATCGCACGAGGCTTCTACCACTCGTTATGACTATGTGGGGCTGTTTAGCTGTGTGATTGGGCTTTTGTGTTTAAATTTGCTCATCACCAAAGGGTTTAGACTTGGGTTTACGAATGGTTTTACGCTAACCATGCTCGCTGGGGCGGTCATTATGGGCATTGTGTTTTTTCGCACCGAAATCAAGAAAAAACATCAGGCATTTTTGGATTTTTCGCTGTTCAACAGTCGTGGTTATAGCGGGGCGTGTTTGTCCAACTTCTTATTAAATTGCATGGCAGGCACGATTATTATTATCAATACCTATTTGCAAAAAGGACATGGCTTGACTGCATTTCAAGCAGGGGTCAAATCTTTGGGCTATGTCGTCATGGTCATGATTATGATTCGTGTGAGCGAAAAACTGCTACAAAAATTCGGCTACAAAACCCCAATGTGGCTCGGCACGGCAATCACGGCGGTTGGAGCATTGGGGCTGTCCATGACCTTTGTGTCGCACGAAGTGTATATGTGGTGGGTCATTGTGTCTTTTGCGGTGTTTGGCTTTGGTTTGGGTTGTTATTCTACCCCTGCAGCGGACTGTGCGATGGTCAATGTACCTCTTGATAAAGCAGGCGTGGCGGCAGGTGTGTTTAAAATGGCAAGTGCTTTGGGTGCGTCCTTTGGCATCGCCACAGGAGCGACTATTTTTAGCGCCTTTAAGGATGCTGGCGTGCATTTAGCAGGTCAATATGCCCTCTTGACGATGGTGGCTTTTGGTGTACTAGCAACATTGGCAGTACTTGTAATGATTCCTAAAAAGACTGCGCAATCGGCTTAACGCCGCTACTGGTAGGGATTTAAAAGACCCTTCTATTTTAAATCAAAGCACGACAACATGAAGTATAACAGGAGTAATCATGTCGAGAACCAAGCGTTTTAACGATAAGGTGGTGATTGTGACAGGCGCCGCTCAGGGTATTGGGCGTGGCGTGGCTTTGCAAGTCGCCAAAGAGGGGGCAAATGTGGTGCTGGTGGATTTTTCGGATTTTGTGCAAGAAACCGCCGATGAGATTGCCAAATTACAAAAAACTGGCAAAAAGGGCAATCATCTCATCGTCAAAGCCGATTTGGAACAGCATGCAGGAGCCCAAGAAGTCGCCAAGCAAACCCTTGAAAAATTTGGTCGCATTGATGTGCTGATTAACAATGTCGGTGGGGCGATTTGGATGAAGCCCTTTGAGGAATTTGCCGAACAAGAAATCATCAAAGAAATCAACCGCTCGCTGTTTCCTACCTTGTGGTGCTGTCATGCGGTGTTGCCCCAGATGATTGCCCAACAAAGGGGTGTGATCGTCAATGTCTCATCCATCGCCACTCGCGGCATTCACCGTGTGCCGTATTCAGCTGCCAAAGGCGGGGTCAATGCTTTGACCGCAAGTTTGGCATTTGAACACGCCAAAGACGGCATTCGTGTCAATGCGGTAGCAACAGGCGGTACAGACGCTCCACCACGCAAAATCCCAAGAAACACCAATCCCCAAAGCGAGAACGAAAAAATTTGGATGCAAGAGGTGGTTGAACAAACCATTGACCGCACCTTTTTGGGGCGTTATGGCACGATCGACGAGCAGGTTAATGCGATTTTGTTTTTGGCGTCTGATGAGTCGTCCTACATGACAGGCACGGTGGTGCCTGTGGGCGGTGGCGACCAAGGATAATTTTGCAGGGATAACTTTTGGCAAAAAATAACTTTGCCAAAGGTGCTGACAAGGAGAGCAGATGATGAGCGTATTTAGGGATTTTAAGCAAGATTTTTCTTTGTCGGCAATGGTGGCGGGTTTGCTTGCGGTAACGATTTCTTACGCAGGACCTTTGGTGATTTTTTTTCAGGTTGCCGAAAGTGCAGGCATTGGCACCGAGATGATGACCTCGTGGATTTGGGCGGTGTCTATTGGTTCGGCGATTGGCAGTATCGTGCTGTCCTTACGCTACAAAGTGCCGATTTTACTTGCTTGGTCAATCCCCGGAACGGCACTTTTGGTCAGTCTATTTCCCAGTTTGAGTCTGGGCGAGGCGGTGGGGGCGTATCTCATCGCAGGGCTGATAACGCTCATGATTGGCATGAGTGGTTATTTTGATAAGGTATTGCATTGCATTCCGCAGGGCATTGCAGGTGGTATGATGGCAGGGATTTTGTTTGGTTTTGGACTGGGGGCATTTAACGCCTTTGGGGCAGAGCCTGTGCTGGCGTGTAGTATGCTGGTGGTATATCTCATCGCCAAACGCTTTGCCCCTCGTTATGCCATTGTGTGGGTGCTATTGACAGGGCTTTTGGTGGCATTTTTTTCAGGCTTAATCCAAACCAAAGGACCGTTTGCGATTAGTATTGCCAAGCCCCTATTTATCGCCCCAGAATTCTCGTGGCAGGCAGTGTTTAATTTGGCATTGCCGTTGGTGATTTTAAATTTAACAGGGCAATTTTTACCCGGAATGGCGCTTATTAAGCTCAATAATTATCAAGTATCCAGCCAGCCCATCATCAATAGTGCAAGCCTATTGTCGCTCGCTGTGGCGGTGTTTGGGGGGATTAGCATTGTGCTGGCGGCGGTAACATCGGCTTTGTGCATGGGTAAAGATTGCCACGAAAACCCTGACAAACGCTATATCGGCGGTGTGTTTAATGGCGTGTTTTATCTGGTGGGGGCGGTGTTTGCAGGTTCTTTGGTGGGCTTGTTTGCCATGCTTCCCAAAAGTTTAATCGCCATGCTGGCAGGTTTGGCATTGCTTGGGGCATTATTGACCAATCTTGGCATTGCCATGCAACACAGCGAACAAAAAGAGCCTGCGTTAATCACCTTTTTGGTAACAGCCTCAGGCATGAGCTTGTTTGGACTAAGTTCGGTGTTTTGGGGCATTGTATTTGGCATGATTGGTTTTTATTTTTATAAGCCAAAACACCAAAAACTCATGAAAAAAACAAAATAGGAGTAAACAATGATTGATAAATCCAGCCAATCACTTACCCAAGTGATGAGCCAAATTAAAGATGGTGCAACGATTTTAATTGGCGGTTTTGGGCCAGCAGGTCAGCCTGCTGAACTCATTGACGCCCTCATCGATTGCAATGTCAAAAATTTAACCATTGTCAGCAACAACGCAGGCAATGGCGATTATGGCTTGGCACGCCTGCTCAAAACAGGGGCGGTGAAAAAAATCATCTGCTCATTCCCACGCCAGGCCGACTCTTATGTCTTTGACGAGCTGTATCGTGCGGGCAAAATCGAGCTTGAAGTCGTGCCACAGGGCAACTTGGCGTGTCGTATTCAGGCATCGGGCATGGGACTTGGGGCGATTTACACGCCGACAGGTTTTGGTACGCTACTTGCCGAAGGTAAAGAAACTCGCCACATTGACGGCAAAGATTATGTGCTTGAATACCCAATCAAAGCCGATTTTGCCCTTATCAAAGCCCACAAAGGTGACCGCTGGGGCAATCTGGTGTACAACAAATCCGCTCGTAACTTTGGTCCGATTATGGCAATGGCGGCCGATGTTACCATCGCTCAGGTGGGCGAAGTGGTGGCGCTGGGCGAGCTTGACCCTGAACACATCGTCACACCGGGCATTTTTGTGCAACATGTGGTGGAGCTTAAATCCGTCACGCACGCCATGAAAGATGAATGAGCAAGATAAAAAGAGTAAATAAGGGGATAGCAATGACTTATCAAAAACTAAGCCGAGACCAAATCGCCGAGCGTATCGCCAAAGACATTGATGAAGGGGCTTATGTCAATTTGGGGATTGGTTTGCCGACCAAAATCGCCAACTACTTACCCAAAGACAAAGAGATTTTTTTGCATTCTGAAAATGGACTCTTAGCCTTTGGTAAAGCTCCACCCAAAGGGCAAGAAGACCCAGAGCTTATCAATGCAGGCAAAGAATTTGTGACAATGCTTACGGGCGGTTCGTTTTTTCATCACGGCGACAGCTTTACGATGATGCGTGGCGGACACCTTGATATTTGTGTACTTGGGGCGTTTCAGGTGGATGCAGATGGCGACCTTGCCAACTGGCACACAGGCGAACCTGACGCCATTCCTGCGGTGGGCGGGGCGATGGATTTGGCGGTGGGGGCAAAAAAAGTTTTTGTTGCCACCGAACACACCACCAAAAAAGGCGAACCCAAAATCGTCAAAAACTTAACTTATCCAGTTACAGGCAAAAACTGCGTGGACAGAATTTATACCGATTTGTGCGTGATTGATGTTACGCCAGAAGGTTTAAAAGTGATTGAAAAAATTGACGGATTGAGTTTTGACGAATTGCAAAGTCTGACAGGGGCAAGCTTGATTGATGCCACAGTTTAAACAAGTCGTAAATTCAGCTTAAAACTAAGTTTTTCGCTCAAAGTGAGCTTGTCGAGCCATGAAGGAAAAACCGTTACCCTTCGATAAACTCAGGGCGAACAGTTTTTAGGCAATTTTGAAATGAATTGATTATATTAAGGAATAACTTATGAAAAACGCATACATCATTGACGCTATTCGCACCCCTTTTGGGCGTTATGGCGGAGCTTTGGCAAGCGTGCGAGCGGACGATTTGGGAGCGGTGGTATTAAAGGCGTTAATGGAACGCAACACAGCGGTGGATTTTGCTCAAATTGACGATGTGATTTTTGGCTGTGCCAACCAAGCAGGCGAGGACAACCGCAATGTCGGACGGATGTCGGCACTTTTGGCGGGCTTACCTGTACAAGTGCCAGCCACCACCATTAACCGCTTGTGTGGTTCGTCATTGGATGCAGTGGCGATGGCAAGCCGTGCGATTAAATCAGGCGAGGCAAACCTCATCATCGCAGGTGGTGTCGAGAGCATGAGTCGAGCTCCTTTTGTGATGGGTAAAGCTGAAAATGCCTATGACCGCACCCAAAAAATCGAGGATACTACGATGGGCTGGCGGTTTATCAACCCCAAATTAAAAGAACTGCACGGCGTGGACACCATGCCGCAGACGGCGGAAAATGTCGCCGAGCAATTTAACATCTCTCGCACCGACCAAGACAAATTCGCCTTGCGTAGCCAAACTTTAACCAAAATCGCCCAAGACAATGGCTTTTTTGACAAAGAAATCGTCCCTGTTACGATTGTGCCAAAAAAAGGCGAACCGATTATTGTAAATAAAGACGAACATCCACGAGAAACCAGCCTTGAAGTGTTGGCAAGGCTAAAACCAGTCGTCAAAGCAGACGGTACGGTAACGGCTGGCAATGCCTCAGGCATCAATGACGGAGCAAGTGCGGTGCTGATTGCCTCTGATGAGGCGGTGGCAAAGTTTGGGCTTACACCACGAGCCAAAATCATCGCCAGCACCACGGTGGGCATTGAGCCACGCATTATGGGCTTTGCCCCTGCTCCTGCGATTAAAAAACTCCTTGCCCAAACAGGCTTGACCCTAGAACAAATGGATGTCATTGAGCTTAATGAAGCGTTTTCGGCTCAGGCACTTGCTTGTACCCGTGATTTGGGACTTGCCGATGATGACGCGCGTGTTAACCCTAATGGCGGTGCGATTGCCATTGGACATCCGCTCGGTGCGTCTGGGGCAAGATTGGTAACAACCGCTCTCAATCAGCTTGAAAAAACAGACGGAAAATACGCCCTATGTAGTATGTGTATTGGGGTGGGGCAAGGCATTGCCTTGATTATTGAGAGAGTTTAAAGGGGGTATTATGCCAATTTTTCAAAATAAAGATGTCAGCTTAAATTACCAAACTTTTGGCGAAAAGTCCAAGCCTGCACTGATTTTCTCCAATTCTTTGGGAACAAATTATACGATGTGGCAAGCCCAGATTGACGCTTTAAAAGATGATTTTTTTATCATCTGCTATGACACCCGTGGACATGGTCAAAGCTCCACCCCAAATCACGCCTACACCATTGATGAGTTAGGTGGCGATGTGGTGGCTCTGCTGGATTTTTTGGGGGTTGAAAAGGCGAATTTTTGTGGGATTTCTATGGGTGGCTTAACAGGCATTTGGCTTGCTATTCACGCTCCGCACAAATTTAACAAAATCATCGTCTCTAACACCGCTGCCAAAATCGGCAATAAAGAAGCTTGGCAAGATAGGGCAAATAGCGTGCGAGAAAATGGTTTGCAAGCGATTGCCAATACTGCTCCGAGCCGTTGGTTTACTGATGAATTTATCGCTAAACATCCTGATGCGGTCAAAAAATTAAGCGATGACTTGGCTAAGGGTGATAAAGACGGCTATGCCAACTGCTGTGAAGCCTTGGCGGTGGCGGATTTGCGTGATGAGCTAAAAAACGCCCAAGTTTCCATGCTGGTCATCGCAGGCGAAAATGACCCTGTGACCACCGTTACCGATGGCGAATTTATCGTGGCAAATGCCCCAAATGCCAGCCTTGCCACCATTAACGCCTCGCACATTGCTAATGTGGAGCAAAGCAATCGGTTCTGCGAGTTGATTTTGACTTGGTTAAAGTAATTTGTCTGGCTTTGTTAATTGGTAGTAGTGGCTACTTGACAAAGCGATTTAGGAATTGACTGATATCAGGCTTACTTGATATCAGCCAATTAATTCAATAAAAAAGCCAGTCGTTATGACTGGCTTTTTGGAATATTGGCACTCCATAGGGGATTCGAACCCCTGTTACCGCCGTGAAAGGGCGGTGTCCTAGGCCTCTAGACGAATGGAGCGCAAGTAAAAGTTTTAAACTTAAAACTCATGAATGTAAGATAAATGCCTAGGTGCTTACATTCAGCCTTAACAAAATTTGGTGGAGCTAAGCGGAGTCGAACCGCTGACCCCTTGCATGCCATGCAAGTGCTCTACCAACTGAGCTATAGCCCCTTGTGTTAAGGTGGGCGTATTATATAGGGAGAATGACAGGATGTCAAGCGCATATTTACAAAATTTTTAAAAATTTTGTAAATAATTGATTTTATTGATAAAAATTTATAATTTTCAGGACGGTACAATGCCAATCATATATCATAAAAAATGGGGATTATAAAAATCCCCATTACATTTAAAGCTGCGTTATTTTTGATATTCGCCAATCAATTTTCCAGTTTGATCGTCCATAATACCAAAATGGCAATATTTGCTGGCAAAGATACCTGTATTAAACAGCCCTTTACCAAAACTCATACTATCTATGACAGTATAAGTTTTGTTAGGCTCTAGAATTGCGTTAATGCGAATTCTGCATACTTCATTCACAAAACGATTTTGATATAAAATAGTTATGGGTTTGTTGGCTTGGATTGTAACAGGGGAGAATTCTTTGGGTTTTAGTGATGATGTATAAAACATTGGATAAAAAATGTTGTCAATCTTAAATTCAACATCGGTAGATGAATTACGACTGCCGACTGGCTTTAAGTTTGCCTTGACGGTGGCGACAGGGGCATTGGCAGGCAATTCGTATTTTGGGGCGGATGCACAGCCTGTTAGGATACCAAATATTAAACTGGCAATGATAAAACGATTGCTTGTCATAAATTACTCCATTCGAACAATGATTTTTTAAATTATTATGAAAAATGGGGAATAAAATAACTCCCCATTTATACAAAAGCCTTACTCAGCACTCAAAAAATTTGGCAAAGATTTATTCACTTCTTCTAATTTTTTGAGTTTTTTCTTGCCAAGTCCGCCCAGCACTTCGGTGGCGTGGCGAAGGCGAGCCAAAGTCATGTCCGCACCGATGACATACATTGAGTTCATCACAGGCGTGGAACTGGTAGAGCCTGCAATCGCCACAAAAAACGGTTGCATAAAGTCCTTAAGCTTAATCTCAAGGTGCGCCGACAGCCCTTTTAGGGTCTGGTAGATGTTCTCTTCGCTCCATTCTGGCAGGGTTTCTAGCTGCCAAATCGCCAGATACAGCATTTCTAAGAGCTTGTCATTATCCAGCGTTTTGTGGGCGAAATCTTCTGCCGTAACATTTGGCAGATTTTGAAAATAAAAGCCCGCCCAATTCACCGCATCAGACAGCAGGTTAATGCGTGGCTGGATTGCCTTGGCGATGGCGGTCAGTTTGTCATCATCGCTCGCCCAAGATAAAATGGCATTTTTTAGATTTTCTACATCCATTGAGCGTAGGTATTCGCCGTTTAGCCAGTAGAGTTTTTCCACATCAAACACAGGTCCGCCCAGCGACACACGCTTGATGTCAAAGGTGGCAATCATCTCATCTAGGCTGAATTTTTCTTGTTCGTTTGGTAGGCTATAGCCCATACGACCCAGATAATTCATCAAGGCTTCTGGCAAAACGCCTGCATCACGATAATAAGTGATGGAAGTTGGGTTTTTGCGTTTAGACAGCTTGGATTTGTCAGGGTTACGAAGTAGTGGCATGTGGCACAGCACAGGCATTTCCCAGCCAAAATATTCGTACAAAAGTTTGTGTTTTGGGGCGGAGTTGATCCACTCTTCGCCACGAATCACATGGCTGATTTGCATCAAATGATCATCCACGACATTGGCAAGATGATAAGTCGGCAAGCCATCAGTTTTTAGCAAAACTTGCATATCCACCGTTTCCCATGGAATGCTGATCTCGCCACGCAGCATATCGTGAATGGTGCAAGTGCCTTCGGTCGGCACACGCATTCTGATGACAAATGGCTTACCACTTTCCGCCAATTTATCACTCTCTTCACGGCTTAGATTGGCATAGCGACCATCATAGCGGACGGGCAGACCGTTTGCTTCTTGCTCTTTTCGCATCGCATCAAGCTCCTCAGGCGTGCAAAAACAGCGAAAGGCGTGTCCTTTGTCCAAAAGCTCTTGGGCGTATTTTTTATAAATTTCCGAGCGTTCAGACTGGCGATAAGGGGCGAACGGACCACCCACATCAGGACCTTCTGACCATTCAATGCCAATCCAGCGCAGGGCGTTTAAAATCATCTGTTCAGATTGGGCGGTGGAGCGAACTTGGTCAGTGTCTTCAATACGCAGGATAAATTCGCCACCCATTGATTTGGCAAAAGCTAGGTTAAATAAGGCAATATAAGCCGTGCCGACATGGGGAAAGCCAGTTGGACTTGGGGCAATGCGAGTGCGAACAGGACGAGTCATAGATTTCTCACTGGAGTTTTTGTTGGTTAAATTGGCAATAAAAATCGTTAAAGGGTAAAAATTTTTGCTCAAAAATATTGCATTATCATATCAAATTTGGCAAGTTTTGGGTAGGGTTGTTGTTTTGCTTGCAAAATATACGGCTTAATATGCAAAAGCTAAGGATTTAGCAACAATCCAGACACAAAAAAGCCGCCACAAATGCCCAAATTACTGCTAAAATACAAGGTTTGTAATTTTCTTGTTTGGGCAGGATTTTTGCACGCATTTTGGTTTGATTTTTCGTTGAATTTTTTGGGGTGATGGCGATGAGTGATTTGGATAAAATTGGCACGGATACGGCTGATTTGGCACAATTTCGCCACACGACCGTCCTACTTGATGAAACCGTAGCGATGGTTTTGGGCGTGCAAAATTTGCAAGATGTCCCAAAAAACAGCGTCTGTGGCGTGTTCGTTGATGCCACTTTTGGGCGTGGCGGACACAGCAGGCTATTGCTTGAATATCTGGCGGACGATGCGATTTTGGTGGTGTTTGACAAAGACCCACAAGCGATTGCGAACGCCCAAGCCCTTGCCCAGACGGACAACCGAGTGCGAATCATTCACGACAGTTTTGCAACTTTGCAAGACAGCCTAAGGACGCTTGGCATTGATCAGGTGGATGGCTTGCTTGCCGATCTTGGCGTGTCTAGCCCCCAGCTGGATGACGGCTCTCGTGGCTTTAGTTTTATGCGTGATGGGGCGGTGGATATGCGTATGGACACGACTCGTGGGCAAACGGTGGGCGAGTGGCTTTCGGTGGTGGATGTAGATACGCTTGCCGATGTGCTTTTTGAATATGGCGAAGAGCGCCACAGTCGTAAGATTGCCCGTGCGATTAAGGCGATGGAAAATTACAATTCCACCCTAGAACTTGCCGAAGTCATCAAGCAAGCTCACCCTGCTTGGCAAAAGGGCAAGCACCCAGCGACGCAGAGTTTTCAGGCGATGCGGATTTTTATTAACAATGAACTTTTTGATGTCGATGATTTTTTGACGCAGAGCTTGGCGGTATTAAAAGCAGGTGGGCATCTTGCGGTGATTAGCTTTCATTCGCTTGAAGATCGCCGTATTAAGCAGTTTTTAAATAACCACAGCAAAGGGCGTTGGGAAGGAGACGAAAAACTGCTCATCGCCCCAAAACGAGCCAAATATTTTGGTAAGCCAAGCCGTGTTGCCCCAAGCGATGATGAGATTAAGCACAATCCACGAGCCAGAAGTGCTTATTTGCGTGGGGCAAAGCGTAGTGATGTGGCTTTTGAATGACATTTTAAACTTTTAAATTTTAACTTTTAAATGCCGTTTTTAATACAATAGACCTTGAAACCTTGGCAAAATTTGCCACAAACTAAGATAAAATATCATGAACGACAAACACGCCCATCTGATTTCGTCAAAAACCGACACCGACCAGCCCATCAGCATGGTGGGGCTGTATCGTGTGATTTTGGCGGTGCTGTTTGTGGCGATCATGTGGACGGGCGTGGGCATCGCCAAGCAGACGCAGACGCATCATGAAGCGTATCGACAGCTACAACAGCTAAAAAACGAGCTGACCGCCATGCAAGTCGAAGAGCAGCGTTTGCTCATCGAGCAGCAGACTTTCAGCGCCACCCCGCAAGTGGCTCGTCGTGCGGTCAGTGAGCTTGGTATGTTTTTCCCTGCGGGCGATAACAGACGCATCATCGCCCCAAGTGCCAGCACCACTTCATCTCAAAGTCAGCAGGCGGGCGAATGATGAAAAAACCAACACAAAAACAAGGCGCATCAGCAAAAGTCACGCCGCCACTGCGCAAAAAAGCCACCCAAAATAAAGCCAATCCTGCCAAGCATCATCAGGCGGGCACAACTCGCAAGGTGTCGGCATGGCTCACCGACAAGCTGGGCATTGGTAAGCGTCGCCATCAAGCGACCATGCTTGGCGGTATGCATGATGTCGGTCGTTATCGTGTGGTCTGGGCGATCATGGCGGTGTGTTTTTTGACGCTGTTTGCCAGAGCGTTTTATTTGCAGGTGTTTCATTCTGATTTTTTGATTGAGCAAGGTGAGACGCTCATCACTTCTAAGCGCAATGTCCCTGCTTATCGAGGCATGATTACCGACACTACGGGCGCACCGCTGGCGGCAAATGCACCGCTATCGACCGTGGTTTTTAGTCCTTATGACTATGCCGTGGAGTATTATCGTCTTGATAAAATCATCAAAACTTCATCCAGTCAAAGACAAAGAGATAAGGCGATACAAGAGCTCAAAGACATGGATTTGGTAAAGCTGTCTAGCACAGCAAATTTCCCGCTAGACAAGCTACAAAAAGCGGTGGCGATTGACAATACGCTGGATGTCAGCGACGAAAAAGCTGTCGCCGCCGCCTTGCCAAAGGGCGCAGGTTCAAAACGCATGATTTTATTGTCCAAGGCATCGCCTGAGCTGGTCGAGCCACTCATGCAGCTTGACTTTGTCGGCGTGAGCGAAGAGAAATTTTTCCAAAGATATTATTTGCAAGCGGAGCCAAATGCGCAGATTTTGGGCTATATGGCGCAATCTAATGACGAAAAAAATGGCGGCTATGTCGGTCGTGCAGGCATTGAGGCGAAATATGAGCAGCAGCTTGCAGGCGAGCGAGGTCAGGTGCTTGTACTCAAAGATGCTCGTCAATCTGCCATCAAAGAGCTTAAAGAGATCAAGCCAAAGGTTGAGGGTCAGGACATTCAGCTAACCATCGATTCTCGTTTGCAATATGTGCTGTATAAAGAGCTTGAACAAGTGGGGCGTTTGCAGTCGGCTCGTTCAAGCTCAGGCATTGTGGTGGATGTCTTGACAGGTGATGTACTTGCGCTTGGCTCATGGCCGTCTTTTAATTCAAACAATCTGGCTGAGCGTACTGGTGCCAATGAGCGCAATCGCCCCGTGCTTGACACCTTTGAGCCGGGTTCCATCATGAAGCCTTTTACGGTGGCGGCCGCCTTAGAATCTGGCAAATATTCGGTCAATTCGCTCATCAATACCGCCCCAGGCAGTATGTATGTTGGCGGCTATACCATCCGAGACAGTGGCAACTACGGCTCAATCACCCTTGCCAAACTCATCCAAAAATCAAGTAATGTCGCCTCCGCTAAGATTGCGCTAAATCTTGGGGTTAATGACATCGCCGACATTCAGCGCCGCTTTGGCTTTGGGCAGAAGACCGCACTGAATTTCCCTGCCGAGGCATCGGGCAGTGTCAAAAACCCCAGCGGCGAAAAAGACACCACACGCCGTGCCACGCTCAGCTATGGCTATGGTCAGAGCGTGACGCTCGCTCAGGTGGCTCAGGCTTATGCTGCGCTTGGCAATCACGGTCAGATGAATCCTTTGCGTCTGGTCAAGGACGAAAAGAGCGCCGAGCCGACCAAAGTCATCGAGGCAAGACATGCCGATGCGATCGTCAAGATGATGGAGCTGGTGACAGAGCAAGGAGGTACGGCACGAGCCGCCGCCATCAATGGCTACCGTGTGGCGGGCAAGACAGGTACGAGCCGCCGAGCCAATCCTGAGGGTGGCTATTATACAGATCAGTATCGCACCACCTTTGCAGGCATTGCCCCTGCATCAAACCCACGCTTTGTCGTGGCGATCTTGGTGGAAGATCCACGCCGTCAATTCTATGGCGGTGTGGTCGCAGCACCTGTGTTTCACAATGTCATGAAAGAGGCGCTGCGCCTTTATAATGTGCCATTTGACAAGCCATTGCAGGTCGATGCTAAGGACATGCCTGCACCCCAATCGCCATAGTCTACCATACAAAAAAGGAGTGGTCTTATGAAAGCCGTGACGCTGTCTGCATTATTTGATGAATTGAACAAAAGCATGCCTGATGCCTTGATGTCCGTAGCGGATGTGCCGTTTGTGCGGTTTTGTTTGGACAGTCGCAAGATTGAGGCAGGCGATGCGTTTGTTTTGCTTGAAAGCTTTGGGCAAAAGGGCGATTTTGAGCGTGCCAATGGCTATTTAAAGGCGGTGGCGGATAAGGCGGCATTTGCGCTGTCACAGATTGATCCTGCTTTGCTTGATACCGCAGATTTTCATCATCCCATCGTCTATTTGCCAAGCATTCGTGAATGTCTGGGCGAGCTGATTGCCGCCAGATTTCAGCTGGAAAATGCGGCAGCTTTACCGACGGTGGTGGCGGTAACAGGCACGAATGGCAAGACCACCATCAGCCAGCTGGTCGCTCAGCTTGCCGAGCTGTCTGGTGTGTCGTCCGCCATCATGGGGACGGCGGGCAATGGGCGACTGGGTCAGCTTGTGCAGTCGGCAAATACCACAGGCGATGTGCTTTTGGTGCAAGAATTTTTGTACAAAATGGCACAAGATGGGGCAGAGCTTGTGTCATTGGAGGCAAGCTCGCACGGCTTGCACCAGCACCGCTTGCAGGGTGTGCCAGTCAAAGTTGCGATTTATTCTAATTTGTCCCGAGACCATTTGGACTATCACAGCGATATGGCGGACTATGCCAATGCCAAAGCCAAGCTCTTTGATAAGGCGTTATTCCCAAATCTAACCCATGCCATTATTAACCTTGATGATGAATACAGTGAAGTTTTTCTAAACCAAGCCAAAGCGTCTGGTTTGACCGTTTGGACTTACAGCACCAGCAATGCACAGGCGGATATTTTTGCAAGCGACATCGCCCCAAGCCTTGACGGCGTTGAGATGAGTATCGCCACCCCACAAGGGCAAATGACGGTAAAAAGTCCACTGCTCGGCTTGTTTAATGTGGCAAATCTTTTGGCAAGCATTGGGGCAAGCCTTGCAATGGGCATTTCTCTTGAAAAAATTTCTAATAATATCAATCACTTAAAAGGTGCAAGCGGACGAATGGAGCGAGTACCCTCCAAAACTGGCTCGTTCATCGTGGATTATGCCCACACGCCTGATGCCTTAGAACAAGTGCTAAAAAGCCTAAAAAATCATTGCGCAGGCTCGCTCATTGCCGTGTTTGGCTGTGGGGGCGACCGTGATAGGGGTAAGCGACCTTTGATGACCAAATCTGCCCTAAAATTTGCCGATAAAGTGATTTTGACCGCCGACAATCCCAGAAGTGAAAATCCGCTTGCGATTTTAAAGGACATGCAAGAAGGTTTGGATTGCGAGAGTCATTATAAAATTGAGATTGAACCTGATAGGAAACTTGCGATTGAGCTTGCGGTAAAATTGGCAGGCGAGCAGGACATTGTCGTCATCGCAGGTAAAGGACATGAGACCTATCAAGAGATACAGGGCGTGCGTTATGATTTTGATGATAGAGTGGTGGTGGGGGAGATGATTGGCAAGTGGGGGAAGTGATAGGAATTAGGTGATGAGTGATAATCAAGAAGTAATTTTAGATAACCATTATGACAATATTTTTAATTGCCTGATGATGATTGTTTATTGTTTGCTTTTGTTATTGGTTGCCTTTGAGATAATTCATAGTTTTGTCATTTTTATTGTTGTTATTGCTAGTAATGAAATTAGAACTGTTATTATAAAACGCATAAAACAATATTATCAACAGCAACCGCCAACCCAAAAAGCCATTAAGATTGCTAGATTATTTCATTGGTTATTTGGGGGTGTTTTTATTGGTGTTGGAGTATTTTGTTTTTATTATATGATTGTGTATCGGTAATTTTTAAAAATATCTTTATTGGTGATTGGGCTTTGATGGATAATCAATTCAATTAATCGGATTAATTGCCGTCATCGGCAAATGCTCAAAATCCCCCACATTTCTGGTGGCGAGTGTTAAATGATGAAGTAATGCTGTTGCTCCGATAATGGCATCAGGCGTTTTGGTTCTCTTTTGACGGCGAATTTCGGCAGATTTATAGATAATTTCACGGCTGATATCAATCCATTGAAAATTATTTTTTAAAATAAGTCGATATTTTCAATTTCTTGCTCTGATGAATTGGGCTTTGACAAAACTTCTGAAACGGTCAAAGTAGAAATTGTCATATTGCCGATATTATCCGTCAAAAATGCTTCGGCTTTTTGGACGCCATTAAAATAATAAATGATGACATTGCTATCGACCAAAATCATTGGGTCATCTCCACACTGTCTTTTTCCCAATCTCGCTCCCATTCAGAGCGGAGCTGGTTTTGATAGGCGACACCGTCAATGTTTTGGTTTGCCCAAATGCCAAAAACTTGCTCGCCACCAATCAAACCTTTTTGGGTCAAGGGCTTGGCTTTACTGGCTAAAAGTTCGCTCTGCTGATGAGCGATGATTTGTTCTTGGATATAAATCGGCAAAGAAGTGGTTTCTACAAGCTTTTTTTCTCCCAAAAATTTTATTATAAAGCGATTTGGGGCGTTGTCAAGCTTGGGTATGGCAGGCGATGAAATGTTGGTGGGACTTTGCTATAATAACCCTATTTTATGACTAAATTATGACGAAAGGCACAAAAATGAACCCCTATATCTGGCAATTTGACAATTTAAACCAAGCCTTAGCTGAGCTAAATCCGACTTGGCACGGTAAGTTTACCGCCCAAAGTACCAAGATTACGACTGATACTCGCATGATTTCGGCAGGCGATATTTTTTTGGCAATCAAAGGCGATAATTTTGACGGACACGAATTTGTGAATACCGCAAAAGACAAAGGGGCGGTGTTGGCGATTGTTAATGAAAAAGTAGAAAGCGACTTGCCCCAACTTATCGTAGGCGACAGCAAAAAGGCTCTTGGACTTTTGGGCAAATACCGCCGTGATGTCCATCCTGATTTGACGGTCGTTGCCCTGACAGGCTCAGCAGGCAAAACCACCACCAAAGAAATGCTTGGCAGTATTTTTGGGCAAATCGCCCCCACGCTGATTACTCGTGGTAATCTGAACAACGATTTGGGTGTGCCGATGATGCTTCTTGAGCTGACCGATGAACATCGCTTTGCCGTGATGGAGCTTGGAGCGAATCATGTGGGCGAGATTGCTTATACCAGTGCTTTGGTGCGTCCAAATGTTGCTTGTGTGCTAAATATCGGCACGGCTCATCTGGGCGAGTTTGGTGGGCGAGCGAACATTGCTCGTGCTAAGGCGGAGATTTATTCGTCATTGAGTGAATCAGGCGTGGCGGTGGTGCCGTTTGGCGATGAGTTTTTTGAATTTTTGGGTGAGTCGGCGAGCCAATTTACCCCCAATATTTTGAGTTTTGGCGAAAAAAGCGTGCCTTTGTCTGAGGCGGATTTGTCCGATGATGATGTGGCAATGCTTGCTGAGCAGGGCGTAACTTCGGTGCTGATGATGGGCGATTTGTTCGCTGATGATGTGGATGTGGCGATGACGCACAGCACTTTTACGCTAAACACCAATTTGCAGATTGATGAGATTGAAAGCCTGCCTGTAGAACTGCCGTTCATTGGCGAGCATAATGTCATCAATGCTTGTGCGGCGGCGGCGTGTGCTTATGCCTTGGGCGTGCCACTTGAAATGATTGTTCAGGGATTGACGACGGCAAACCCACCCAAAGGACGACTGACTCGCCTAAGTTTTGGCGAGCATACGCTCATCGATGATACTTATAATGCCAACCCAACTTCCATGCTGGCGGCGGCTAAGGTGCTAGAGCAAGAGATGGCGACCAAGATTTTGGTGCTTGGCGATATTTTTGAGCTGGGCGAGGCGGCAGATGATGAGCATCATCGCTTGGGGCAAAGCCTTGCGACACTTGAGATTGATGAAATTTTTGGCTTAGGGCAGCACATGGCACAGATGGTGCGTGGGGCAAATGAGATTCGTCCTGTGGCGACGCATTTTGCCAACAAAGCTACCTTGCTTGATGCCTTAAAATCTCGCCTACAAAACGACACGGCGACGGTTTTATTTAAAGGCTCTCGTGGCATGAAAATGGAATCGCTCATCGATGGGCTGATGAATGCTTAGGGTCTTATAAATTTTAATGGTTTATAGATTTGTAGAAATGTTTAAAAAAGGCAGTAACTGCCACAAGGGTTAAATCATGCTATATTGGTTATTTCAGCACAGCGACATCGCCATTTCGTCTTTGACATTGCGGGCGCTGCTTGCGGTGATCACGGCGCTTTTGATTGTGATTGGCGCAGGAAAACCTGTCATCAATTATCTGCGTACCTTAAAATACGGGCAAGCGGTGCGTGATGACGGCCCAA
Organism: Moraxella nasibovis; assembly: GCF_029581575.1. Taxonomy (NCBI): domain Bacteria; kingdom Pseudomonadati; phylum Pseudomonadota; class Gammaproteobacteria; order Moraxellales; family Moraxellaceae; genus Moraxella; species Moraxella nasibovis. The sequence goes on along the minus strand of NZ_CP089975.1, from coordinate 1,992,560 downwards.
AAACTCACCTTGTCAAACAAGGCACGCCAACGATGGGTGGTGTGCTGATTTTGGTGGCGATCGGCATTGCGACTTTGGCTTGGGCGGATTTGTCCAATCCTTATGTGTGGATTTTGCTGGTGGTGATGGTGATTTTTGGGGCGGTCGGCTGGGCGGATGACTGGCTAAAAATCAAGCACAAAAACCCGCAAGGCTTAATCGCTCGCAAAAAGTATTTTTGGCTGTCGGTTGGCTCACTGTTCGCTGGTGGCTCGCTGTACTACATCGCCATGCAGCAAGACGCAGCCACCGCCGCCGCCATGCAAGATGTGCTGGTGCCGCTGTTTAAAAACTGGGTGATTCCGCTGTCGGCGATTCCGTTTGGCATCGGCTTTATCATTTTGACTTATTTTACCATCAATGGCTCGTCCAATGCGGTCAATCTGACGGACGGCTTGGACGGCTTAGTGATTTTGCCTGTGGTACTGGTGGCGGCAGGTTTAGGCGTATTTGCCTACATTTCAGGCTCGGCAAACTACGCCGCCTACATGCATGTGCCGTACATCGCCTACAATGCCGAGGTCATCATCGTCTGCGCATCGATCATTGGCGCAGGGCTTGGCTTTTTGTGGTATAACGCAGCCCCTGCCGATGTCTTTATGGGCGATGTTGGGGCGCTGAGCCTAGGCGGTATGCTTGGCACGATGGCGGTGATGACTCGCCAAGAGCTTGCCTTTGTCATCATGGGTGGTATTTTTGTGGCAGAAGCGCTGTCGGTCATTTTGCAAGTCGGCAGCTATAAACTTCGCAAAAAACGCATCTTTTTGATGGCGCCACTGCATCATCATTTTGAGGAAATGGGGCTAAAAGAGACCAAAGTCGTCGCAAGATTTTACATCGTGTGCATCATTTTGGTGGTGCTGGGTCTGATGACTTTAAAGCTGCGCTAAGCCAATTTTCATGATAATTTTCATGACAATTTTGATGAAAATTTCAATGCCAAAACCCAAGATTTTCCTTGGGTTTTGTTGTGTTTTAAGCTCATAGTGCAAAGCTGTGTTACAATAGATGCATCAAGGCTTATCTGCCATGAATTAAACAATTAAAAAAATACACAAAAAATCTGAGAGCTTTATGAATCCTAACCAAATCCAAGCCACACAAGACAAGCCCTTCCCAACGCTGTGGGTGCTCATCATGGGCGTGATCATCGCCATCGGTCCGCTCGCCATTGACATGTATCTGCCAGCGCTGCCGAGCATGGCGGAGGAATTTGGGGTGAGCACCACCAGTGTGGCTCGTTCGGTGCCTGCTTATTTTATCGGCTTGGTGTTTGGGCAGCTGTTTTATGGTCCGTTTTCTGATCGTGTGGGGCGTGTCAAGCCGATGTACATTGGCATGGCGATATTCATCGTGGCGTCGGTGATCTGTGCCATGACCACCAATGAATGGGTGCTGTTCGTGGCTCGCACGATGCAGGCGCTGGGGGCGTGCGTGACAGGCGTCGTCACTCGGGCGGCGATTCGTGATACGCTAAGTCCAGTGCAGTCGGCAAGGGCGTTTAGTCTTATGATGCTGGTCATGGGGGTGGCGCCGATCTTAGCGCCGACGCTTGGGGCGGCGATTTTGCAGGTGGCGGATTGGCATACTTTGTTTTGGTTTTTGGCGGCTTATGGCGTATTGGTGATCATCTTGACCAAGCTGTTTTTAAAAGAGACGCTCGCACCAGAAAACCGCAACACACGACCCATGAGCGAGACTTTCATCGGCTATGTGGATTTATTAAAAGACAAGACCTTTGTCGTGCCTGCGGTGGCGGCAGGGCTGCTACAAGGCTCGTTTTTCATTTATCTGTCGATTTCTAGCGTGTTGTTTATGGAAAATTATGGTCTGTCGGAGCGGGCGTTTGCCATCGCTTTTGGGGCGAATGCTTTTGGCTTTATTGCACTCACTCAGGTGAATCAGTTTTTGACGCAGAAATTTCGTCTGGTGAAACTGCTGCGTTTTGGCGCATTGATACAGGTGGTATCGGCGGTGTGCTTGCTCTTGCTTGGGCTGATGTTTGGTGGGCAGGCAAGCTTTGTACTTGTGTTTCTTGCCATCTTTTGCTGCATTGCAGGGCTTGGCTTTACGCAGCCAAATGCAGGGGCGATCGCACTGGCGTTTCAAAAAAAGCGAGCTGGCATGGCGGCAGCGATGCAAGGGGCGCTGCAATTTTCGGTGGGGATTTTTGGGGGGTTGTTGCTAAGCTTGTTTGATGTCAATCCTGTCACCAAGCTTGGCATTACGGCGACCATCTTGACCGCCATTGGCACTTATTTGGTCTATCAGCTGGATGCCAAGCTTGATCTGTCTAAGATGGATTGATTAGCCGCCACGGTGATAGGGGTGGTTGTTGTTGATGCTCATGGCACGATACAGCTGCTCAATCAAGATCACTCGCACCAAAGGGTGCGGCAGCGTCAGGTCTGACAGCGACCACTTAAAGTCAGCCGCCGCCAGCACCTCAGCCGACACACCATCAGCGCCACCGATGACCAGAGCGATGTCGGCGCCATCTTGCATGGCTGTACTAAGCTTGTCGGCAAGCGCCTCAGTGGAGAGCATTTTGCCACGGACTTCCAGCACCCACAGCCGCTCTTTTGGGTGGCGCGCGTGCAAGATGGTCTGTCCTTCTTGCTGTTTGTATTTGTCGATTTCGGCGGGTGATGGGTTTTTGCTGCGTTTGGCAGGGGGCAGCTCGACGATCTCGGTACTCATCATGGGCTGAATGCGTTTAAAATACTCTTCCACGCCTGACTGCACCCACGCAGGCATTTTGTGTCCAATGCTCAAAATTCGTAATTTCATGGCGGATTCTCAGTGATTTTTGCTTATTTTAAAGAAAAATCACAAAAAAATCTCGTTTATTCACGCAAAAAAATGGCGTAAATTCAAAAACTTTGCTATGCTAGGCGCTAATTTTCATCATTTGTACCATTGCCATCATGAATACTCATTCTTATGATCCCAATCACCCCGCCCACAATGCCACAGTCTATCAATATGCAGGCTTTTGGGTGCGTCTTGCTGCCCAGCTCATCGATGGTGTGCTATGGCTGCTTGTCAGTTTGCCGATATTATATTTGGTGTATGGTGATGCGTATTTTGGGGTGAATGAGCCGCCTGTGGGTGGGGTATTTTTGGGGGTGTTTGATGCGCTGATGTCGCTGATTTTGCCGATTGTCTTGGTGGTTGTTTTTTGGCTAAAAAAAGGCGCAACGCCAGGCAAGATGCTTTTTGGGCTCAAAGTGCTGGACGGCAAAACGGGCAATCATTTGACACTTGGGCAGGCGATTTTGCGTTATTTTGGCTACTTTTTGTCAGGTCTTGTGTTTGCTTTGGGCTATATTTGGGCGGCATTTGACAAGAAAAAACAAGGCTGGCATGATAAGCTTGCCAAGACGGTCGTCGTGCGTGAGCGCTGATGCCTGCCGATAAGATAAGCACAAAGCGCATCGGCGATGTCTATGAGACTCATGCCTGTCAGATGGTACGGGCAAAAGGGCTTGAAATCATCGCACGCAATTATCATGCCGCAAGGCTGGGTGAGATCGACATCATCGCCACAGAGTACCGAACAGACAGGGCGGGTCGGACGATTAAGACGCTTGTCTTTATCGAAGTGCGAGCCAGAAGGCATGGCAGGCAGGTGTATGCGCTGGGGGCGGAGAGCATCACGCCTACCAAGCAAAAAAAGATTATCCAAGCGGCGCAGCACTTTATGCAGCAGCATGAGCAGTTTGCTGATTTTGACTGTCGCTTTGATGTGATCGTCTTTGACGAATTTACCAAGCAGTCTTATGCCCATCATGACGGCGAATGGATACAAGCGGCGTTTTTGGGTGAATGAGCGTTTGGGGTGGTGTTTCATTTTGCAATTTGCAATGAATAACCAAACAGTAAATTGAAAAATAAAGGTGGAAATCATGAAAAAAATCGCATTCGTGTCTTTGCTTGGCGCAATGATGACACTGACGGCGTGTGCAACGCTTGGCGGCGATACCAACCAAAATTTTGGTTCGCATGAGATGGGGCGTAGTCTGCCTGAGCGCATCAGCGATGAGAGCATCGAATTCACCGCACGCAGAAATCTGTCGCAAATCAATGGCGTCGATCAAAACACCGTACGCATTGCGCTTGACAGCTTTCGCCGCGAGGTGCTGGTGACGGGCGAAGTGCCTAATGAGACCGTCAAGGCAGACATTGAGGCGATGCTCAAATCCATGAAAGATGTGACGGCGGTGTACAACTATCTGACCGTCGCCGCCACCCCAAAAAGCCAAAGCCATACCGTGCATGAAAGCTACCTAAAATCAAAAATCAACGCACGCCTGATTGCCAACCGTGACATCAAGTCATCACAATACAAGATCGTCGTGCGTGATCGCACCGCCTATGTCATGGGCTACATGACTCAAGCACAGCAAGGCTATGTGCTAGATGCCATTCAAAATACCGCAGGCATGGCATCGGCGGTCACCTTGACGACCTTAGTCAGCGACGAAGCGGCAGCCAGTGCGCCCAACGACCCAAATGCAAGCACTTCTAGCGATGGCGTGATTTATGGTGGCGTGGTCGATACCGAGCCGCAGCCTTATGCTTTGCAAGAGATATACATTCCCAATGCCAACACAAATGCCCCGACCAATGTTGAGCCTGTCTATACGCCAGCAGGCACAGGCACGAGCGGCTATGTGGAGCTGTATCAAGGCACAGGCACGCCTTGATTTTTAAAGAAAAATGCGAAATGTTGGCTGTATTCGCCTAAGTTTTGCTATAATATTTGCTATAATAAACGACTGAATAACTTGTTTTTATAAACTTTGTCAAAAGGCACAAGTGATGCTTGTGCGAACTATTTGGAAACAACCATGAATGCTGATGATTTGATCGAACTACTGCGTCCACACTTCCCAAATGCCGAGATTCAAGCGGCAAATCAGGGCAATAAATTTGAAGTGCTGATCGTGGATGACAGCTTTGAGGGTAAGCGACTCGTAGCACGCCAACAGGCGGTCTATGCCATCGTCAATCCGCACATCCAAAGCGGTGCGGTACACGCCCTGACGATCCATGCGCTGACCCCTGCCGAATACGACGCCCGCAAAGCTAATTGATAAGAGAAATTCTATGGATAAATTTAAAATCACGGGCAAAAGCCGCATCGCAGGCGAGGTCAGCATTTCTGGCTCAAAAAACGCTGCCCTACCACTGCTGGCAGCAATGCTGCTGCCCAATGGCGAATCTGTACTGCATAATGTCCCCACCCTAAAAGACACTGAGACTTTGGTGAAATTGATCGCAGGCACTGGCGTCAAGATCAAAAAAGAAGGCAATACGGTCGTGGCGGACGCTCGCACGGTGACCGATTATTATGCCCCTTATGAATTGGTGCGTACCATGCGTGCGTCTATTTTGGTGCTAGGTCCGCTACTGGCTCGTTTTGGCGAGGCGGAAGTGTCTTTGCCGGGAGGCTGTTCTATCGGCTCACGCCCTGTGGATCAGCACCTAAAAGCCTTTGAGGCGCTGGGTGCATCGATCACGGTAGAAAACGGCTATGTCAAGGCAAAAGCCCCAGCAGGCGGTCGTTTGATTGGCTGTGATTTTAGCTTTGACATGGTAACGGTGGGCGGCACCGAAAATGTCATCATGGCGGCGACTTTGGCTCGTGGCACGACTCGCCTAGAAAACTGTGCGACCGAACCTGAGGTGGTGGATCTTGCCAATATGCTGGTGGCGATGGGTGCGAAGATCAGCGGTATCGGCACGACGACGATGATCATCGAGGGTGTGGAGAGCTTGCACGGATGTGAGTACAGCGTCATCGCTGACCGCATCGAGACAGGCTCGTATTTGGCAGGGGCGCTGATGAGCGAGGGCGATGTTCTGACCAAGAATACTTCGGCAGAATTTTTGCACCCTGTATTAAAGAAATTTGAGGCGATGGGGGCTGTCATCACCACAGGCGATGACTGGATTCGTGCGGTGATGAAAGGTCGTCCAAAGGCGGTAGATATTCGCACGCAGGTTCACCCTGGTTTCCCAACTGATATGCAGGCACAGCTGATGGCGGTGTGCTGTCTGGCAGAAGGCACCAGCACCATTATTGAAAACATCTTTGAAAATCGCTTTATGCATGTGCCAGAATTACAGCGTCTGGGTGCGAACATCAAAGTTGATGGGCATACGGCAGTGGTCGTTGGGGTGGATACTTTCACGCCAGCCCCTGTGATGGCGACCGATTTGCGTGCGTCTATGTCGCTGGTGATGGCGGCGGCGTGTGCCGATGGCGAGAGCATCATCGATCGCATTTACCACATTGATCGTGGTTATGACGATGTGGAAAATAAACTGCGTGCTTTGGGCGTGAATATTGAACGCATCAAGGGCTGATGCGAACGCACCGTTTTTTGGCGGTGCGTTTGTTTTTGTATGCCAAGCAAATCAATGCGCCATGCTCAAATGTTGGGTTTTTGCTTTGCTAAGCCCAACTTGCCAAATGATTAAATTTGGGCTTGTGGCATGGAGTGCTTGGTTGATGGATTTAAAAGGCGGTAATAGTGATGAGTGATTTTAATGGATTGACCATTGCCTTATCCAAGGGGCGGATTTTAGATGAGACTTTGCCTTTATTTGACAAGGCAGGCATTCGTCCTTTGGAGGACATGAATAAGTCTCGCAAATTGATTTTTCAAAGCACAAATCCTGCCGTACGCTTTTTGCTCTTGCGTGCGTCGGATGTGCCGACTTATGTGGAGCATGGGGCGGCGGATATTGGCATTTCTGGCAAAGATGTCTTGATGGAATATGACGCTGATGTGTATGAGCTGATTGATTTGAATATTGCCAAGTGCCGTCTGATGACCGCAGGGGTCAAAGGGGCGAGCTTGCCCAATCGTAGGCTTCGTATCGCCACCAAATACGCCAAAGTCGCCAAAGATTATTTTGCGTCTCGTGGCGAGCAGGTGGATATTATTAAGCTGTATGGCTCAATGGAGCTTGCACCGCTTGTGGGGCTTGGCGATTTGATTGTGGATGTGGTGGATACGGGCAATACTTTGCGAGCCAACGGACTTGAACCGCTTGATGAGATTTGCCAAGTGTCATCACGCCTGATTGCCAATCCTGTCAGTTATAAGCGAAAGCTGGCACAGCTTGAGCCGATTTTACAGATTTTGGAAAAGGCGGTTTGAAGGAGCTGAGAATGGAACACTTATTTGTTTATGGCACGCTTGCGCCAAACCGCTCAAATCATCACATCATGACCCCCATTACTGGCATATGGCAGACTGCTACTGCAAGAGGATTTTTGCACGCAAAAGGTTGGGGCTTGACGCAGGGTTATCCTGCCATCATTCCTGATGATGAGGGCGATGAAGTGTCAGGATTTGTGTTTTCGTCAGACGAATTGAGTGAGCATTGGGATAGGCTTGATGCGTTTGAAGGGGCGGAATATCAGCGTGTGCCGATAGTTGCCACACTGGATAATGGTGATGTGCTGACTGCCTTTGTGTATGTGTTAAATGCCAGTTTGCCCATAGATGATGATTGATGTGTTCGTTTTATGATAATTGATAAGGTGTGATATGCCAAATTTAGCCATTTTAAATAGCACTGATGATGATTTTCAGGAAAAATTAGCCGATCTGCTTGCCTTTGAAACTGTAACCGACACTGAGTTGGTTGAGACAGTGGAGCGTATCATTGCACAGGTTCGCACAGAGGGCGATGAGGCGGTGTTTGCCTTGACCAAGCAGTTTGACGAGCACCCTGCAAACAGCATGGACGAGCTGTTTGTGAGTGCTGATGAGTTAAAATCTGCGTTTGAGCATTTGACCGATGAAGTCAAAACGGCATTGGAGCTGTCCGCCAAGCGTATTTTTGAATTTCATCAGCACCAAAAAGAGACAGGATTTAGCTTTGTTGATGGGCTGGGCAATACTTTGGGACAAAAAGTAACGCCACTTGACCGTGTGGGCATTTATGTGCCAGGGGGATTGGCAAGTTATCCGTCTAGCGTGCTGATGAACGCCATTCCTGCTAAGGTGGCAGGCGTGGGCGACATTACGATGGTCGTACCTGCTCCAAAAGGCGAACTAAATCCTTTGGTGCTGGCGGCAGCATATCTGGCAGGCGTGGATCGTGTCATTACCATCGGTGGGGCTCAGGCGGTGGCGGCGTTGGCTTATGGCACGCAAAGTATCGCCAAAGTGGATAAAATCACAGGTCCGGGCAACAAATATGTCGCCTGTGCCAAGCGAGCCGTGTTTGGACAAGTGGGCATTGACATGATTGCAGGGCCATCAGAAGTGCTGGTCTATGCCGAAGGCGAAGAGGCGGATAATGCCGACTGGCTGGCGATGGATTTATTATCGCAAGCGGAGCATGACACGGTCGCCCAGGCGATTTTTGTCACCACTTGCCCAAAACAGCTGGACGCTGTCAAAAACGCCTTGGATAAGGCATTGGCAAATCTGCCAAAAGCCGACATCGCTCGCACCGCCCTTGCCAATCGTGGGGCATTGATTTTGGTCAAAGACCGAGCCGAAGGCGTGGCGGTGATTAACCAAGTCGCCCCTGAGCATTTGGAGTTGTCGCTGGACAACCCAACTGAGGTGGAGCGACAAATCAGACATGCTGGGGCGATTTTCTTGGGTAGACATACGCCAGAGGCGATCGGCGATTATTGTGCAGGCAGTAATCATGTGTTGCCGACTTCAGGTACAGCACGCTTTAGCTCGCCTTTGGGGGTGTATGATTTTACCAAAAAAACTTCGCTGATTTATTGCACGACTGACGGCTCAAAACCGCTTGCCAAGACCGCAGACATTTTGGCGGTGGAAGAGAATTTGGACGCCCATGCGTTATCGGCTCGCTACCGTCATGGCGTGGTGTGTTTGGATTGATTGGCGATACGGTCTTTGAATAAAAAAGGATAAAAAATGAGCATTGACACCAGACTGTGGGGCGGTAAGATTCGCAAACTGACCCCTTATGTGGCAGGCGAACAGCCAAAAGTCGCCAATTTGTGCAAATTAAACACCAACGAAAACCCCTTTCCGCCCAGTCCAAAAGCCGTCGCCGCCATGCAAGCGGTACTGGCACAAGACGCACAGGCATTAAGATTATACCCTGATCCTGAGTCGGACGAACTGCGTCAGGTGCTGGCTGATTATCATGGTCTAAGCTGTGAGCAGGTGTTTGTGGGTAATGGCTCGGACGAGGTGTTGGCGTTTATTTTTGCGTGCTTTTTTGTTAAAGAGCGACCACTTTTGATGCCTGATGTCAGTTACAGTTTTTATCCTGTGTATGCCCAGACCTTTGATGTGGCGACTCACATCATTCCTTTAAAAGAGGATTTTAGCATTGACCCTGATGATTATCGCATTCCGTGCGGTGGTGTGATTTTGCCAAATCCGAACGCCCCAACTGGCGTGCTTTTGGGGATCGAGAGCATTCGCAAACTTGCCAGCGAACACCCAAATTCGGTCATCGTCATTGATGAGGCGTACATTGATTATGCCGATGATGTCAAAAGTGCGTCAGCGATTGGGCTGATTGATGAATTTGATAATCTTGTGGTCACGCAAACCTTTTCAAAATCTCGCTCGCTGGCAGGTCTTAGGGTGGGGGCGGCGTTTGCCAATGCCAATCTGATTGCGGCGTTATCCACTTATAAAAACAGCTTTAACAGCTATCCTATTGATCGCTTGGCACAGGCAGGGGCGGCAGCCAGCGTGCTTGATGAGGTGTATTTTGAGGAAAAACGCCAAGCGGTCATTACCCTTCGCCAAAATTTGACAGCGTCTTTGGTGGGGCTGGGCTTTACGGTGTTGCCATCGGCGGCGAATTTTGTGTTTGCCAAGCCCAATCATCAGACGCTTGACACCAAAGAGGTTTTTGAAAAATTGCGAGAGGCAGGCGTAATCGTGCGTCATTGGGACAAACCACGCATCAAAGATTATCTACGTATTACGGTCGGTACTGCCGAACAAAACGCTCGCCTGATTGAGGCTCTACAAAAGATTTTTGCGACCGCTTGATGGCGTGAAAATGTTTTAAAGCCCAGTCATTTATGCTACAATGATTGGGCTTTTTGTGGGACAACATCAAGCAAAGCGTTTTGCAAAATATCGTTTTTAGCCAGCTTATTAGCCAGCTACAAGGAAAAAATATGACCATTATTAAGCAAGAAGATTTTATTCAAAGTATCGCCGATGCTTTTCAATACATCAGCTACTACCACCCGACCGACTACATCAAGGCGCTCAAAGAGGCTCTGGCTCGTGAGGAAAACCCTGCCGCCAAAGATGCGATGACGCAGATTTTGGTGAATAGTCGTATGTGTGCGGAGGGCAAACGCCCGATTTGTCAAGACACGGGCATTGCCACCGTGTTTTTGAAAGTGGGTATGAATGTGCAGTGGGACAGCACGATGAGCGTTGCCGACATGGTCAATGAAGGCGTTCGCCGTGCCTACAACCACCCTGACAACACCCTGCGTGCGTCTGTGCTTGCCGACCCTGCTGGCAAACGCACCAATACCAAAGACAACACCCCTGCGGTGATTCACATGGAAATCGTGGCAGGCGATACGGTGGATGTTACTTGTGCTGCTAAGGGCGGTGGTAGTGAAAATAAATCTAAACTTGCCATGCTAAACCCATCAGACAGCATTGTCGATTGGGTGCTAAAAACCGTCCCAGAAATGGGTGCAGGCTGGTGTCCGCCAGGCATTCTAGGCATCGGTATTGGTGGCACGCCAGAGAAAGCGACTTTGCTTGCCAAAGAATCTTTGATGAGCCACATTGATATTCATAAACTAAAAGAAAAAGCCGAAAGCGGTGCCGAGCTTTCTACCACCGAAAGCCTACGCCTAGAAATCTTTGAAAAGGTCAATGCGTTAGGCATTGGGGCTCAAGGTTTGGGCGGTTTGACTACGGTGCTTGATGTCAAAATCCTAGACTACCCAACGCACGCCGCGTCTAAGCCTGTGGCAATCATTCCAAACTGTGCCGCCACTCGCCATGTGCATTTTGAGCTGGACGGTTCAGGGCCTGCCGAGCTGACTTCGCCTGATTTGTCGGTGTATCCTGACATCACTTACAGCCCTGACAACGGCAAACGAGTTGATGTCAATAACTTAACCAAAGAAGAGGTCGCCACTTGGCAAACTGGCGATGTGCTACTGCTAAACGGCAAAATCTATACAGGACGAGACGCCGCCCACAAACGCATGGTGGATATGCTGGACAAGGGCGAAACTTTGCCTGTGGATTTCACCAACAAGCTCATCTATTATGTCGGTCCTGTCGATCCTGTGCGTGACGAAGTGGTAGGGCCAGCAGGACCTACGACCGCCACTCGTATGGACAAATTTACTCGCCAAATGCTTGAGCAAACTGGCTTACTTGGTATGATTGGTAAATCCGAACGAGGCAAAATCGCTTGCGAGGCCATCGCTGACAACAAAGCGGTATATCTGATGGCGGTGGGCGGTTCGGCGTATCTGGTGTCAAAAGCCATCAAGCAGGCCAAAGTCGTTGCCTTCCCAGAGCTTGGTATGGAGGCGATTTATGAATTTGAAGTCAAGGATATGCCTGTAACAGTGGCGGTTGATAGCAATGGTGTATCGGTGCACGCCACCGCACCAAAAATCTGGCAAGCCAAAATCGGTAAGATTCCAGTGACTCAAGAATGATTGGGTGTATGGCTAATAAAAAGAGCGAATTTAGGTTCGCTCTTTTTTATGTTTAATGAATTGATAAAGTATGGCCTTGATAGTCGTATAGGGTGGGTTTAGCTCACTATTTAAGCATAAGTTATTGAATTTATTAGGTTTTCACAATCTCTATCCCAACCTACGACATCACATAATCTTGTGGTAATTTTACCATTCGGTAGGTTGTATCAACTGAACTTAAAAAGTAGCACAATTTCAAAGATTTACAGCCAAAAAGGTGGGTACAGCCCACCCTACATGACTATATCGGTTCAGTTGGTATCATTGATAAGATTTTGCAAAAATAAAAGAGAGCGTGATGACTCTCTTTTATTTTGGTGGGGTTGTTATTCAGTGGCTGAATCGTCCAAAGCCTTGTCTGCTTTTTCGGTTTTGTTTTTTACCACTTTTGCACCTGCTTTACGCACTTCGGATTTTGGCTTGTTATCGCTTTTTCCTGCGGTTTTTTTGATGCGTGTCTTGGCAGGTTTTGGCTGAGCCAGATTTAAGATGCCCACCTGCGGCAACAGCTGACCTGCGACATTTTCAATCATGTCTTTGTAGCTGTTGGTGCGCTTAGCGGTCTTTTTGTCGCTGCTTGCTTTGGCGGTCTTATGTTCGCTCTTGGCAGGCTCATCGGTATCGATGACATCTGCGCTATCGTCATCGCCAAACAGCTCATTAACTGTGTCGCTGATGGCATCGATGGCGGATTCTAGACCATCTTTGATCTGCTCAATGAGCGTCTCGCTCGAGTCGCTGTCTGCACTGGTACTTTGAGGCTCTTTTGTGTTTTGAGTCGTCAAAGTCTCTGTTGGCACGGCGACATCTTTGGTGTCAGCATTTGTAGCAACATCGGTGGCGGCACTGGCATCGGCAGTGTGATCGGCTGTCTGTGCTGCCAAAGCTTGTTCTGCTACCGACTCCGCCTTGCCCGCCTGAGCGTTTTGCTCATCGGTCGGCAGATCAGAGCGTGGACCACGAGGGTCATTGATGGCACGCTCAGTGGTGCGCAAAGCAGGGGCGGCCGTCTTGCCCTGTGGGGCGCTGATGCGTGCCGTGACGCTGGTGTGTCTGTCAAACACTCTTAAATAGGCATCGCTAAGCGGCGCATGACCGTAGTTGGCAAAATCCAAGTTGGCACTTGGTGCTTGATTTTTGGCGCAGGCATTGATGAAGTCCTGAATGAAATCACCACGCTGAGTATCGCCCAGCATCAGCTCAATGAACTCACGAGCCGTACCACGAATGACAGGCTGCGTGCTTTGCGCCTGCATGACGACACGAGGGTCGTTCACCGCTCGATTTTCTTGGCGGGCAAGCTCAATGATTTGAGCGCTTGGCGCAATCGTTGGGCTTAGTAGGCTAGACAATGGCACATTGATGTCGCTGGCGTCGTTTGCCGCCTCATCGGTCTTAGCGATGTCTGCTGACTCATCAGCCTGCGCTGCTGTCTGCTCTTGTGGCGCATCGGTGATGTCGTTTTGGTCGTCAGTGGCTTCATGCAAGATGGCAGGCGCACTTGGAGCGTCACTTTGGGCGGCTAACGATGGCTCTTCAGTCTCGCTCTGAGGCTTGGCATTTTGTGCGTCTGACGCATCAGCTGCTTTGTCATTGCTAGGTTTGTTGCTGGCGTTGGCGTCGTCTGACTTGCCTTTCGTTGCCGTCTTGTTGGTTTCATTGACATCGACACCATCAACATCGGCACCATCAATATTGATACTATCGGCATCGACATTATTGACATGGTCATCGACTTTTGTATCGGCATTGTCAGGCTTGGCGGTCTTGCTGCCGTCTAGCGAAATGTGCACCGTCTGGCTGGTCACTTCTTCTTTGGCGATTGGCGTGACGCTGACGACGACTTCATTTGGATTGCTTGGACGAGCACGCTCTTTGTCGGCTTTTTTGTGCGTCGTCTCGTCTGGCTTTTTGTCGGCTTTGGCGTGATCATTGGTCAATGGCGCACCACGCACGACTTCACCACGAGGCGCTCGCTGTGAGCCTGCTTCTCGTTTTTGGTGGGTTGGTTCTTCTTTTTTGGCTTTTTTGTCCGTTTTTTCTTTCACTTCTTCAACGGATTCTTTTTTCGCCTTTTTGTTTTTGTGACGGCGTTCTTGATGTTCGTCACGAGATTCACGCTCAGGCTTGGCGGCTGGGCGTTCTTCTTTGGCTTTTTTGTTGTCGGTTTTGGTTTCGGTGTTTTGAACCAAGTTTGCCACGCCACTTGCACCAAGACTTACGCCACCTGCATTGACAATGGATTCAATGGCGGCGGCGGCACTTGAATTGTCCAAAGCGCCTGCCAATTTTGCCTGTGGTTTTGGGGCAAATAGGTTGGACAGCCAAGCGGCAACTTGTGGCTCAGCTTTGGCGGTATTCACTGGCTTGTCTTGCGCTTTTTCATGCTTTTGCTCGGCTGAATTGGCTTTTTGCCAGCGGTTTGGCGCATCTTTGTTGATGCTCTCAGGCTGCTCGTTTTCGGTGTGCCAATTCACATCATAGCCACGATCGCCCATTTCCTCTTCTTCGGCATTGACAATGCGTTCGTAGCTGGACGGCGCAAAGCCATCTGGGTTGAAATGCAAGCTAAAATTCGGAGATTCTAAATGAGCGTGCGGCAAGATGGTAATGCGAGTGCCAGAGTCTTGCTCTAAATAAACCAGACTTTCTCGTTTTTCGTTCAAAAGGAACGCCGCGATTTCGGTCGGTACTTCTGCTTGAATCTCGCCCATGCGTTCTTTTAGGGCGATTTGTTCAATTTGGCGCATGATAGACAGGGCAAGCGAACGCAAATCACGAATCATGCCGTTGCCATGACAGCGTGGGCAGATGTAGCCTGTGGATTCTTCAAGACTTGGACGCAGACGCTGACGGCTCATCTCCATCAAGCCGAATTTAGAAATCTCGGCAAACTGCACGCGGGCTCGGTCGTGGCGAGTGGCGTCAATCAAGCGTTTTTCTACATCTTTTTGGTGGCGTGGGTCGTTCATGTCAATGAAGTCAATGACAATCAGACCGCCCATGTCTCTTAGGCGTAGCTGGCGAGCGATTTCGTCAGCGGCTTCTAGGTTGGTGTGATAAGCGGTCTCAGCGACATCTGAGCCTTTGGTGGATTTTGATGAGTTGATGTCAATGGCGACCATCGCTTCGGTCTGGTCAATGACGATAGAGCCACCTGATGGCAGACGCACTTCACGCTGATAGGCGGTCTCAATTTGGCGTTCAATGCCAAAGCGAGCGAACATTGGCTCGTATTCGGTGTATTTACGCAGTTTATCAAGCTGAGTTGGCATGACGGCAGCGATGAAGTTTGCCGCTTCGTTGTAGGCGTGTTCTGAGTCAATCCAGACCTCGCTGATGTCATCACGCAGATAATCACGCACCGCACGAGTCACCACACCT
Organism: Moraxella nasibovis; assembly: GCF_029581575.1. Taxonomy (NCBI): domain Bacteria; kingdom Pseudomonadati; phylum Pseudomonadota; class Gammaproteobacteria; order Moraxellales; family Moraxellaceae; genus Moraxella; species Moraxella nasibovis. The sequence continues at coordinate 1,977,412 of NZ_CP089975.1, read as the reverse complement.
GCTTCTTGATGAACCAGGCATGGGCTTGGGCGTTTTTTGTTTTGGTCTTGGATGGATGTCCAGATGTCTAGCAGATGATTTAGGTCGTTTTGTAGGTCGTCAAAGCCCTTGCCAAGCCCTGCGGTGCGCACGATGACGCTCATGCCTTTTGGGATGGATAGGCTTGCGATGATTTGTTTCATCTCTTCACGGACTTTGCCTGAGATTTGACGGCTGATACCGCCTGCCTTAGCGTTGTTTGGCATCAGTACCAGATAGCGACCTGCCAGCGAGATGTAGGTAGAAAGGGCGGCGCCTTTGTTGCCCCGTTCTTCTTTTTCTACTTGGACGATGACTTCATCGCCTTCTTTTAAAAGCTGGCGAATGCTGTCTTCACGGGCGTTGCCGTGTAGGTATTCTGGGGCGATTTCTCGCAGGGGTAGAAAGCCTTGGCGAGCAGAGCCATATTCTACAAATGCTGCTTCCAATGACGGCTCAACTCGGGTGATGTGACCTTTGTAGATGTTGGCTTTTTTTTGCTCACGAGTACGATTTTCTAGGTCAAAATCATACAGATGATTGTCTTTGCACAGTGCGACACGAATTTCTTCGTTGTGCGTGGCGTTGATTAAAATGCGTTTCATGATGTTCCTTAATTTGGGCGCTTGAATGATTCAAGCAGTTAAGCAACATCGTTTGAGCGGTCTGGGCGGTCTGATGACACGCCTTAGGGTCAAAAGATTATAAAGATCAAGTGTGTCTTTCTGATCTTGATGGTTAAATTGGCTGCAAATGGCAGCATGATGTCAAAATGCACGCTCGTCGCAAGGCAAGCCAAGCGACCAAACCCATCGCTTGCACCGATGGCTTAGGGTGGTTTTTTTGGGGTTGTCTTATTCAAAAGCAGAGTTTGTCTTGTGCTTTTGAGCCAAAATAAACCACGAAAATGGCATAAAAACGGATTCAAAATTTACTCAACGCGCCTTCTGATCAGCAGTGCGGCTGGGCTGGTGCGTTGTGGTCGATAATCTTCGTACATCTCAAACGGATGTTGCGGCATGATGCCAAAAAAATGTGTTGGGTTGCTGTGTGAATCAATGCGGTGTGTCAGACCGATACGCTGCCTTGGCAGTTATAAAATCAGGCATCTTTGACCGATATTTTATAAAAAATTGATTCAAAGGTCGTCAAAAAAGGCATTTTTAATCAAGAATTTCGCCTTTTTGTCTGCAACATGCTAAACTATACCAAAATTTCGCCAATTTTCCTATCAAAAAATCATCATTTTTATTAAAATTTATCAAAAATTGCCAAAATCATGAAAAAACCGTCAAATTCTCCCAAAAAATCGCAAAATTTTCGCCAAAATTCTGCCACCAAACCAAAATCTGCCCACAAAGCGCAAAGTGCCGATGACATCATCAGTGATTTTAGTCGGGTGAATTTTTTGACGGTGACGGCAAACCAAGACGATCAAAGGATTGATAATTTTCTGCTGGCGCGTCTAAAAGGACTGCCCCGTTCGCACCTGTACAAGCTGATTCGTGATGATGAGATTCGTGTGAATAAAAAGCGAGTCAAACCGCACGACCGTGTCTATGTTGGTGATGTGGTGCGTGTCGCCCCTGTGCGTTTGTCAGTAAAAGATGAACCTGTGGTGTCAGAGCGTTTGGCTCAGGGGTTGCTGGGTAGAATTGTCTTTGAAAATGAAGGCTTGATTGTGCTAAATAAGCCACACGGTATGGCGGTGCATGGCGGCTCTGGCGAGAGTTTTGGCGTGATTGAGGCGATGCGAGTGGCGACGGGCAAAAAGTATTTGGAGCTTGTTCATCGCATTGACAAAGACACCTCAGGACTGCTGCTTATCGCCAAAAAACGCAGTGTTTTAAAGGCATTGCAAGACCAATTTCGTGAAAAAACCATCAAAAAAAGCTATCTATGTCTGGTGGCAGGTCATGTCAAGGCGGATAAGCAGACCATTGATAAACCGCTACTAAAATACACCCTAGCCAGTGGCGAGCGCCGTGTCAAGGTGCATTTGGAGGGAAAGCCCAGCCAAACACACATTGAGGTGCTGGCTCGTTTTGAGATGAATGGTGAGGCGGTCAGTCTGGTGCGTGCTTCGCCTTTGACAGGGCGGACACACCAGATTCGTGTGCATATGGCAAGCATTGGTCATGCCTTGCTTGGCGATGACAAATACCTGACGACATCCGCCCCTGCTGTGCCAAGACTGTGCCTACACGCATGGCAGTTGACAATGATGGGTGATGATGAAAAAACACCAAACCAATTTTCTGCCGATGTGCCGTCTGACATGGCAAATCTATTTCCCAAAGAGTGCGAATTTTTGATTGCATGCAAAAAATCGTGATTTTCTTTGATTTTACTTAAAAAACCATTGTCAGACACGACAAATTGTCTTAAATTATTAAGATGAATGCGAGTAAATTGCCAGATTGTATTGGCTGACACGATTGCCATGATGAATGACAATCACTTTGACAAACTTAGGAAAACTTATGAAACCTGTCATGATAGACACCACCGCCCGCCATGAACAAATCGCCAAATCCATCACCGAAGCAGGGGCTTTGGTGGGGCGAGATGAGCTGATCGGCTCGATTGATTTGGGCTCGAACAGCTTTCATTTGGCGATTGCTAGGCTTGATCATGGCGAGATTCGTAAAGTCGCCTCTATCTCTGAAAAGGTGCAGCTTGCCGCAGGTCTTGATGAAAATAATGTACTGTCTGAGGAGGCAATGCAGCGTGGGCTGGACTGTCTGCACCGCTTTGCTCAGCATGTGACGGAGGTCAATCCAAGCCTACTGCGTGTGGTAGCGACCAACGCCCTTCGTAAGGCGGTCAATGCCCAAGAGTTCATCAAGCGTGCCAATCAGCTACTGCCCAAGCCCATTGAAATCATCGCAGGGCGTGAAGAGGCTCGTCTCATCTATCTGGGCGTGTCGCACTCAAACGCCAGTACCGACAAGCGACTGGTCATTGACATCGGCGGCGGCTCTACCGAATTTATCATCGGGCAGGGCTTTGAGCCGATTGAGATGGAAAGTTTGCAGATGGGCTGTGTGTCTTTTACCAAGAAGTTTTTCGCTGATGGCAAAATCACCGAATCGGCGTTTGACAGTGCCATGAAAGCCACCAAAACCGAGCTACTCTCCATTGAAAAACGCTACAAAAAAGTCGGCTGGGACAACGCCATCGCATCGAGCGGTACGGCAAAGGCGGCGCTTTTGGTGCTTCGAGAGCTTGGCTTGGCAGATGAGCGCATCACCATCGAGGGCATGGAGAGATTAAAGCGCCATTTGATTAAACTTGGGCGCATTGATAAGATTGATTTTGAGGGTGTAAAAGCTCATCGTCAGTCGGTGTTTCCAGCGGGAGTGGCAGAATTGTACGCCATCATGCAGACGCTGGGCGTGAGCGAGCTGGGCTACTCTGACGGGGCGCTGCGTGAAGGCGTGATGTATGACATGCTTGGGCGTTCTGGCGATGAAGATGTCAGAGACCGTAGCATTGCGGCGATGGCGGAGCGTTATTCGGTCAATATCAAGCAGGCAGCCCGAGTGATGAATACTTGTGCCAGATTGTTCGATGCGGTGAAAGATAAGCTCGGCTTTGATGATGAAGATCGTGATTTGCTCCGCCGAGCGGCAAATTTGCACGAAATTGGCTTGGCGATTGGGCATAGTAATTATCAAAAGCACAGTGCGTATTTGCTAGAATTTTCTGATATTGCTGGCTTTTCGCAAGTAGGTCAGGCGATGATGGCGCAGATTGCCCTGCATCACAGACGAAAACTCAAAACAGACGCAAAAGATGTGGTGGAAAACTTGGGCGGTCGTAAGCTGGTGTATTTGTGCCTATTGCTGCGTCTGGCGGTGCAGGCAAATCAAAGCCGCACCACCAAAGCCGCCCCCATTTCACTAAACATCATCACAAAAGATCTCTGGCAAGTCGTGGTGGGCGAGGGTTTGCACGAAGAGCTGATTTATTCACAGCTTGGGGCGGATGTGGCTCAGTTTGCCAAGTGGGGCATCACGCTTGAAGTGGTGTGATTTTGGTGGATTCAACCATCACTTGAAAAAATCATTGTTGAAAATCTAAAAAATATGCTAAACTAGATTAAGTTTACATTTGTTCATTGGGATAATCAGATGAGTACAGTTTGGGAAAGTGTTCAGCTTGCTCGCCACGCCAAGCGTCCGCTGTTTTTGGATTATGTGTCGGCATTATTTACAGAATTTGATGAATTGCATGGCGATAGAGCGTTCGCTGATGACAGAGCGATCATCGGTGGCTTGGCGCGCTTTAATGGCGAGCCTGTGCTGGTGGTCGGTCAGCATCGTGGGCGTTCTACTCGTGAGCGTATCGCCCACAATTTTGGCATGGCAAATCCAGAAGGCTACCGCAAAATCATTCGTCTGGTGCAGCTTGCAGAACGCTTTGGCTTGCCTGTATTTACCTTCATTGACACGCAAGGGGCATATCCAGGGGTGGGGGCTGAAGAGCGTGGGCAGGCGGAAGCCATCGCCAAATCCATTGCGGTATTTAGTAGCCTAAAAACGCCCGTCATCGCCACCGTCATCGGCGAAGGTGGCTCAGGTGGGGCGTTGGCGATTGGTGTGGCGGACAAGGTTAATATGCTAGAAAACAGCATTTATTCGGTCATCTCGCCTGAGGGCTGCGCATCTATTCTTTGGAAAACTGCTGAAAAAGCCCCTGATGCGTCCGAAGCCTTAAAGCTAAACGCCAATAATTTGCATCAGCTTGGCTTGATTGATGAAGTCATTGCCGAAGGCGTGGGGGCTCATGAAGCACCTGAGGCGGTGATGAGTGCCTTAAAAGAGCTATTGACTCGTCAGCTGGCTGAATTGACACAGCTTTCTATTGATGAGCTGTTAGAGCAGCGTTATCAAAGACTGATGGCGTTTAATTCTACCGTGTCGCTGTAAGACTTGTGTGAAATTTTACTATTAAAAACCGTCCAAAAAAGCTAGAATAAACATTCTGGCTTTTTTATTTATTTATAGATACTCACTGAATTGATATACCAACCAAACCGATAAAGTTATGTAGGGTGGGTTTTACCCATCATTTTGGGCGTAAACCAATAAATTTGTTGGGTTTCGTTTTACTCAACCCAACCTACGACATCACATGACTTTTTATGGTTGCTTTTTGATTCGGTGGGTGTATTGTTTTGATTTATATCGCTCATGCTTACTCAATTATCAACGGTTTTTCAAGCCCATCACAACAAGCTGTCTGAGAGTCGGCTGTTTTTGGCGTGCAGTGGCGGACGAGATTCGCTGGCGTTGGCGTGGGCGTGTAAGTGCCTGTACGAGCAGGGCGATTTGCCAGTGTTGCCGATTTTACTCCATGTTCATCATGGTTGGCAGGCGGTCAATGATGAGTGGGCGGATTTGGTGGCAACTTGGGCAAAAACGCACGGCTTTGGCTGTCACATTTTACCCGTCAAATTGGCTAAAAACAGCGAAACCATCGCCAGAGACGCACGCTACACGGCATTGGCAAGCGTCATGCAGTCAGGCGATGTGCTACTACTGGCTCATCATGCAGACGACCAAGCCGAGACCTTGCTCATGCGTCTGATCAATGGGGCAGGCGTGGCAGGGCTGTCGGCGATGAAATCATGGCAGTGGCGGCGGATTTTGGATAAAGACATACAGCTGTTTCGTCCCATGCTTGGTATGGCTCGTACGCAGATCAGCCAATTTGCCAGCCAGCACGCCCTGCCTTATGTGGATGATGTTACCAATACCAGCAATGCTCATGTGCGTGGCAAACTTCGCAATCATGTATTGCCAGTGTTTGGGCAAATCAATCCACAAGCGGTGCAAAACATCGCTCGTAGCAGTCAGCTACTTTACGAAGCTGGTCAAATTGTATCATTGCTGATTGATGAAAAATTGGCATATTGCCAAGATGAGTGGTCGCAAGCACCGTTTTGTCAGGTGTTGTCGGTGGCAAGCGTGCAGTCTTTGCCGTCTGTGGTGCAGTCATCGCTCATTCATGCGTGGCTGTCGCTAGATGAACCACTACCGCCCAATCAAAGACTTGTCCAAGAAGTGCTGACGCTCATTCATCGCACAGATGCAGACCATCAGACTCGGCTATTTTGGCAGGGCGTGCACGGCTATGTGATTTGTCGCTATGGTGGGCGAGTGTATCGCTATCGTATGGACGCTTGGGCGTGCTTAATGGCGGATAATACAGTGGATAATGCGGCAGGTATCGCAGATATGCCAATAGACCACATGATGACACCGTCTAATGATGGCGTGGTGCGATTAAGACGCACCCAAAATGTTGCGATCATTTGGCAGGTTTTGCCAGAGTTTTTGGGCAGGCAAATACACATCATGCCAATCACTCGTCAGATGCGAGTGCCATTTGCCATGGGCGGTATGACCAAGCATCTGCACGGCAAAAAACTGGTGCAAAGCCTTGGCGTACCTGTATGGCTAAGAGATCATCTGTGGCAGGTTGTGGTTGATGGCGTGCCTGTGCTGATTTTGACGGTGGGGCGTGCGTGGCGATTGGATCGGCTGGACAAAAAAGGCAGTGCGATGGGTGCGAAGTTTTGCGTGCTGGGCGTAGATGGTGTAAAATGACGGCTTTGTTGGCTTGGTGTGCTTAGATTTTTAGCCATCGCATGATTTTTTAGTCATATCTACTGAATGGCAAAATGACCACAAAATGATATGATGTCGTAGGTTGGGCTCTGCTTACGAAAACCCAACAAATTCAATGAGTTGCAATAATATGTTGGGTTACGCTCAGCCCCCTAACCTACAAAAGTTGTATTGCTTTATTAGTTCGGTAGGTATATTTCCCAATCATTCTTTCAATTAAAAAGACAGGCAGGAGTATTCATGAATAGCTTAACCCACAAAAAAATCGCTTTTATCGGTGGTGGCAACATGGCAAATGCCATCATTGACGGTCTATTAAAAGTCAAAAAAGAGCAAGGACTTGCCTTTGATGTTTTGGTGTCGGATGACAACGAGTCTAAGCGTGCCAGTTTTATTGCCAAAGGCGTGCAGGCGGTCGCACCAGATGACGCTTATTTGATTATCCGTGATGCCGATGTGGTGGTGCTGGCGGTCAAGCCACAGGTGATGAGTGAAGTTTGTCAAGAGATAAGGTCTTATTTGTCTGGTCAGCTGGTGCTGTCGGTGGCGGCAGGATTGTCGGTGGCGACATTAACCAAAATGCTCGGGGGCTATGATAAAATTGTCCGCAGTATGCCAAATTTGCCGTCAAGCATTGGGCTTGGGGCGACAGGGTTGTTTGCTAGCCAAGTCAGCGATGATGATAAGGCGGTGGCAAGCGACATCATGCGTGCGTCAGGCTTGGTGGCGTGGCTGGATGATGAAGAGCAAATGCACGCCGTAACAGCGGTGGCAGGCTCTGCCCCTGCGTATTTTTTCTATGTGCTAGAAAATATGATTGAGCAGGCGGTGGCGATGGGGCTGCCCCCAGAGCAGGCGAAATCCTTGGCAATCCAAAGCCTTATTGGTGCAGGCGAGCTTGCCAAAACTGCCGATCCTGCCGTGCTACGAACGCAGGTAACTTCCAAAGGTGGCACGACTGCGGCGGCGTTGTCAGTATTTGCCGAGCAGGGCATGGGGCAGATTTTGCAAGACGGCATGAAAGCCTGCGCTCATCGCAGCCGAGAGCTTGGCGAGCTGCTTGGGCAAGATGCGTCTTGATTCGGCGAAAATTTTATTTTTAATATCAATCATTTAAGTCAAATTAGTATCGTTTTATGAATTCACCTGTTTTTATTCTTATCAATGCTGCGATCAACTTTGCGCTCATGGTCTTATTTGTGCGATTCATGTTTGAATTTGCGCAAGTCGATGCCAAAAGCCCTTATATGCAAGCCACCAGACGCATGACTCGTGTGGTGGATGTTTTTTCTGGTATTTTGCCAAATGTCGGCACGGAGCGGCACATCAGCACGGCTGCGGTGGTGCTGATGCTGATTTTGTATTGGATCAATATTTCTGCCAACGCTTTTTTGCTCGGTGAGTCGATCAGTGCGGTCAAGCTGTTTTTTGCAGGCACGCTACAAGCGATCATTAAGTTTTTGGCGATGCTGCGCTACATCATCATCGGCTCGGTGGTGGCAAGCTGGGTGGTGATGCTGATGAATGTCTCGCACCCTGCGGTGCATCTCATCATGCAGCTGTCTGAGCCAATCATTGCGCCATTTCGCCGTATCATACCAAATCTGGGTATGCTGGATTTATCACCGATTGCGGCGATTTTTGCGCTGCTACTCATGCAAGAATTCATCACCATCATCGGAGCGAACATCTGGGCGGGCATGTAAAGGCTGTCATAGATTTTACCAATTTATAAAATAACACAAAAAAGAGTCGCACCATGACCCAAAAACCCATTTATCACCCAAAAATCCCCGCCAGACCAAGCCGTCAAGCAAAAGCGCTGGTGCTGCCAATGTGGCTGTCGTTCGTGGCAGCGCTCATCGCAGGGGGCGTGTTTAGTCTTGCCTTAGCACCATATTATCTGTGGCCTGTGGCGATATTTTCTGTGATGGCACTGTATGCACTTTTGGTGCGTGAGACTGTGCCTCGTCGGGCGTTTTGGCTTGGGCTGGCTTATGGATTTGGCGCTTGGGCTGTCGGTGCGTCTTGGCTGTATCATTCGATTCATGAGTACGGCTCGATTTCGCCTGCATTGGCGGTGGTGATGATTGTGCTGATGGCGCTGGTCATGGGGCTGTTTCATGCGCTGTTTGCTTGGGTGTTTGTGAAATTTGTTGGTCGTCAGCCGCTGGCTTTTACCTCGCTTTGGGTGGCGCAAGAGTGGCTAAAAACATGGGTTTTATCTGGCTTTCCTTGGCTGTTTATGGGCTATGCTTTCACTGGGCAGGCGTGGGCGAGCGGTGTTGCCCCTGTGCTTGGCGTGCTTGGCGTCGGCTTTGTGGCGGTGCTGTTTGCGGCGTCTGTGGTGGAGCTGTTTCGTCAAAAATTGGGATTTTTGCTGTTGTCTGCTCTGGCGCTACTTGCAAGCTTTGCCTTGGCTCAGATTGACTGGGTGGTGGTGGATAAGGACGATGAGCTGTCTGTCTCTTTGGTGCAAGGCAATATCCCACAAGATCTCAAATGGCTGACCGAGTATCGAGTGCAAACCCTAGAAATCTACGAGGCGCTGTCACGAGGCGAGTGGGGGCGGGATGTCGTCATCTGGCCAGAGGCAGCGATACCGATGTTTCATGATGAGGCAGCACCTTTCATCAATGGCATCGCCAATACCGCCATGACTCAAGACTCAGCGTGGATCACAGGGCTTATGTATCGTGATTTTGAGCGCTATGATGAGACCAAAGATCTTTATCCGCCCATCTATAACAGCGTCGCCGCCATCGAACAAAATGGCACCAGTCTTTATAAAAAACAAAATCTTGTACCTTTTGGCGAGTACATCCCTTTTGAAGGGGTGTTTAATTTACTTCCTGACCTTGCCAACATGCAGGGCGCGATGAGCATCAGCGCAGGCGATGGCACGCAGCCGCCATTGATGGTGAAAGGGCGAAACATGGGAGCGGCGATCTGCTATGAGGTGGCTTATCCGGACACCACTCGCCACAATGCCAAAAACGCTCAGGTGCTACTCACCATTTCAAATGATGCGTGGTTTGGCACGACGGCAGGTCCTTGGCAGCATTTGCAGATGGTGCAGATGCGTAGCCTTGAAACAGGGCGTTATTTCATCCGTGCCACCAACACTGGCATCACCGCCATCATCGACCACAAGGGCGGGATTGTCAGCATGGCGCCGCAGTTTGAGCGTACAGTCTTGCGTGGTGAGGTGCCGATGATGACGGGTGTGACGCCATTTGTACGATTTGGCAGCTATCCGATGCTGGCGCTGGCTTTGCTGCTGTTTGTGCTAAGCTTTGTGGCAAAACGCCAACAAAACACCAGTAGCCGCACCCAAATGCACTACACTGGCAAAGGCGTGCGTGATTAAAATGACGCAAAGCTTTGTCAGAAGTGCTTTTTTGTTCAATAATTTGCATAATAATCCCTTAATGTGTCAAAGGAATTGTACAAAAAAGTAAAATTTGGTATATAATAGAGTAAATTTATTTTAATTGACATTAACCCATCGTGACGACAGGTGATTTATGGCACATGACGCATCAAATAACAACCCAACCAAAGAAACCCTTGCAGCGCTGGTTGGTATCGCTCTTTTACTTGTGATGATCGCTGGCATCGCTGTTTCGGCATGGCTGCGTCCAGCAGGCGAGCATCAGCCGACAGCACCAGTAGAGGCAGCGGCTGAGGTTGCGCCTGCTGCCGAAGAAGCGCCAGCAGCAAACATGCAAGCCAGTGACGCTGCCGTAGCAGAAGCACAGCAAAAGCTTGAACAAACAGGCGACAATACGCAAGCCCCAACGCAAGCGACCGCCACCGAGGACAAGCCAGCTGCCGAGAGCGCACCTGCTGAGACCACCAATGCTGCACCTGTGGCAGAGACCGCCGAGCAAAAAGCAGAGGCACAAGCAGCGGTAGAGGCGACCACCACTGAGAATAAGTGATGCTTGCTGATTGTCGGTGTTTTTGACATTGACAATCAAAAAATCTTTAAAAATGGGCTGGTGCAGCCTGCCCGTCAAAAGCCCTGTTGGTAAAGCAGGGCTTTTTTATTGGTGCGATGTTAATGCGATGATAAATGATGTAAACCATCCATTTAAAATCACCCAAGCTGATTTTTTACGACTTGTAGGGGCGGATGATTTGCCCCATTGGTACTATTGGGCGAAAAATTGTTCGTCTCCACTGCCTAAAATCAAATTTTATGGTCATTTTACAGTTTGTCTGCGACTATTTTTATTGGCCCAATATTTATCAGTTGCCATGCCATGTCCGTGAGTAAATTTTTACTTTTATAAAATGGGGTTTGGCGAAGCTAAGATAGCGAACGGATTTTACTGCTAATGATGAGCGTAAGCATCGCAAGCAATGCGACCGCCATGCCGACATAGCCTACATAAGACAGCCCAAGCGTGCCGATGACGACGCTGCCTACCAAAGCACCGCCACCAATGCCGATGTTAAAAATCCCAGAAAACAGGCTCATCGCCACATCGGTGTATTTGGGCGCAAGGCGCAGCACCTGCATCTGCAAAGTCGGACCGATGGCAGTCGCCCCCATGCCCCACAAAAAAGCATTCATAATCCAAAGCGCAGAAACATCCGCCAAGATATGCATGAAAAATAATCCTGCTGCCACCAAGACCAGCGCCACCCATAAAAATCTCTGCCCCAAGCGCTCATAATACCGCCCAAACAGCCAGCTGGTCAAAATCCCTGCCGCACCAAACATGAGCAAAATCCAAGTCGTTGCACTGGCGGATAATTGCACGATATTGAGCATAAAAGGCTCAATGTAGCTGTACGCCGTAAAATGTGCCGTCACGATGAGCAAGATGATGCCATAGACGAACAGCAGTGGCGTGTTTTTGACGATGTCAGGCAGGCTTTGAATGCTACCGACATTGCGACTGGGCAGCTTGGGTAAAATTCGGTGTAAAATCACAAGACACACCAAAGCAAGCACACCAATCAAAGCAAAGCTCGTCCGCCAGCCGAGCCATTGCCCCACCAGTCGCCCAATGGGCAAGCCCAATACCACAGCAAGGGCTGAGCCTGTGGCGAGCAGTCCTAGGGCTTGGGCTTTTTTGTGTTTGTCGGCAAGCCTAACCACAAGGCTTGCGGTGATTGACCAAAAAATGGCATGAGAAAACGCCACGCCTGCCCGAGCCACAAGCAAAACGCCAAAGCTATTCGCCACTGCTGATAGGGCGTGGCTGATGATGAATAGGGCGAAAATCCCCATCAGTAGGCGTTTTCGCTCCATGTTGGCAGTCAGTAGCATGAGCGGCAGCGACATCAGCGCCACGAGCCACGCATAGACCGTCATCATGATGCCGACATCATCGACCGACCTGCCAAAGCTTGCGCCAATGTCAGAGAGTAGGGCGATTGGCATGAATTCGGTGGTGTTAAAAATAAATGCAGCAAAGGCAAGCAGTGCCACTCGATAGGTTCGCAGTCGTTGGATTTGTGTGATTGTCATTTTTTGGGTGTTAAAAGGCGTGTGAGTGCGTCATTAAGATACGCAGGTAAAAAAGCGTGATTGTACCATGATTTGCTAAGTTATCGCAAAATTGAGCTTATAGGAAAAGCTGTGATACAATGGTGATTGTGATGATAAAAATTGCTATTAAAAATTTTAACAGTCAATTTTAACAGTGAGTATTTTTATCATTTTAGATGTCAAAAATATAAAAAGGTAATTGTCATGTCAAATTCTATAAAGGCTCGTCAAGAGCGTATCGCACGCATTCGTCAAGTCATGCAGTCGCACGGCATCGATGCTCTGATTATCCCTTCTGCTGATCCGCACATGTCTGAGTATTTGCCTGAATATTGGCAGGGTCGTGCTTGGGTGTCTGGCTTTACAGGTTCGGTGGGGACGCTGGTTTTGACGCACGACACCGCAGGGCTGTGGACGGATTCTCGTTATTGGGTACAAGCACCGATACAGCTTGATGGTACGGGAATTGAGCTACAAAAAATGGAGCAAAATCACCCAACCTTTGGGCAGTTTTTGGCGGATTATTTGCCTGATGGGGCGGTGGTCGCCATTGATGGGGCGGTGCTGTCGGTGGCAGAATTTGACCGTTTAAATGAGATTTTTTGTGCCAAGAATATCCGCCTAATGACCAAGTTGGATGTGCTTGCAGAAGTGTGGCAAGACAGATGTGGTTTGCCTTGTGAGCCGATTTATCCGCATCCATCGGCATTTGTTGATGTGTCTGCTTTGGATAAGCTGAGCCAAGTTCGCCAAAAAATGCAAACACTGGGGGCGGATTTTCATCTGATTTCAAGTTTGGACGACATTGCATGGCTGACCAATTTGCGTGGCATGGATGTGTCGTTTAATCCTGTGTTTTTGTCGCATTTATTGATTTGTGCAGATGGGGCGACTTTGTTTGTTGATGGTGATAAATTAGACGCTCAGGCAAAAGCCGCCTTGCAAGAGGCAGGCATTCAAGTGGCAGATTATGACTCTGTGGTGTCCACCCTTGCTACGGTGTCAGGCTCGCTACTCATTGATCCTGCCAAAGTCGCCATAAACACCATCGCCAGTGTGCCAAAGAGCGTCCATATCCAGCGTGCGATGAGCCCAAGTACGGTACTAAAAGCAGTCAAAACCGACCGTGAGCTGGGTCATGTGCGTGAAGCGATGCGTCAAGATGGGGCGGCGTTGTGCGAGTTTTTTAGTGATTTTGAACGGCGTATCCATGCAGGCGAGACGCTCAATGAAGTGGATATTGACACTTTGCTTAATGACGCACGCAGTCGGCAGCCACACCATGTTTGTGCCAGTTTTGATACGATTGCAGGTTTTCGTGGCAATGGGGCGATCGTACATTACCGAGCCGAAGCCGATACTTGTGCGACCTTACAAGGCGATGGACTGCTGTTGATTGACTCGGGGGCTCAGTATTATAACGGCACGACCGACATCACTCGCATGGCAAGTGTTGGCGTGGTGTGCGATGACGCCAAAAAAGATGTTACTTATGTATTAAAAGCACACATTGCCTTGGCAAGGGCGGTCTATCCTATGGGCATACCGTCCGCTCAGCTGGATGTGCTGGCACGCAATGAGCTTTGGCAACAGGGTTTGGATTATGGTCATGGTACAGGACATGGCGTGGGGTATTTTTTAAATGTGCATGAAGGGCCGCAAGTGATTTCTCGTAATGCACCCACTTTGCCCGAACGCACCATGCAATACGGCATGATTACCAGTAACGAACCAGGGCTGTATCGTGAAGGCAAATGGGGCATTCGTCTGGAAAATTTGGTCGCAACCGTGCCTGCTCATCACACAGAGTTTGGCGAATTTGCCCGTTTTGAGGATTTGACGCTTTGTCCGTTTGACACTCGCTTAATACTGCCAAATCTATTGACCAAAGAAGAAAAAGACTGGCTTAATAGTTATCACAAAAAAGTGCATGATGAGCTGATTGACCGAGTAGATGGCGATGCTAAAGCGTGGCTGATCGAGCGTACGCAGGCGATTTGAGCGTGGTATTTGCTTTTAAATGCTTGCCGATTCAAACACCGCCAAAATCGCCCCCACTTTATCGGTGCATTCTTGGTATTCGCTGTCCAAGTTTGATTTGATGGTAACGCCACCGCCTGCCCAAAGCTCGGTCTTGTCCGACTTTTGGGCGGTGCGAATGAGCACATTCCAAATGCCTGTGCCATCAAAATTCATATAGCCCATCGTGCCACAATACGCCCCCCGTGGCGCAATTTCTAGCTCGTGAATGATTTCGCAGGCTCGTTTTTTGGGTGTGCCCGTGATTGAGCCAGCAGGAAGCGAACCAAATAAAACAGTTAAAGAATGGTTGTTATTTAATTGGGCGGTGATGGTGCTGACCATGTGATGCACATTTTTAAAACTTTCAATGGCAAAGCGTTTGGGTGTTTTTACCGTGCTGACTTTGGCATATTTGCCCAAGTCATTACGCAGTAAATCCACAATCATCAAATTTTCGCTAATATCCTTTTCGCTGTTTTTAAGTTCATTTTTTAAATCATCGTCAATGGTAGGATTGGCGTGGCGTGGGCGTGTGCCTTTGATGGGTTTGGTAACAAGATGAATGTCGCCATTTTCCCCATAAAATTCAAAAAATAATTCAGGCGATACCGACAATAATTCAAAATTGGTTAATTGTAAATAACCTGCAAAAGGAGCATTCATATGATGTTGTAAATTGGGTAAATGGCTGGATAAATTAGCCAAATCCGCTTGCCATTTTTGGGTAAGGTTAATTTGATAAGTATCGCCTGCTTTGATGTATTCTTGGGTTTGGTTAAAGGCTTGGGTGTAATCTTGTTTTTGCCAAGTGGGATTAAATTGAGCGAGTTGGGGTTGGGTTAATGTTTCTTTTAATAAATCCGCCAAATCATTTTTAATCTCATTAAAAAATAATTCACCCACATCAATGCCAAAAAGCTCAAATCCAGCATCGCTCTTTTTTAAATAAACATCATAATGCCCCAAATAAGCACAGGGCTGATTTTTTTTAATACCGATGGTAGGATTTAATTCGTGAGCCGATATGTCATAGCCAATAAAGCCCATTAAGCCGTGGGTGTATTCGTCTTTTTGGCTGGGGCAATCCAAGTTTTTGCCATAGGCGATGAGTTCCTTTTGCCAATCGCTGTAAGTGGTGGCATAGGCAAAGCTTTGCCCTGTGTGGCGGTCATAGCGGTGGGCGGTGAATGTGCTGTCAAATTCAATGTGCCAAGCGGTTTTTGGGCAAATGCCAATCACGGGACGGTGATTGTTGTTCAAAAAACACACCTGCCAATCAGGGCGGTGTGTGGCAATTAGGGCGGTAAGGGTGCTTGGGCTATGGGTGGTGGTAAAATGATGGGTGAGCATTGTTAAAATGATAAAGAAAAAGGCAAATTGTAAAGCAAGTTTGTCAAAAATAAAACCCTATTTTAATAATAGGGTTAATCATCATAAAAATGGCTTGTCAATATTGACAGCATGCCAAACTTTTTCAGCTTTGCAATTTGGGGTGTTAATTACGCCATTAGTCAAATATTCATCATAGTTTTTGCTTTGTGAACCGCCAACGCTGACTTCATCGCCAAGTGTAAACTTTTCACCCCGATGATTGCCAATCCAAAACGGCTCATTTTGCCAATCAATATACAGACCTGTTATCACAATCAACAGGTCATTGATGTACAAACAGCCATTTTTGGCATTGAGCGTGCCTGTATAAAAAGCTGCATTGCCTACTGCTTGCCGATTGGTTGAATATACGACAAAGACCGATGGTTCTGACGGGGCTACTTTGCTTGGCTGAGCTGTGTCAATGTTTATCTGCTCGGTGGGTTTGGGTGCGTTTTGCGGCTGACACCCCAAAAGGACAAGCAATAAAACTCCAAAAATACTTTTGTAAATATGTTTATTTGGCATATAACACCTATTTTTTTAATGAAATTCTAAAATCCTACAAGTTTAAATTATTGTTTTTATGTTTTAAATGAGCATAATATACCAACCAAACAATAAATTTGATACGGTTTTGTAGGGGCAAATCACATTTGCCCAATCAATCAAGGTTTTAAACAAAAGGGCGAATATCATTCGCCCCTACCATTCAATGGTGAATTTTGTGCCAGTTTTTAAATTCGGTTGGTATATGTTATTGTCCGAATCATATTAACACAAAAAAGCCCGTCATCACAACGGGCTTTTTTAAGTTTATTTAACCTTCAAACTTCCTAACCACCAACGCCGAGTTCGTTCCGCCAAAACCAAAGCTGTTACTCATTGCTGAGTTAATCTTGGTGTGGCGAGTCTCACGCACGATGTCAAAAGGTTTTGCTCCGTCATCAAGCTCAGTGATGTTAATGCTTGGGGCAATAAAGTCATTATTCATCATTAGCACACAATAAATCAGCTCTTGTACGCCCACCGCCCCTAGGCTATGTCCTGTCATTGATTTGGTGGAGCTAATCGGCGGTGTTTTTTCCGCACCGCCAAACACCTCTGCGATGGCATTTAGCTCAGTAATGTCGCCAAGTGGCGTACTGGTGCCGTGCGAATTAACATAGTCCACCGTGTCAAGCCCTGCCTGCGTTAGGGCGATTTGCATACAACGGGTCGCCCCTTCGCCACTTGGGGCAACCATCTCCGCCCCATCGGAGGTTGCCCCATAGCCGACAATCTCCGCCAAAATGTTCGCCCCACGAGCGGTAGCGTGTTCTAAGCTCTCAACGACCACCATACCGCCACCACCTGCAATGACAAAGCCATCACGGGTCGTGTCATAAGGACGGCTGGCGGTGGTTGGCGTGTCGTTGTACTGGGTACTCATCGCCCCCATCGCATCAAACATACACGACTGCGTCCAATGCTCGCTCTCGCCACCGCCTGCCAGTACCACGTCCGCCTTGCCAAGCTGAATCAGCTCCATGGCATGACCGACACAGTGGCTCGATGTGGCACAGGCAGACGACAGCGAATAGCTAATGCCCTTGATTTTTAGCCCCGTTGCCAAAGTTGCTGACACCGTACTGCTCATAATCTTAGGCACGGCAACCGCCCCCACGCCCCGAAGTCCTTTTTCTTTCATGTTATCCACCGAACTTACGACATCTGCCGTGCTTGCCCCACCCGAGCCTGCGACCACCGCCACACGCACATTGTCCGCCACATCATCAAGGGTGAGACCTGCACTCTCAATGGCAGACAATGCTGAGACATAGGCATATAGGCTTGCGTCCGACATAAAGCGTTTTAATTTGCGGTCAATTTGGGCGGTGTCCAATGCGTCTTTGTCAATTGAGCCAGAAACTTGCGATTTAAAGCCATTGTCGGCATAGCTTTGATTAAAAATAATGCCCGATTTGCCCGCCTTTAAATTTTCGGTAACGCTTGCCAAATCATTGCCAATGTTTGAGACAATGCCCATGCCTGTGATGACGACTCGTTTCATGATGTTTCCTATTAAGTTATCCAGTCAAATTTGCTGAGAAAAAGTTTACACTTGTATTTTGACTATTGTAACAAATTATTTGAAAGATGGGAAAGTTTTCTCAAAGATTGATGATTTTTTGGCAAAACATAGGCTTGGCTTTGGCTTATTGCTGTGTGTTTTTATGGATTTGGCGGTTTTGGTTTTCACTAATTAAACGCTCTGTAATAATTGCTTGATACGGTAACAATTCACCTAACTTATTTATTTAGCGAATCGCTGAATTTTGTGATACTCTTAGCTTGTTTTTGATAGTTATTGAAATTGAAAAGGAGATAATAAATGTCAAACGCAACAAACAATGAAGTAAATAACAAAAATCTTGATCAGCTTGCCGAGACCTTAGAAAATACGGATGGCGTGGAAGTTGTCGGTCATGTGGACATCGCCAATAAGTCAGTGCAAGATGTGCTGGTGGTAAAAGGCTCTATCAAGGACGCGGTGGATCAAGAAGATGCCAAGTCAGAAGATGAGCCAAGTAAAGAAAGCGGCAAAGAAAGCAAAGATAAGTCGGAAAAAGCTCATCAAGACAAAGATGATAAAAAAGACAAATCAGCCGATAAAGCCAACATCAAAGATAAAGTTGAAGACAAGGCTTTGGAAGTAAAAGAGCAGGCACAAGACAAGCTGGATGCCGCCAAAGAGCAGGTGAGCGAAGTCAAAGAGGCAGCGACATCTCTTAAAGAGGAAGTCGAAGATAAGGCTTATGCACTAAAAGATCAGGCTTTGGAGAAGGCGGATGCGGTCAAGACGCAAGCACTGGATAAAGCACAGACTTTAAAAGCTGATGCTGAGGATAAGTTTGATGATCTAAAAGCCCAAGGCGAGGCAGCGATTGATGATGCCAAGGCGAAGACTGATGAGGCTTTGGAGACTGCCAAGACTAAGGCGCAAAGCGTGCAGTCAGACATTGAGGACAAAGCGGCGGAGCTAAAAGACAAAGTCAGCGGTGCCATCGATGCTGCCAAAGACAAGGCAAGCGAGCTAAAACAGCAGGCAGAAGAGGCGGTGAGCGAGGCGACTGTGGCGGCACAAAGCGTTGCAGATGACCTAAAAAATAAATTTGATGATTTTAAAGCCGATGCTCAAGAAAAAGTAGATGCCATCAAGGCAGATGCAGAGCAAAAAGGCGCTGAATTCAAAGAAAAAGCCGAGCAGCTGGGCGGCGACATCAAGAGCAAGGCTGATGACGCTGTGGAATTTGCCAAAGACAAGGTAGATGCAGTGGCAGGCGATGTGGAGCGCATTCAAGCAGAAAATGCCGACAAGCCTGAATCGGGTATTTTGGCGAAGATTGGTGCTTATTTTGCGGGTGTGGGTGCGTCCAAGCGCACAAACTTTGTCTCGGTCGATCTAAACAACCAAGACTTTGGCGAAGATGCGTTCAGAACGCAAGCGGCGACCATCGGTTCGCAGCTGTTTGGCGGTAAGCTTGCCACGGCACAGTCGTTGGTGGGTAAGGTCGCACCGTCTGCCAATGCTGAGGGCATTTCAAAGGCGATTTTTGACAAGGCGGCACACTGGGCGAATAACTGGGCGAAAAAAGACCTACAAAAAGACAGTCGCTTTGGCAAATTGGCAAATCTGACAGACGCTGAGCGTGACGACTTTGCCCGTGATGTGGCAAACCAAAACCGTGCTTTGGCGGTGATGGGTGGTCTGTCAGGTCTGTTTGGTATCAAAGGCGTGGTGGCGGATACAGCTTGGCTACTGATGGTGTCATTAAAGTCTGTGTACCAGCTGGCACTCATTTATGATAAGCCTTTGACAGGTGCTGACGGCATCAAGCTTGCCTATGGTGTGCTGTCTGGCGCCAATCTGAGCAAGCTGCAAGAAAAGCAAGTGATCTTAACAGCACTGGCACTGGGCAATGCTTTCTTTATCAATGCTCAGGATTCAGGTCTGAAACAAGAATTACAAAAAGTTGGTCTAAAATACCGCACGGGTGACACTTTTGCCAAGCAGCTAGACGATTTGTCGCACTTTATTGACATTGACAAATTGAATGTCAGCTGGTTTAAACGCATTTTGCCAGTGGCGTCGGTCGGTACAAGCGCCTACTACAACAGAGAGCTGATCGAAGAGGTGCTGGGCACTGCGATGGCGACTTTCCGTCCAGAGCGCCCGCAGCTGTTGGTGCAGCAGGGCGAAGATGATGTCACTGAGGCGGCGGATGTCTTGCAAGACGACCAAAACGATCACGCGTGATTGATGCGTGATTGATGCGTGACTCGGTTGTGGTTTAGGGTGTCATGAGCAAATAATCACTGCTTGTCATCACAAACCATGAACCAAAACGCAAGGGCAAATTGAAAATATCATTTTGCCCTTGTATTTTTTTGTATTTGCACATATAATATATTGCCCCCAAGTGGGGATAAGTCGGCTATTTGTAAAAAATACAGCTAGCCATATTGTTACTAACGGGAGAAATTGCCAATGGCAACCACAAACCAACTTATCCGTAAAGGTCGTAAGACCATTACCGAGAAGTCGAAAGTACCTGCACTACAAGCATGCCCACAGCGTCGTGGCGTATGTACTCGTGTATATACTACGACTCCAAAAAAACCTAACTCAGCCATGCGTAAAGTGTGCCGTGTACGCCTAACTTCAGGCTATGAAGTGTCTAGCTACATCGGCGGTGAAGGTCACAACCTTCAAGAGCACAGCGTTGTATTGATCCGTGGTGGTCGTGTTAAAGACTTACCAGGTGTTCGTTATCACACTGTTCGTGGTGCACTTGACTGTGCAGGCGTGAAAGATCGTAAACAAGGCCGTTCTAAGTACGGTGCTAAGCGTCCTAAGGCATAAGCCTAAGACATCATTTGCGTAGTTTAGGGTTTGGTGTGTCAAACCCAAATGCGCAGTAAGGCTGGTTAAGCTAGCTTTTATACCAGATTATCCTGAAGATATAAGGAACTATTATGCCAAGACGTCGTGTCGTCGCTGCCCGTGAAATCCTACCAGATCCAAAATTCGGCAGCCAAACCATCGCTAAATTCATCAACCATGTGATGGTCGATGGTAAAAAATCAGTCGCAGAAAAAATCGTTTATGGTGCGCTAGAAACAGTTGCAGCCAAGCGTAATGTTGAAGATCCTGTGGCTTTCTTTGAAGAAGTGTTAGAAAGTGTTCGCCCAACGGTAGAAGTGAAAGCTCGCCGTGTTGGTGGTGCAACTTACCAAGTACCTATGGAAGTACGCCCCTCCCGTCGTACAGCCCTAGCAATGCGTTGGTTGGCTGACGCTGCCGCTAAGCGTTCTGAAAAATCAATGGCTCTACGCCTAGCTGGCGAGCTAAATGATGCTGCAGAAGGCAAGGGTGCTGCCATCAAGAAGCGTGATGATGTTCACCGCATGGCAGACGCTAACAAAGCGTTCTCACACTTCCGCTTCTAATTTAGGCAGATTTTTTGAATCTTGCTTAAAAAAGATGCGTCGGCTTGGATGGAAGTTGTCATTCAAGCCGTACCAAAATTCAGTCTAATGGTCATGATATTGTCACATAAAATGACTAAAATCCACCCATCAGACACCCAATTTAATCAGAATTTTTCTAGGAAAAATTATGGCTCGTAAGACTCCCTTAAACAGATATCGTAACATCGGTATCTCAGCTCACATTGACGCAGGTAAAACCACCACGTCAGAGCGTATTTTGTTCTATACAGGTAAAAGCCACAAGATCGGTGAAGTGCACGAAGGTGCAGCGACTATGGACTGGATGGAGCAAGAGCAAGAGCGTGGTATTACCATTACTTCTGCTGCAACCACTTGCTTTTGGTCAGGTATGTCTGATCAATTCCCAGAGCACCGCATCAACCTAATTGACACCCCCGGCCACGTTGACTTCACCATCGAAGTTGAGCGTTCTATGCGTGTTCTTGACGGTGCGTGCATGGTTTATTGTGCGGTTGGTGGTGTACAGCCTCAATCTGAAACCGTATGGCGTCAAGCGAACAAATACCGTGTACCACGCCTTGCGTTCGTAAACAAAATGGACCGTACTGGTGCAAACTTCTTCCGTGTGGTTGAGCAAGTTAAAACTCGTCTGGGCGGCAACCCTGTACCAGTGGTTGTGCCAATCGGTGCGGAAGATACCTTTGAAGGTGTCATCGACCTACTAGAAATGAAAGCCATCATCTGGGATGTAGAATCTCAAGGCATGAAGTTTGAGTATGGCGATATTCCTGCTGACCTGGTTGATGTTGCTGAAGAATGGCGCAACAACATGGTTGAAGCAGCTGCCGAAAGCTCAGAAGAATTGATGGACAAATACCTAGAAGAAGGTGATTTGAGCCGTGAAGACATCGTCGCTGGTCTGCGTGCCCGTACTTTGGCTTGCGAAATCCAGCCAATGCTTTGTGGTACTGCCTTCAAAAACAAAGGTGTTCAGCGTATGCTTGATGCGGTCATCGAGTTCTTGCCAGCACCAACTGACGTTGAAGCCATCAAGGGTATCCTAGATGACAAAGACGAAACTGAAGGTAGCCGCGAGTCTTCGGATGACGAGCCATTTGCAGCCCTAGCGTTCAAAATCATGAACGACAAATATGTGGGTAACTTGACATTCGTTCGTGTTTACTCAGGTGTTGCAAAACAAGGCGACAGCGTTTATAACCCTGTTAAGATGAAGCGTGAGCGTATCGGTCGTATCGTTGAGATGCACGCAAACAGCCAAAATGAAGTGGACGAAGTTCGCGCAGGTGACATCGTAGCATTCGTTGGTCTAAAAGATGTAACTACTGGTGACACGCTGTGTGATAACGACAATGTTATTACCCTTGAGCGTATGGAATTCCCAGACCCAGTTATTTCTCTAGCGGTTGAGCCTAAGACCAAAGCTGACCAAGAGAAGATGTCTATCGCACTAGGTCGTCTGGCAAAAGAAGACCCATCATTCCGTGTGCGTACTGACGAAGAATCAGGTCAAACCATCATCTCTGGTATGGGCGAATTGCACCTTGACATCATCGTTGATCGTATGAAGCGTGAGTTTGGCGTTGAAGCGAACATCGGTGCGCCGCAGGTAGCCTACCGTGAAACCATCCGTCAAACTGTTGAAGTTGAAGGTAAGTTTGTTCGTCAAACTGGTGGTCGTGGTAAGTTCGGTCATGTATGGCTACGCCTAGAGCCGCTAGATCCTACTGGCGAAGTAGAATACGAATTTGCTGAAGAAATCGTGGGCGGTGTTGTTCCTAAAGAATACCACGCTGCGGTCGATAAAGGTATCCAAGAGCGTATGAAAAACGGCGTTCTGGCTGGCTACCCAGTTGTGAATGTGAAAGCGACTCTGTACGATGGTTCTTACCACGATGTGGACTCTGACGAATTGTCGTTCAAGATGGCAGGTTCTATGGCGTTCAAAAAAGGCTTTATGCAAGCCAGCCCTGCGCTACTTGAGCCTATCATGAAAGTAGAAGTAGAGACGCCAGAAGACTATATGGGCGACATCATGGGCGACCTAAACCGTCGTCGTGGTATGGTTCAAGGTATGGACGATCTGCCTGGCGGTACCAAAGCGATCCGTGCAGAAGTACCACTTGCAGAGATGTTCGGCTACGCTACCCAAATGCGTTCTATGTCTCAAGGTCGTGCAACTTACTCTATGGAATTTGCTAAATACCAAGAGACGCCGAAGAATGTTGCAGACGAGATCATCAAGAAATTCACTGCTAAAGATGACGAAGACGAGTAATCTTTTATTCATCTGATGAACAAGTCTTGACTGTCCATAGGGCGGTCAAGACGGCAATTTAATGTTATGTCAAAATCTGTATTTTGACCCTTTATAAGGAATAATATCATGGCCAAAGCCAAGTTCGAACGTAATAAACCACACGTAAACGTGGGTACCATCGGTCACGTTGACCACGGTAAAACCACTCTAACTGCTGCGATCGCTACCGTTGCTGCTAAGCACCACGGCGGTGAAGCAAAAGACTACGCTGCTATTGACTCAGCTCCTGAAGAAAAAGCGCGTGGTATTACCATTAACACTTCTCACATCGAGTATGACACTGCTAACCGTCACTATGCACACGTTGACTGCCCAGGTCACGCTGACTATGTTAAAAACATGATCACTGGTGCTGCACAGATGGACGGCGCTATCCTAGTTGTTGCTGCAACTGACGGCCCAATGCCACAAACTCGTGAGCACATCCTTCTATCTCGCCAAGTAGGCGTACCTTACATCATGGTATTCATGAACAAGTGCGACCTTGTTGACGACGAAGAGCTACTAGAGCTTGTTGAAATGGAAGTTCGTGAACTTCTATCTGACTACGACTTCCCAGGCGACGACACCCCAATCATCAAAGGTTCAGCCCTTCTAGGTCTAAACGGTGATGCAGGTCAATACGGTGAGCCTGCCATCCTAGAACTACTAGACACCCTAGACAGCTACATCCCAGAGCCAGAGCGTGACATCGATCGTCCATTCCTAATGCCAATCGAAGACGTATTCTCAATCTCTGGTCGTGGTACTGTTGTAACTGGTCGTGTTGAATCAGGTATCATCAAAGTTGGTGACGAAGTTGAAATCGTTGGTATCAAAGACACCGCTAAAACTACCTGTACTGGTGTTGAAATGTTCCGTAAGCTACTAGACGAAGGTCGTGCTGGCGAGAACTGTGGTGTTCTACTTCGTGGTACTAAGCGTGAAGAAGTTCAGCGTGGTCAAGTACTTGCTAAGCCAGGTTCAATCACGCCACACACTCAATTTGACGCAGAAGTATATGTACTGTCAAAAGAAGAAGGTGGTCGTCACACGCCATTCCTAAACGGCTATCGTCCACAGTTCTACTTCCGTACCACTGACGTAACTGGTGCCATCACTCTACAAGAAGGTACTGAAATGGTTATGCCAGGCGACAACGTTGAGATGAGCGTAGAGCTTATCCACCCAATCGCTATGGACAAAGGTCTACGCTTCGCTATCCGTGAAGGTGGCCGTACCGTAGGTGCTGGTGTTGTTGCTAATGTTAAAGGCTAATCCCTAGCCCAAAACAAGGCAAACTGCCAAACAAAACCCTGCAAGTGAAAGCTTGTGGGGTTTTTGTTTGGTTGAGTTGAAAAAAATAAGGGGTTGGGGCATTGGGGTTTGCAGAAGTGCTTTTAAAGGGTGGGCTTCTTGACTTTTTGGTGGGTTTTAACTAAGCTAGGTGGAGTTTGTTGGTGGCAGAATGCTGTTGGGCAGATTGTCTGATTTGATTGCTATTTGATTATTGCTTGGTTTGATTAAGGAGATTTTTATGGAGCGTCGTCGTTTTTTACAAATGGGACTGGGTGGTTTGGTGGCGATGGGTCTGCCAAAGTTTGGCGTTGCTAATCCAGTGCCACTAATACTGGATGAAACGCTCAAAGATAACCCGCTGCTAAACTTTGAGGGATTGCCAGATTTTTTGGCGATCAAGCCACACCACATCAAGCCTGCCATCACGCATCTTATCGAGCATAACACGGATGTCATCAAGGCGCTCAGCGGACAAGAACAAATCACTTGGCAGAATTTTTATGCACCTCTGGAAGATGCGCAGAATAAAATCGACCGTGCATGGTCGGCGGTCAGTCAGCTGCATTCGCTTAAAAATTCAGATGAGCTAAGAGTGGTGTACGATGACGCACAGAAATCTTTGGTGGCGTTTGGCACTTGGGCTGGGATGTACCGCCCGCTTTATGAGGCTTTTAATAGACTCAAACAAGGCGCCGAGTACACCAGCTACATCCGTGCGCAAAAAAAGGCAATCGACGATGCGCTGCTTGATTTTAGGCTCTCAGGGGTGACTTTGGAAGGGGCGGATGCCGAGCGTTATGCCGAGATTTCAGCCAGACTCTCCAATCTTGCCACCAAGTTTAGTAATCATGTGCTGGATGCTGAAATGGGCTTTGAGATTGTTATTGATGATGAGCAAAAGCTCAAGGGGCTTAGCGACATCGCTTTGGATAATGCCAAAAAATCTGCCAAATCCAAAGGCAAATCAGGCCATCGCTTTGGACTGGATTATCCCAGCTATGCCGCCATCATCACCTATGCCGACGATCGCAGCCTAAGAAAACAGATGTATGAGGCGTTTCGCACACGAGCCTCTGATCAAGGTCCAAATGCTGGCAAATGGGATAACACTGCCATCATGAATGAGACAGTGGCGCTTAGGCTGTCTCGGGCGCAGCTGCTCGGCTTTGGCTCTCACGCTGAGTATTCTTTGGCGACCAAAATGGCGACAAGCCCAACGCAAGTGCTTGATTTTTTGAATGATTTATTAGCCAAAACGCATGATAAATCTCGCCAAGAAATCGCCGAGCTCAAAGCCTACGCCATAGAAAAAGGGCTGCTTGACGCCTCTGACGAGCTCATGCCTTGGGATTTTTCTTATTTGTCCGAAAAGCTAAAACAAGACAAATACGCCATCGACAAAGAGGCGCTGCGAGCTTATTTTCCAGTGGATCAGGTGCTGTCTGGCATGTTTGAGATTACCAAGCGTCTGTTTGGGGTGTCGGTGCGTGAAAAGCAGGGTGTGCCTGTGATTCATCCTGAGGTGCGTTTTTTTGAGGTGTTTTCTGGTGATCGGCACATCGCTTCGTTTTATTTGGACTTATTTGCCCGTGAAAATAAGCGAAGTGGCGCATGGCATAGCGGCGTCATGGGGCGTTATAAGACGGCGGCTGGGACGGTGCAGCTGCCTGTGTCGATGCTTGTGTGTAATTTTGCACCCGCCAGTGACGGCAAGCCTGCCTTGCTGCTGCATGGGGATGTGGAGACCTTGTTTCATGAGTTTGGGCATGGCTTGCACCACATGCTGACTACGGTGGATGTGCAGGCGGTGTCTGGTATCAGTGGTGTTGCTTGGGATGCGGTGGAGTTTCCCAGTCAGCTTTTGGAAAACTGGACTTGGAACCCTGAGGCGCTGACGCTGATTTCTAGACATCATCAAACAGGCGAACCTTTGCCAAAACAAATGATCGATAAGATGCTTGCCGCCAAAAATTATCAATCAGCGACCGCCATCGTCAGACAGCTTGAATTTGCTTTGTTTGATTTTAGATTGCACACTGAGTATCAGGCTGGCGATGAGGGTGCGATCGCTCGTATTCGTGAGGACATCCGTCAGAATGTCTCGCTACTTAATGAGCCCGACTGGGTGCGGATGGCGCACAGTTTTAGCCATATCTTTGCTGGTGGCTACTCGGCGGGGTATTATAGCTATCTGTGGGCGGAGGTGCTGTCGAGCGATGGCTTTACTCGCTTTGAAAAAGAGGGGGTGTTCAATGCCAAGACAGGGCGAGACTTCGTCGAGGCGGTGCTGTCGCAGGGTGGCTCTGATGAGCCGATGGCGTTGTTTGAGCGATTTATGGGCAGACGACCTGATGTGACAGCGCTTTTACAATCCAGAGGTATCGTCTAAGATGATGGTGGGGGCGAGCTGTGATTTGCCCCCACCAGTGATTTGGATGGATTTTGGCGAATGCGGTCGGATGGCTGGCGTCATAGAGGGGATCGTGAGAGATTGACACGCTGTTTATGGCTGATGGTGGATGCACACTTCGTGTAGTGGATAGTGAGCGAAATCATCGGCATCTTTTCCTTGGCTCATCAGGGTGTCTTTGTCCGCCAGATAGCGCTCAATGGTCTGACGCACGGTCTCAAAGGCAAGATTTTCCATGTCGATTTCATCAGGATAAAACAGGGCGCATTCTAAGCTCTCCACCCCCACGCCAAACGCTCCATCCTTTAAATTGGCAAGATACATCGCATGAATCTGCCCCCAATGCGGCAAGTCATACAAGGCGTACAGCTTCAAATCCACCGCCACGCCGTCCGCTTCCTCCACGGTCTCACGCTTGGCGCCCTCTGCCATGGTTTCGCCATTTTCCATAAAGCCTGCTGGGAGCGTCCATAGCCCATAACGAGGCTCAATGGCTCGCCTGCACAGCAAAATGCGCCCTTCATGCACGGCAAGCACGCCGCAGACCATCTTGGGATTTTCATAGTGAATATGACCGCAAGCAGGGCAAACGAGACGGGGGCGAGTGTCGCCTTCTGGTATGGCGTGGTGAGCGGGGCTACCGCATTTTAGGCAATACATGGCTGATTGGTAATTTGTCAAAAATAATTCCCATTTTAGCACAAATTTATCGCCATAACTTGTAAAATATGCCAGCAAAACTTAAAAACCGATGCAGATTCATGATAAATCTGTGGCGGTAAATCACATTTGTCCTGCGTGATGATTATTGGGCGAATGTGATTCGCCCCCACGCCAAATACAAATTTTTGGTGATTTTAAATTTCATTTTGCAACCCATCTTCGGAAAAAAGCTACCCATGTACGACCATAAACGCACTAATCCGCCCAGTCATTTTGCCAGTGAAATGCTGGCTACATTGTCGCACGCCTTGACGCATTATGACGGCACAGACCGCTATGCCCATCCTTATCGGCAGGGCAAGGCAGAGGTGCAAATCACCGCAAGCGTGTTGGTGCTCATCACCAATGAGACCACGCCACGCCTACTACTCACCAAACGCAGCCAGAGGCTCACCGCCCACGCAGGTGAAGTGAGCTTTGTCGGTGGAAAAAGAGACGAGACGGACACCGACACCGCCCACACCGCCTTGCGTGAGGCGTGCGAGGAAGTGGGACTTGACGGTGCAGACGCTCACATTATTGGTTATCTGCCCTGCCAAACCGCCAAATCAGGCTCGCTCGTTCGTCCTGTGGTGGCGGTGGTAGCGCCTGATGTAGCGCAGGCGTTGGTGGGGTCGGCAGATGAGATTGAGCGTGTGTTTTGGGGAGAGTTGTCGTATTTTATTCACACGCCGCCCAGTGAGATTGTGCTGACTTATGACAATCAGCCACCCTTTGCCACACCCGCTTGGACGGTGGCGGACGAGACGGTGTGGGGGCTGACTGGGCGAATCATTGCCAATCTGGTCGAGATTGGCTTTGGGGTGCGGTATGCGTGGTATTATCGGCTGTCATGATTGGTGGCTGTCATGATAGAAGGGGGTGTTGTCTTTTTTTTTGATGATCATGTACAGTGCAGATTGTGATGAATTTATCATCAAGCTCACCATCAACCGTTTGGCGATTTTTGATCATTAAGCCTTTTGTACCGCCAATGCTTGCAAGGCTTCTGGCGATGACCACAGACCTTCTAGGTCATAAAATTCACGAGCCTGCGGCGTCATGATGTGTACGACCACCGCACCCAAATCCACCAAAGTCCAGTCGCTGTCTTTGTCGCCTTCACGACCCAGTGGCATCAGTCCCGCTTCTTTGGCTTTGGCACCAAGTTTATCCGCCAATGCCTTAACATGGCGTTTGGAAGTGGCGTTGGCGATGATGATACGCTCGGCCACTTCGGTCAAATGCTCAACCGTCATCACGGTGATGTTGGTGGCTTTTAGGTCGTCTAGGGCTTCGGTGGCAAGATGCACTTGCTCGTCTAGGCTTAGGTTTTGAGTGTTGTGTTGATTGCTCATGTCTGTTTCAAATTCAAATTGTATAAACCCATCATTATAGCACAGTTTCGCCATAAAGTGCGTTTTTATGTATGTAATCTGCCACTTTGGGCGGTAGATGGTCGCTTGCTTTTGGGTCTTTATTGGCAATGAGCGTGCGAATTTGGCTAGACGACATGGCAGTGATGGGTGTGCGGTCTTGATAAATCATGCCTTGATGGGTTAAAAACTTGTCCAAATTAAAGGTCAAATTTGCCAAAACTTGCGGACTAAATTCATCATCTTGATCAAAATCGCCCCGCCAAAATGCCCAGATATTGACAAAATCCAAAATCTTATCGCCATCTTTCCAAGTTGGCAGACCGTACAAGCTGTCTTGTCCAAGGATAAAAATCAGCGTGTCGTTGGGGTGGGTTTGCCGAAGTAGTCGCACTGTATCAATCGTATAGATGGGCGGTGTGCGGTCAAGCTCGCAGGTCTCAATGCCAATGGGTGTGCCTGCGGTGGCAAGGCGTAGCATGGCAAGTCGGTGTTCATCAGGCGTAGGCTTGCCCTTAAAAGGATTGCCCTTGGTAGGCATAAGAGAGACGCTGATGGGGTTGGTGGTGGCTTGGTAAAGTGTGGTATGAACGCTCATCGCCATCGCCAAGTGTGATGAATGCATAGGGTCAAATGAGCCGCCAAGAAAAGCACGGATGGTCATGGCTAGGTAAGAAAAGTGATTTGGCTTAGTGTAGCAGAAGTTAGGCAGGGTGGCAAATCTCAAAATAATTGAAATAATGCCTAAAATAAATGCTTGCAAAGATTAAATTTATGATATATCTTATCTACTTAATTGATAATGATTACTAGTATTATTATATTTTATGGATACTTAAAGCATCTTTTGGCATTGATTTAATGGAGTGTATCATGCGTGAATTGTCATTAAATGAAGTTGGCATGGTGAGTGGTGGTGCTGGTCCTGTTGGGGCGGTGGCAGGTGCAGCCATTGGGGCAACCCATTATGTTGTTTCAAATACACTAGCGGGCAATGATATGAGTGTGGCTGGCTTGGCAGGTGCAACAGCAGCAGGTGCTTTGACTGGTTCTGGTTTTGGTATGGTTGCCAAAGGTACGCAAATGGCTGTAAGTAGTATTAGGGCTGTGCAAACAACTAGCAATACTGTGAGGGCGGGAATGGGTACGGGTGCAGTATCTGGTACAGTAGATGGTCTGACACAAGCTATTATTAAGGGTGGCAATACAACCAATAAAGACAAAGCAGGCACCAATTATCAGTAATGGTCCCCGCTACATCATAGGCATAAAAACTTCCCAACAAACACATCAGCCGTACAAGATAGGAATCATTTCTTTTTCAACCTTTGAGATAAGTATAGTGAACCAAACAGTATTTATTTGTATTTCCGCATTAATTTTTGGCTCTATTTTTTATTTTGCCTGTACCTCCTTAGAGAAATTCTTTGGATTTCAAAACGAAAATTTCAGGGCATATATGTGTTTAATCTGCATTGCTTGTATTGTTGCCTCATTCTATCTTTACGAGAATGGTTGGCATTGGTTTTTATTATTTTCTAAATGATTTCTCTTATGGACAAAAACTTCAACAAATCAGATTTCCTAAACAACTACCAAGACAAAAAACCCATCGTTTTCAAAAATTGCTTTGATGTGAATAGCTTGTCTTGGGAAAAAATTAACGAAATTATAGAAAGAAGTAACATTCATTCTGATGATTTCAAGGTGGCTTATCAAGGTATCGTTGATAAGGGTTGTTATATTGAAACTTTTGATGAAGTGGGCATAACTCGCTATCGCCTAATGAAGCCTGTCATCTATAATTTACTAAAAAACGGAGCAACTTTAATTGCAAATAAAATTGTCAATGAACCTGCTATTGATGAATTTGCTAGACAAATTGCTAGGTTGACAGGCAGACAAACCGTTACCAGTATGTATGTAGCTTTTGGAGATAAAGATTCTTATAAGGCACATTGGGATACTCGTGATGTCTTTGCAATTCAAATTAAAGGGCGTAAGCGTTGGGTGATTTATGAGCCAACATTTCCAAATCCCTTATATATGCAACAAAGCAAATATTTTGAAGAGACACACCCTTGTCCAGATATGCCTTATATGGATATTATCCTAGAAGAAGGTGATATGCTGTATGTGCCTTGTGGTTGGTGGCATAACCCTTCGCCACTTGGAGAGGAAACGGTGCATTTGGCGATTGGAACATTTCCTGCTTTTGGCTTGGATTATATGGAGTGGCTTTTAAAGAAATTGCCTGATTTTCACGAAATCAGAAAGCCAATGTCAAATTGGCAAAATGATAATGCCAATTTAGCAATTATTGCCAATCAAATCCAAGAGTTAATGACAAATCAATCTACCTATAATGAATTTATGCAAGAATTTATTGGCGAAAAGCGAGTGGAAAGTAATTTGGCATTAGAATTGTTGGGCGATGGTAAAATCAATGAATTGCCAATGACTGCTATGTTAAGATTAAATTCCAATCAACCTTATAATGAGAATGATGAATTTATTATTGCCAATGGTGCAAAACTGACATTGGACAATGAATTTAAAGAAATCATTCTGTACATTGCCAATCATTCGGTTGTTTCTGTATCAGATATTTTTGATAACTTTAAAGACATAGAGCAAGAAAAATTAATGAATGCCTTATACGGATTATGTCTGAACGATATTGTAGAAGTGGTTAGTTATTAACAATGTCTCTATTCCGCCAAGAAGCCCTAGATGCTCAAAAAACGAACTGGACGGGTACGATTATTCTGACTCGCCCAGTCAGTTTTGCTTTTATTATCAAATGTTTTCATGATAAATTTAAGGCGCTTAATCCAAAAAATAACAACAAACGGTATATTTTTTATGATGAATCGTATTGTTTTTTTTCGCATTTGAGTATATTATATCATAATTCATATAAACGAGCATTACTCTTGTTTTTAATCAATATCAGGAACTATATGAAACTGGATTTTAATATGTCGTCTGATGAGTTTAGGCGAGAGGTACTATACCAAAAGCCTAAGTTGTTTAAGGGTGCTGTCAAAAACCTAGACATCACATGGCGACAAATCAATGAATTGTATCAACGAGCCAACCCAATGGACGAGCTTTTTCGTCTGCGTAAAGGCGAGATTGTACCTATCTCTGAATATGTGGAGAGCTTTGATGACACTGGGCGTACTCGCCACCGTTTTATCAAACCCGCCATTTATCACCACCTGAAAAACGGTGCAACGATTGTTTATAATCGCATCAATAATGAGCCTTTTGTTGATGATTTGGCAAAGCAAGTCGCCCAGTTTGTCGATGCATCTACGGTGGTTAGTGGCTATCTTGCTTTTGGTTCGGACGCTTCCTTTAAAAGTCATTGGGATACTCGTGATGTCTTTGCGGTGCAACTCATGGGTAAAAAACATTGGGCGTTATATCAACCCAATTTTGAAAGTCCCTTATACATGCAGCAATCCAAAGATGTCGATGTGCCAGAACCGACTATACCCGACATGGAAGTGGTCTTGGAGGCTGGCGATGTGCTGTATATCCCTCGAGGGTGGTGGCACAACCCTGTGCCGATGGGCTGTGAAACTTTTCATTTGGCAATCGGCACTTTTGCCCCAACAGGCTATGACTACATGGAATGGCTTACCAAGCAAATGCCCAACATCTTACCATTGCGTTATAACTTATCTGATTGGGAAACCGACAAAAACAACATCGCCCAAGCCTGTACCCAACTATCTGCCATGATGACCGACCCTGTTATGTATGATAGGTTCATGCAGGAATTTTTGGGTAATCATCGCCTAGATACTCGCTTTAATATGGAGTTGTTTGGCAATCCCAACAATGATAAGTTGCCACCAGAAAGTAGACTTAGCCTCAATGTGGTAGACATACGCACATTGGATAAAGGCTATCTGATTTCAAATGGCACCAAGATTAATGTGGATGAGCTGAGTAAAAAATTCATCAACATCATCATTAATCACCAACCCATTGCTTTATCGGAAGTATTAACACATTTTGATAAGGCACAACATGAACACATTCAAAAACTTGCTTATGATTTGGCGAATTTTGATATTATGGATGTCCTAAGATAGGTAAAATTATTATTCAACAAATATTGTATTTACAAACTGCATAGGCAAAGTATATAGTTATGATTATTGAAGGTTGGTTAAAGACATATTTAACGATTATTTCTTTTATTTGTATTGTTACACTACTTATAAAGGAAAACACCGTAAAACCACTTGATGATAAACATGTGGAAACATGCAGGGTTATTGTTGGAGTTTCTTTTTTTCTAATGGTAATTCCTTTATTTCCACTATTTTTTCTACAAATATATAGAATGTTTTTTTAATTTTTCTTAACCATTGGAGAATGTTATGCGTGAATTGTCTATTCATGAATTGTCTTTTGTGTCAGGTGCTGGTGGATGGCTTAGACCATTGGTAGAAGGAGCGAAAGCACTTGCTAAAAATCCAGTAGCTCAAGGCGGTGCAACTGGTGGTGCAACATACGTTGCCAGCAATGTAGCCGCTGGCAATGATATGACAGTAGCAGGAGCAACTGGTTCTACCGTTGCAGGTATGTTTGGTGTTAGATTTGGTGGCAAATTTACTGCCGCTTTTGCAGGTGCGACGGCAGGTGGATTAGCCGAAAGAAGTGTTAATGGTGTCAATACCGTACTTAAACCAGATAATAAAAATCAAGACAAATCAGGCAATAACTACGGTCATTAATTAGGTTTTTATGTCCAACTTATTCCGCCAAGAAGTCCTAGATGCTCAAAAAACGAACTGGACGGGTACGATTATTCTAACTCGTCCAGTCAGTTTTACTTTTTTAACCATCTGTGCTTTGTCAATTGGTTTGGTACTGGTCGCCTTTTTAATTTGGGGCGAATACACCAAACGTAGCACCGTCAAAGGTCAGCTTATCCCAGAGCAGGGGCTGATATATAGCCACAGTCCTACCAGTGGTGTCGTTATTGAAAATCACGCTCATGACGGCAAGGCAGTCAAAAAGGGTGATTTGCTTTATAAAATCTCCACCGCCCATCATGGCGATGAGGGCAATACCCAAAAAGCCATCGATGATGAGTTGGCACTCAAAAATACGCTTATTCAAAATCAAATCTTTTATACCGAACAAAGCCAAGCCCAAGAAATCAACAGTATATTAACCGCCATTGAGCGACTAAAAGATGATAAGCAAAAACTCATCGCTCAGATTGAATTGCAAAAAACCTAAGTTCAGCTTGCACTCGACAACCTAAAAAGACATCAAGAAATCAGTGCCATCAACGCCGTCTCCGCCCTTGAAGTCAATAACCGCCAAATGGAATATAACGCCCAACACGAACAACTCATGACACTCAGCCGAGAGCTGTCATCACTTGAAAAACAAATCAAAGAACAAACCATCAGCTTAGATAGAACCAAACAAAATCATAGAGCCAATCTCAATCAATTACAACAGTCCCTCACGGATAATAGGCAAAGCAAAATCCAAAACAAGGCAGGGGAGTTTATCTCTATTTATGCTCCGATTGATGGTGTCATTAGCACCAATCACATCAAAACAGGTCAATACATCGAAAGTAGCAAACCACTCACCACCATTTTGCCCCATGATAGTCATGTCATCGCTGAAATGTATGTACCAAGTCGTGCCATTGGTTTTGTCAAAACTGGTGATGAGGTACTGCTCCGCTATCAAGCCTATCCCTATCAAAAATTTGGACACGCCAATGCACAAATCATCTCAGTAGCAAAAACTGCATTAGCAGGACAAAACATCCAAAGCATTGGCACCGTATCACAAAGCGAACAAATGACTAATGAACCTTTATACATTGTACGTGCAAAATTAGAAAAGCAAACGATAAAAGCCTATGGCAATGACCTGCCATTACAAGTAGGCATGACATTAGAGGGAGATATATTGCACGAAACTAGGAAGCTCTATGAGTGGGTATTAGAGCCTTTATACAGCATTACTGGCAAAATCTAATCAAGCATTTTATTGTCATTGGGTGCATGGCACCTTTTTTATTTTTTTAATGATGGATAGTTATGAATTACTTGGAAAATATTTCTTTGGGTTTTGGGCATAAATTGCCTGTAATATTGCAAACCGAAAATTCTGAATGCGGACTGGCGTGTATTGCGATGATTGCTCATTATTATGGTTATCATACGGATTTGTTTAGTTTAAGACAAAAATATCCCATTTCACAAAAGGGTGCAACGCTACACACCCTAATTAAAATTTGCCAACAGATTAAGATAAATACTCGTCCTTTAAAGTTAGAATTAAATGAATTAAAAGAACTGCGTGCGCCTTGTATTTTGCATTGGGATTTAAATCATTTTGTGGTATTAAAATCCGTTGGCTTAAATAAAATTACCATCATTGACCCAGCAGTCGGTCTTAGAGTATTAGAATTAAAAGAAGTTTCCAAGCATTTTACAGGCATTGCCTTAGAGATATGGACAGACAATGATTTTGAGAAAAAAGAAGAAAAAACACAAATCAAAATTTTTAAACTCTTTGGTGAAATTAAAGGACTATGGAAATCGTTAAATCAGATTTTGATTTTAGCCATTGTATTAGAAATATTTGCTTTAACCAGCCCATTTTTTATGCAATGGGTGATTGACCACGCCATTGTGTCGGCAGATTTAAACTTATTAACCACACTTGTGATTGGTTTTGGCTTGTTGATGTTTTTAACACAACTGATTAGCCTATTACAAGCATGGATTGTGATGTATTTGGCAACCACACTTAATGTGCAATGGAAAGCCAATATTTTTA
Source organism: Moraxella nasibovis (assembly GCF_029581575.1). Classification (NCBI taxonomy): domain Bacteria; kingdom Pseudomonadati; phylum Pseudomonadota; class Gammaproteobacteria; order Moraxellales; family Moraxellaceae; genus Moraxella; species Moraxella nasibovis. Next base: position 1,941,420 of record NZ_CP089975.1, on the reverse strand, counting down.
ATCATTTAATTCATTTACCAAGTTCATTTTTTCAAAAAAGGCATTTGGGCGATATTATTTCTCGTTTTGGTTCTATTGATAGCATTCAATCCACATTAACCACCAGCTTTTTAACCGCTATTTTAGATGGCTTAATGACAATTTTTACGCTTGTTTTAATGTTTTTTTATAGTCCAACATTGGCGTGGATTGCCATTGGTGCAATGGCGATTTATGGCACTTTAAGATGGGCTTGGTATATGCCACTTAGACGAGCAAGTGAAGAACAAATTATTCATAGTGCCAAGCAAAGTAGTCATTTTATGGAAACGATGCGGGGCATTCGTGCCATTAAACGTTTTGATAAACAAACTTTACGCCAAAATACTTGGCAAACTTTATTTGTCAATCAAATCAATGCAGGATTAAAAACGCAAAAATTAGGCTTAGCGTTTGGCTTTATTAATGGCATTGTTTTTGGTTTAGAAAATTTGATTATTATTTATTTTGGAGCAAGTTATGTGATTGATGGTACATTTACGGTGGGGATTTTAATGGCATTTATCGCTTATAAAAATCAATTTGGTGGACGAGTGAGTAGTTTGATTGATAAATTTGTAGAAGTGAAAATGCTCTCTTTGCACGCAGAAAGACTTGGCGATATTGTTTTAACAGAAAAAGAAAAACAAGAGTTTTTATTGTCGCCACCTCATATAGACAAATATGACATCGAAGTAAAAAATTTATCATTTACATACAGTGATGATGAGCCGAATATTATTGAAAATTTAAGTTTTTATATCAAAGAAAATTCATCGGTTGCGATTGTTGGAACAACTGGTTGCGGTAAAAGCACCTTAATGAGTTTGTTATTAGGGGAACTCACCGCCAATAGTGGCGAAATAAAAATTGCAGGGAAATTAATCAAAACAATGAATGATGTCAGTGCCTTAAACTGTGTGGCGTGTGTCAGTCAAGATGATGTATTATTTGCAGGAAGTTTATTAGAAAATATCAGCTTTTTTGATGATAAATTGGATAGAGAATGGGCGGAAACTTGTGCCAAAATGGTGGGCATTTATGATGAAATCATGGCAATGCCTATGGGATTTCAAACATTGGTGGGCGATATGGGCAGTGTATTGTCAGGTGGGCAAAAACAGCGGATATTGATTGCTCGTGCGTTGTATAAAAAACCCAAGATTTTATTTTTGGACGAAGCCACCAGCCATTTAAATATTGAAAAAGAACGAGAAATTAACGAGATGATAAAATCCTTGAACATCACTCGTGTGATGATTGCCCACCGCCCAGAAACGATAGCGAGTGCTGATAGAGTAATTTGCCTAAATAAAACCTAAGGGTACTTTAAAAAGCGTGCTATTTGCCCCATTATGTTTTATCATATTACTCAGACCAAAAGACGAACAACAAGGCAGCTATGGCACACGAATTTATCAGCATCAAAGGCGCACGCACGCACAACCTAAAAGACATCGATGTGGACATTCCACGAGATAAGCTTGTGGTCATCACAGGCTTGTCAGGCTCGGGCAAATCATCGCTCGCCTTTGACACGCTTTATGCCGAAGGTCAAAGACGCTATGTGGAGAGTCTGTCGGCTTATGCTCGCCAGTTTTTAAGCCAGATGGACAAGCCAGAAGTGGACAGCATTGAAGGGCTGTCGCCTGCCATCGCCATCGAACAAAAATCCACCAACCACAACCCACGCTCTACGGTCGGCACGATTACCGAAGTGTATGATTATTTGCGTCTGCTCTTTGCCCGAGTTGGTACGCCTTACTGCCCTGAGCATGATTTGCCGATGGTCGCCCAGACGGTGAGTGAGATGGTGGACGACATTCTTGCCAAGCCTGAGGGTGCAAAACTCATGCTCCTAGCCCCCATCGTGCGTGAGCGAAAGGGTGAGCATACGGCGCTTTTGGAGAGTGTGCAGGCGCAAGGATTTACTAAGGTGCGCATCGATGGCGTGATCTATGACATGGATGAGTTGCCCACGCTTGCCAAGACGCACAAACACACCATTGAAGTAGTGGTGGACAGATTTAAAGTGCGTGATGATCTGGGCAATCGTGTGGCGGAGAGCTTGGAGACGGCATTAAGGCTGGGCAGTGACATCGCCATTTTGCATGACATGGACGATGGGGCGGAGACGATACTCTCTGCCAAGCATTCTTGTCCTGCCTGCGACCGTGCGGTGAGCGAGCTTGAACCGAGATTGTTCAGTTTTAACAACCCTGCTGGGGCGTGCCCGTCTTGTGATGGCTTGGGTAAGCGCCAGTATTTTGCCGCTGAGCGAATCGTCACCGAGCCTGCCAAATCCATCAATCAAGGGGCGATTCACGGCTGGGATAAGCGCCATGCTTATTATTTTGGGCTTTTGACCACTGTCTGCCAGCATTTTGGCATCGACATGGACAGCCCTTGGCAGGATTTGCCAAAAAAAGAACAAAGCATCATCTTAAACGGCTCTGGTAAAGAAAAGCTGACTTTCAACTTCACCGATGAGCGAGGGCGAAAGACGAATAAAACCGTGCCGTTTGAAGGGATTTTGCCGTATTTGGAGCGTCGTTACCGCACCACCACCAGTAACATCGTGCGAGACGAGCTGGCGCAATATCTCTCCGACACCACCTGTAATGTCTGCGATGGCGTGCGACTGAACGAAATCGCTCGCAGCGTGAAAGTGGACGGTCGTGGCGTGGGCGACATCATCCATCTGCCCATCGGCGAGGCATGGCAGTATTATGAAAACTTGCACATCGGCGGAGCAAAAGGCGAGGTGGCGGATAAGATTTTTAAAGAAATCCGAGAACGCTTGGGCTTTTTGACAAAGGTGGGCTTAGAATATTTGACTTTGGCTCGCTCGGCAGAGACTTTGTCAGGGGGCGAGGCGCAGCGCATTCGCCTAGCAAGCCAAATCGGAGCTGGTCTTATGGGCGTGATGTATGTGCTGGATGAGCCGTCCATTGGCTTGCACCAACGAGACAACGACCGCCTACTCTCCACCTTGACTCATCTAAGAGATTTGGGAAACACGGTCATCGTCGTGGAGCATGACGAGGACGCCATCCGCATGGCAGACCACATCATCGACATTGGCGTGGGGGCAGGCGTGCATGGCGGACGAGTGATCGCTGCGGGGACGGCGGACGAGATTGCCAAAAACGAGCACTCATTGACAGGGCAGTATTTGTCAGGCAAAAAACGTATTGAGATTCCTACTGTTCGTCATACTGCCAAAGTCGGCGAGGTCAAAAAGGGCAAAAAAGTGGTCAGCGAGCCTTTGCATATCCACTTAGAAGGGGCAAAAGGCAATAACCTAAAAAATGTCAATTTGTCCATTCCGATTGGCGTGATGACCTGTATCACAGGCGTGTCAGGCTCTGGCAAATCGACGCTGATCAATCGCACGCTCATGCCGCTTGCCGCCACCAAGCTTAACAATGCCACCACGCTCGTGCCAGAGGCGTACGACAAGATCACAGGGCTAGAACACCTTGATAAGATGGTGGACATCGACCAAAGCCCCATCGGTCGTACGCCACGCTCCAATCCTGCCACTTATACGGGGGTGTTTACGCTGATACGAGATCTATTCACTCAGACACCTGAGGCGAGGGCGAGGGGCTATAAGGCAGGGCGATTTAGCTTTAATGTCAAGGGTGGTCGCTGTGAGGCGTGTCAAGGCGATGGCATGATTAAGGTGGAAATGCACTTTTTGCCTGACATGTATGTGCCGTGCGATGTCTGTCATGGCAGTCGCTATAATCGTGAAACCCTAGAAGTCAAATACAAAGGCAAATCCATCTCCGATGTGCTGGGCATGACGGTGGAGGAATCGATGGCGTTTTTTGAGGCGATTCCTGCCATTCATCGCAAATTAGAGGCTCTCATGCAAGTAGGCTTGGGTTATATCACGCTTGGGCAATCCGCCACGACCTTATCAGGGGGTGAGGCTCAACGGGTCAAACTCGCCAAAGAGCTTGCCAAAAGAGACACAGGGCAGACTCTGTATATCCTAGATGAGCCGACCACAGGACTGCATTTTGAGGACATCAAAAAGCTGTTAGACATTTTGCACGCCCTACGAGACAAGGGTAATACAGTGGTGGTGATCGAGCATAATCTTGATGTCATCAAAACCGCCGACCACATCGTTGATTTGGGCTATGAAGGGGGTGCTGGTGGTGGTGAGATCGTCGCTGTCGGCACGCCAGAGGAGGTGGCGAAGGATGAGAGGTCGCATACAGGCAGATTTTTAAAGCCGATGCTAAAAATATAAGCCAAGCAAATATTGGCTTTTGGCATGTCCAAGATGTGCCGACTGATGAAAACCCAGACCTTGTTTAGGTCTGGGTTTTTTGGCTTTGCTGTACTTTTAAGATTGCGCTTGACCGATTTTTTCGCCCATTTTTACCACTTTACCATGCACAAACTCATCGCCCCAAATGGCATTGGCGGATTTTGGCAAAACAATAATCGCCGTTGAACCCAAATAAAATCGCCCCAATTCATCGCCTTTTTTAAGCGGTAAATCATGCGTTCGCTCTTGGATATAAGGCGTGCGTTTGATTGCCCCTGTCGCCACGCACTCAATGCCAGCAACAATCATCGCCCCAACCAAGACCACGCACGCTTTGCCCCACTGGGTATCAAATTCGCACACCAAGCGTTCGTTGCGAGCAAATAAATCTGGGACATGCTCAGCGGTGGTGTTATTGACTGAAAACAGCGTTCCCGGTACATAGCGAGTGGCGGTAAGCACACCGTCAAAGGGCATATGCACACGGTGGTAGTTGGTGGGGGCGAGGTAGATGGTGGCAAATGAGCCGTCCGCGAATGTCTTACCCAGCTCATAGTCGGCAAGCAGTTGCCCAACTTCATAATCTCGCCCTTTGGCTTGAATGAGCTGACCGTGCGTGATGGCTCCGATTTGACTGATTTTGCCGTCTGCTGGGCTTGCAATGCCGCCCGCCGTCTCATCAATCGGACGCACGCCACTTTTTAATTCACGAGTAAAAAAGTCGTTAAAACTTGCATAATCGTCCAAGCTCCCACGCTCATATTCCGAAAGCTCAATGCCATAGGCTTTGGCAAAAGTATGCACAAAGGCTTTTTTGACATAAGGATTTTGGCTTTTGGCAAGTGCGCCTGCCGCTTCGGATAGGGCTTGCTGTGGGACGATGTTTTGTAGGGTGGTGAATAGGTTCATGTCGCTCTCATGCGATTACTAAAAGATAACTTTATTGTACCCTATTTTTTGTTAAAATGGCGGTGTATTTAAAAAGAAAGGCTAAAAAATGTTCAAAAAAACATGGCATACCAGTTATGAGGGCATTGACATCAAGGTGGATAATGCATGGAGTGTCTTTGGGGGAACGAAAGAGGCGATTTTTATCAATGGCGAGCGAGTGTATTTTTATCAAGGGTTGGTTTTTTCCTTTAAAAAACTGCTGACCTTTAAAAATCCGTTCAGCTCTCGGGCGATATTTGGCGCAGCTCATGATTTTTATGTCAATGACACCAAGATCACCGTCAAGCTCGGCAATAACGCACAAGGCACGGGCGTGGCGTGTCAGATTTTTATCAATAATGAGTTTTATTATGGTGATGATGAAGTGTGGCTTACTGCTTCATCCTCTGGCTAGATGGCGATGAGTCTTGTTATTTGACTTATCAATAAATGAAGTATTGCAAATCTAAGGTCTAACTAAGTGTGCATTGGCATTGCCAGCACAAAAGGAAATCCATGAAAGCTCTAATCCAACGAGTCAAGTCCGCCCATGTCGCTGTGGACGGTCAAATCATCGGGCAAATCCAGTCAGGCGTGCTTGCCTATATTGGCATTGGTAAAGATGATGATTTTGACAAGGCGTGCAAGTTGATTGACAAAATTCTGACTTACCGTATTTTTGAAAACACCACCGATGCAGACAAACTTGGCAAAATGGACAAATCGGTGTCTGATGTTGATGGCGGACTGCTATTGGTGTCGCAATTTACCCTGATGGCAAAAACCGACAAGGGTCGCCGCCCTGACTTTGCCCCTGCCATGCCCCCATCTGACGCACGCATTTTGTTTGACAAATTGGTGAATTATGCCAAATCGGTGCATGATGATGTGGCGACAGGCGAATTTGGGGCGAGTATGGCGGTAACGGCAGTCAATGACGGTCCAATCAATTTTTTATTGGAAGTATAAAAGAGTGGCGTAGGGTGGGCTGGAGCTTGAGAAAACCCAACAAATTCAATAAGTTGAAATAAAAACGGCAGGCTTTGCCCACCCTGCACGACTACATGACTTTATCAATTTGGTGAGTGTAATACAAGCCCATAAACACAATTTAAGCACCAATAAACGCAAAATCAATGGGCGGTGTCTGCCCTGCCATGAGCAAGGATAATGCCTTTGCCGAACCACACGAATGGGTCAGTCCCAGCGTGCCATGCCCTGTATTGAGCCATAAATTGTCAAATTTACGGTTGGGCGTGGCGGTCTGACCGTGCCAAATCTTGCCCAGATACGCTCGCCCAATGAGTGGTACATTGGACGGCGTCATGGGGCGAAGTCCTGTCCAGTAGTTTGGCTCGTCATAATCCAAAGCATCGCCAAACAGCGTCTGCACTCGGTGTGTGATCGCCTGACAGCGAGTCTGGTCAAGTTGTGTGTTATAGCCGTTAAATTCTGCTGTCCCTGCCACTCGCAGGACATCTCGCTTTTCACTGCTAAATCGGCTCATGACCAGCTTGTATTCATCATCAATCAGGCTGACTTGTGGCACTCGTTTGCCATCACGCACGGCATAAGTCGCCGAGTAGCCTTTGGCAGGGAAAATGGGCAAATGCACGCCCAAAGGATCAAGCAATCTTTTGCCAAAACTTGCCAGACAGACGACATAATGCTCGCTTGTGTGTGTGAATGAGTGGTTGTTTTTGCTAAGTTCTAAATGCGTGATGTGCGTGCCATCAAAGCCAATGCGGTCAATGTGCGTGTCATAGACAAAGCGAACGCCATGTTCTTGGCAGTGTTTGGCAAGTTCGTTGGTGAATAAATGGGCATTGGCAGAAAAATCAGCATCTGTATGCGTCGCCCCAACCAAAGCATCGCCCAGCACCGACAATGCAGGCTCTATCGTGCGTGCTGTGGCAGGCGTGATGAGTGTGCGATGACAGCCAAGCGTTTGCATACGCTGGGTGGGGGCGACGGCGGCTTGATATTCATCAGGACTGGTATAAAAGTGCATGATTCCTTGCAAACGCTGCTCAAAATTCATCGGCAGCTCGTCCATCAAAGCCTTAAAAGTCGCTCGAGAATACAGCCCCAGATTGACCATTTGTTTAAGATTGTCATCGGCACGCTTGGCGGTGCATTCTCTTAAAAACCGCCAAATAAACCGCCATTGTTCGGCATTGGCATTGAGCCGATACAATAAGGGTGCGTCAGGCTTGGCAAGCCACGCCAAGGCTTTTTTGGGTGTGGCAGGATTTGCCCAAGGGGTTGCGTGGCATACCGAAATCTGCCCGCCATTGGCAAAGCTGGTCTCCATCGCAGGCAGACTTTGGCGGTCAATGACGGTCACTTCAAAACCTGCTTGTGACAGATACCACGCACTGGCAACGCCCGTTACGCCAGCACCCATGACGGTTACGCTTTTTGGCTTGGGATTAGCCACGAGCCACATCGCCTGTCAGTGCTTGGGGTAGGCGTAGGATTTGCCCTGCTTGGGTGACTTGGTCTGGCGAGCCGATGACCAAAGCGTCAAACCCATCGGCAGTCATGATGCCATTGACGATTTGGATTTTGTCCAATTTGTCGCCAGCTTGCACTGCCTTATCCAGTAAAACACGGTGCAGATAGGCTTTTGGGCTTGCCTTAAACCATAGGCGAGCGATGATTTCTTGCCCCAAATAGCACCCCTTGTCATAATCCACGCCCCCTCGCTGATGCAGGCGTAGCTCTTGGGGCTGAAACAGTCCTTGCGTGGCTTTTGTTATCCAATAATTGCCAGATTCAATGCTTAATTTTGCCCAGTTTGCAAAGTCTGATTCGTCTGCTTGCTCACTAAAAGTTGGCAAATCATCTTGGATGGCAGGATAAATGACACCAGGTTCGCTGGTGCCAAATTTTGAAAATGCTCCGTATTTTTTGATGTGAGTGGTCAAGTCATTCATACAATCGGCAGAAGTGATGAGTGTAAAAGCATCATCAGCCGTGCGAGCGACCCACAAGCCAAATTGCACACGCCCCTTCAAATCGCTGATGGCACAAGGCGTGAAGGTGTCGGACAATTTATCCACATTGACGGTTAATTGACCTTGTAAAAATTTGGCGGCGTCTTTGCCTGTCAGTTTTAATTGATAAAAAGTGATGTCTGTCATGGCGATATGCCCAAAATTAAGAAAAACAATGAATTTATGGTTGCCATTGTAGCATTTTCAAGCCAAGATTAACATTTTGTAGCAACAAAAAATCGCCAAAATCTGTTATACTAGGCAAAAAATTTTAGCTGTATTTTTAACGATTTGACTGCACTTAGGAATGATTATGACCTTACCAAACTGCCCAAAATGCGATGAAAGCTACACTTATGCCGATGGCGATTTGCTCATTTGCCCCATGTGTAGCCACGAATGGACGGCAGACGAGATGGCAGACGATGTGCCTGTCATCAAAGATGCGGTGGGTAATGTGCTGTCAGATGGCGACAGCGTTACCGTGATTAAGGATTTGAAGGTCAAAGGCTCAAGCACGACCATCAAAGTCGGCACAAAAGCCAAATCCATTCGCCTGATTTATGACGCACCAGACGACCATGATATTGATTGCAAGATTGACGGCTTTGGGGCGATGAAGTTGAAGTCTAGTGTGGTGAAAAAGGCGTGATTTAAATCATTTAAATTGGGAGAGAGTAATGCAATTAACCATTGAAATTGACGACAAACTTGCCCAAGAGTTTTTTAGTCTTGTGCCAGAAAAAAAACGCAGTTTTTATGTAAGTGAGCTATTGGCAAGCCATCTGTCTTTTAAAAAGAAAATAGAAACAAGCGATATTAAAAAAGGTAATGAGAGAAAATTGCCTTTTGAAGTATTGCCTGCTCGTGGCACAATGGGAACGAATGAATTAATTAACCAAATACGAGAGCAAGAAGGAGTATGAAAGCCTTATTGGATGTCAACTTTCTAATTATTTTATTAGATAGTGGACATAAAAATCATCATATTGTCAAAGAATGGTTTTTGGATTTTGCTGAAAATCCTAATAATATTTGGTTAAGTTGTGCCACAACACAAATGGGCTGTATTCGCATTTTATCCACACCCACTTATAGTAATCCATTTAAAATCCAAGAAATTCAAAAAGTTTTGACGGGATTGATTAATAACACCAATCACCAATTTATCTTGTCGGATATTGATTTAAGCAATAATGATTTGATAAATTGGCAACACATTCAAGGCAATAAACAATTAACCGATGTTTATTTATTGGCATTGGCAAAATTACATAATGCCAGTTTTGTGTCATTGGATGCCAAAATTAGCCCTATTGTTATCAAAGGCTTTGATAGCCAAAATTTAATTACTTTATTATAGAGATTTAAAAATGACAACCCTAACCGCCGACCAAGTCTTATTTGAAAAAGCCAAACGCCATATCCCTGGGGGTGTAAACTCGCCCGTGCGTGCCTTTGCAGGGGTGGGCGGTACGCCTGTGTTCGTGAGCCGTGCCAAAGGTGCGTACATTTATGATACCGAAAACCGCCCCTACATTGACTATGTCGGCTCGTGGGGACCGATGATTTTGGGACACGCTCACGATAAGGTCATTGATGCCGTAAAATTAGCGGCTGATGACGGCTTGTCTTTTGGTGCGCCCACACCCTTTGAGACGACAATGGCGGATTTGATTTGCGATTTGCTCCCACACATTGAACTCATTCGTATGGTGTCAAGTGGCACAGAGGCGACAATGAGTGCCATTCGTCTGGCTCGTGGCTACACAGGGCGAGATAAAATCGTCAAATTTGAAGGCTGTTATCACGGTCATTCTGACAGCCTGCTTGTCAAGGCTGGCTCTGGCATGCTGGACATTGGCGAGCCAACAAGTAAGGGCGTGCCTGCTGATTTTGCTAAGCATACGCTGACTTTACCTTATAATGATGTGGGGGCGTTGAAGTCGGCTTTTGAAAAGTTTGGGAGCGAGCTTGCCTGCGTGATTGTTGAGCCGATTGCAGGCAATATGAATATGATTATTCCGACACAGGAATTTCACGCCACGCTACGAGAGCTTTGCACCCGATACGGCACGGTGCTGATTTTTGATGAAGTGATGACGGGCTTTCGTGTTGGGCTAAAAGGGGCGAGCGAGCATTTTGGCATTACGCCTGATTTGACGACTTTTGGTAAGATTATTGGGGCGGGCTTGCCCGTGGGAGCATTTGGCGGTAAGCGTGAGATTATGGAATGTATCGCTCCTTTGGGCGGTGTGTACCAAGCAGGGACACTCTCTGGCAACCCCCTAGCCATGCGAGCGGGTAAGGCGATGTTCGAAGAATTAACCAAGCCTGATTTTTACAAAGAATTAACTGACAAAACCGAATATTTGGTGAATGGCTTGACCGAAAAAGCCCAAAAACACGGCATTGCTTTTAGTGCGTGCTTTGTGGGCGGTATGTTTGGTTTGTTCTTTAGCGAGACTTTGCCGAGGAATTTTGGCGATGTGGCAAATGCTGACACCGCACGCTTCAACCAGTTTTTCCATGCCATGCTCAAACAAGGCGTATATCTTGCCCCATCTGCGTTTGAGGCGTCATTTATGTCGTCCGCTCACACTTATGAAGATTTGGATAAGACGATTGACTGTGCAGATAAGGCGTTTGCTGAACTTAAATAATCATTAACCGAATTGGTGTGTCAGGGTATATGGTGCACCAATTCAATCATAATTTTAAGTGATGTTGCTATTTAAAAAGCTACTTTTGTCGTTATTATTTTCAATCACAACAGTATTGTCCGTTTCAAAAATAGATGTATATTGTGACTTTGCAATATTTTATCTTATCAAGCCGTGGGTTTTGGTGGTTGAAAGTTTGGCAGAGTATGTGTTTGTTAAAAATTTGCTCATCAATATTGGTGCGGTGTTTTTGATTTATGCCCCCTTAACTTTACTGCTGTTGATAAGAGTTAAAAACATTACAAAACGCCATTTTAAAATAGCAACGATGATTGCAGCATTAAGCGTTTTGCATTTGGGATTTTTTATGCTTTTACACGGCGAATATTATTGGACGGACAGTAAAAAATACATAGACAATTCAATGATTTCCAATAATTTTTACAAAAATCCCCCAATGAAGACGCAATTAGGTTTTATATGACATCATCAAGAATTCAGTTACGAACAATGCAAACCTTTTTTGGTAAAAATCCCCACAAAATCCCTTGATTTTTCCCAATTCACAACCATTTAACCTAAATTATCAAAAATCTTTGCCAGTCGGCAATTTGGGAACAACCATGTTAAGTAAAATTATCGGCAGTGTCATTGGCACAAAAAACGAACGAGAACTCAAGCGTATGCGTAAGGTCGTGGCGAAAATCAACGCCTACGAGCCGACCATTCAGACGCTGACCGATGAAGAACTGCGTCAAAAAACCTTTGAGTTTAAAAACCGCTACGAGCAGGGCGAGAGCTTGGACAGTATTTTGCCTGAGGCCTTTGCGGTGTGTCGTGAGGCGTCCATTCGTGTCAATGGCATGAGACATTATGATGTTCAGCTCATTGGCGGTATGACCCTACACGAGGGCAAGATTGCCGAGATGAAAACAGGCGAGGGTAAGACGCTCATGGCGACCCTTGCCATCTATCTGAATGCCATCAGTGGTAAGGGTGTGCATGTCGTTACAGTCAATGACTATCTGGCAGGGCGTGATGCTGAGCTCAACCGTCCGTTGTTTGGCTTTTTGGGGCTGACGGTGGGCGTGATTTATAGCCAACAGCCCCCACAAGAGAAGTTTGAGGCGTATCGTGCCGACATCACTTATGGCACGAATAACGAGTACGGCTTTGACTATCTGCGAGACAACATGGTCTTTAGCCTGTCGGAGAAAAAACAGCGTCCGCTCAACTACTGCATCATTGACGAGATTGACAGTATTTTGATTGACGAGGCTCGTACGCCACTCATCATCTCGGGGCAAGCTGAGGACTCAGCCGAGCTGTATGCGCTGATCAATAACATCGTGCCACGCCTGACTCGCTCAGAAGATGAAGAGCTGAATAAAGACAATAAAGATGGTGATTTTTGGATTGATGAGAAAAACCGCGCCATTGAAATCAGCGAGAAAGGCTACGAGAAAATTGAAGGATTTTTGGTAGAGGTGGGACAGCTTGGCGAAAACGAAAGCCTGTACAGTCCAGCTCGTCTGCCACTACTTGCCCATGTGCAAGCGGCGATTCGTGCGCATCATATTTTTGTCAAAAACATTCATTACATCGTTCAAGATGGCGAGGTGGTTATCGTTGATGAAAACACAGGGCGTACCATGCCGGGTCGCCGCTGGTCGGAAGGTCTGCACCAAGCGGTCGAGGCAAAAGAAGGTGTGGAAATCCAAGCTGAAAACCAAACGATGGCGACCACCACTTTCCAAAACTATTTCCGTCTGTATGACAAGCTGTCTGGCATGACAGGTACGGCTGACACTGAGGCGGCAGAATTTAAATCCACTTATGAGCTTGAAGTGGTCATCATTCCAACGCACCGTCCGATCGCTCGTATTGACATGGATGACCAGATTTTCTTGACCAAATTGGGCAAATATCAAGGCATCATCCGTGAAATCAAACAAATCACCGCCAAAGGTGCGCCTGTGCTTGTCGGTACGGCGACGATTGAGGCGAGTGAGGAGCTGTCGTATTTGCTTGACCAAGAAGGCATCAGCCACAATGTGCTAAACGCCAAACAGCACGAACGAGAAGCCGAGATCATCGCTCAGGCAGGTCGCCCAAAGGCAGTCACCATCGCCACCAACATGGCAGGTCGTGGTACGGACATCATTTTGGGAGGTAATTGGCAAGCCCAAGTGGAAAATCTGCATGAATTGACAGAAGAACAAAAGGCAGCCTTGCAAGCTGAGTGGCAAGCTCGTAACGAGGCGGTCAAGCAGGCGGGTGGCTTGCACATCATCGGCTCAGAGCGCCATGAGTCTCGCCGTATTGACAACCAGCTGCGTGGGCGAGCAGGGCGACAAGGCGACCCAGGGCAATCGAGATTTTTCTTATCTTTGGAAGATGATCTGATGCGCATCTTTGCAGGCGACCGTGTGACGAACATGTTCCGTGCGATGGGGCTTAAAGAAGATGAGGCGATTGAGCATAAGATGGTCTCTCGCTCTATTGAAAACGCCCAAGGCAAGGTCGAGGCTCGAGATTTTGACGCACGCAAAAACCTGCTCAAATATGACGATGTGGCGAACGACCAGCGTAAGGTCATCTATGCTCAGCGTGATGATCTTTTGGGGCAGGCTGATTTGCAAGAATCAATCAAGCAAATGCACCATGAGGTGTATAATGTGCTGATCAGTCAGTTTGTACCGCCTGGATCGGTAGATGATCAGTGGAATATTGATGGTCTTGAAGATGAGATTGAAGAGGCGTTCCGTTTTTATATGCCGATCAACGACTGGCTAGATGCCGACCGCCGTCTGGACGAGGAGGGCTTGCGTGCCAAGATCATTGATACTGCCATCGCGCGCTATGAAGACAGACGGGCACAGATGGGTGAGGAAAGTGCCGCATCGCTTGAGCGTCATTTCATGCTACAAAGCCTTGATCGCCACTGGAAAGAGCATCTGACCCAGATGGATCAGCTAAGAAAGGGCATCCATTTGCGCAGCTATGCACAGAAAAACCCTGAGCAGGAATATAAGCGTGAGTCGTTTGAGCTGTTTGTGTCCATGCTTGGCGCCGTCAAGTCCGACATCGTACAGGACTTGGCACGAGTGCATGTGCCGACGCCAGAGGAGCTTGCAGCGCTTGAAGAGGAGCGTCGCCGTCAAGTGGAATCCATGCGCATGCAATTTGAACATCATGATTTGGCAGAAATGGAGGCGCAAGCAGAGCGTCGTTCGGTACCAAGTCAGAACATCAGCCTGACCTTGGGTGCTGCCGCAAGTGCTGGACAAGTTGAGCGTAGGGCAGATGATGAGGTGGTGATTCCACAGAACATCAATCGCAATGCGCCATGCCCTTGTGGCTCAGGGCTGAAATACAAGCAGTGCCACGGCAAAATCAGCTAAATGCAATCAAAATAGACAGATGAAAATCTGTCTATTTTTTCTGGTGTTTTGTGCTATACTATGTAATAACAACATATCCCAATGGATGAAATGATGAAAAAGCCTTTATACCTACTGATGGCATTTGCTGTCATGACAGCTGCCTGCTCAAAGAAAGAGGCGCCTGCTGAGCCTACAATCACTGAGCCTGAGACTGTGCCGATGTCAGCAGAGCCTGCCGACCCAAATACCGCCATCAATGATGCTGCCACCACCCAAGACCCTGTGGTGCTAGAGCCCATCGAAGGTGAGGCTGCACCTGCGAATGCTGAGCAGACAGGTGGTGAGATCATCGAGGGGGAAATCATCGAGTCTGTCGATGATGACGGTCAGCCAAATCAATAATAAAAAGCGCCTTTAAGATAAGGCGCTTTTTAAATGTCTACAGAGCAAGCCTGCTCACTGTCAGGCGTCATTTAAATCTGCTGGATTTTGCAATTTATAAGCTTTGTAAGCAAAGTCTAAACCACCAACAAAAAAAAGAGCCCAAATAAGAGCTCTTTTTTGTACCAAAGGTACTATTGTCTGAGTAGAGATTATTTTTTCTCTTCAGTAACAACAGTAGTAGTGGTAGTAGTGGTAGCGTCAGCAGCAGGTGCGGTCGCAGTAGCAGTTGCAGTGTTTGCACCAGCAGCAGCGTCTTTAGCAGCATCAGCAGCTTCTTCAGCAGCAGCTTCTGCGTTTTGTGCAGCATCAGCAGCGGCTTCAGCAGTAGCGCCAGTAGTAGCTTGTGCGTTTGCAGCAGCAGTTTCAGCAGTAGCAGCAGCGGCTTCAGCAGTAGCAGCAGCTTCTTGAGCAGCAGCGTCAGCAGGAGCAGTAGCAGCTTCTTGTTTAGCTTCAACAGCAGCAGCGTTAGCGTTTGCAGCAGCGTCAGCAGCTTTTTCTTCTGGCTTTGAGCAAGCAGTTAGTGCTACAGAAGCGATAAGAGCAGATAGAACTAGTTTAGTTTTCATGGTAAATCTCCATAGGATAGTAGGTTAGCAATCGTATGTCAGAATTAGAAAATCTAGGCAAGTGCATTTGTTGCCCTACCTTTAGACAAAATCCTTATCATACTTTACTGCAAGCGCATTATACCTAAAATTTGCTAAATGAAAAGGTAAATTTATCAAATTTTAATAAAAAATTGTAACAAAATATTTCAGAATTTTGTCTTTTTATTCAGCATGACGCTGATTCGGCTTTTGACTTGCTAATCGCACTCAAAAGAGCGATTTTAATACTTATTTAATACCCGTTGATGCATGGTTTGCTTGGCTTAATGCTCAAAATCTTTATCAGCAAACCATCCCATGCTATCACACATGGCGATGATTTGCAAGTTTGCACTTGGTTCCAAATGGCTTAGTTGGTCGCTTTTTTGGTCATGTTGCTAAAAAACTCGTCGTTGGTTTTTGAGTCTTTTAGGCGGTCAAGCAAAAATTCGGTCGCTTGTGAATCATCCATCGGTTGTAGCAGTTTACGAAGTACCCACACTCTTCTTAAAGTCTCTTCATCGAGCAGGCGCTCTTCACGGCGAGTGGATGATTTTTTGATGTTGATCGCAGGGAAAATACGGCGCTCGGCAAGGTCTCGCTCTAAGGTGATTTCTTGGTTGCCTGTGCCTTTAAATTCTTCAAAAATCACGCTGTCCATCTTCGAGCCTGTGTCAATCAGGGCGGTTGAGATGATGGTCAGGCTGCCACCTTCTTCGACATTTCGTGCCGCACCAAAAAAGCGTTTTGGACGCTCAAGTGCATTGGCATCGACACCGCCTGTCAAAACTTTACCGCTTGATGGAATCACAGTGTTGTACGCACGGGCAAGGCGGGTGATGCTGTCTAGCAAAATCACCACATCTTGTTTATGCTCCACAAGGCGTTTGGCTTTTTCGATGACCATCTCGGCGACTTGAATGTGGCGCTGCGGCGGTTCATCAAAGGTGGATGCCACCACTTCGCCACGCACCGTACGCTGCATTTCGGTCACTTCTTCTGGGCGTTCGTCAATAAGTAGAACGATCAGATGGCATTCAGGGTGGTTTTTGGCGATGGCTTGGGCGATGTTTTGTAGTAGGACGGTTTTACCTGCTTTTGGAGGAGCGACGATGATGGAGCGCTGACCCTTACCAATCGGTGCGATAAGGTCAATCACACGCCCCGTCAAGTCTTCGGTCGTGCCGTTACCTTGTTCTAGGATAAGCTGCTGGGTTGGGAAAAGTGGTGTTAGGTTTTCAAAAATCAGCTTATGGCGTGAGCGGTCTGGCGTGTCAAAGTTGATTTCGCTGACCTTTAACAGGGCAAAATATCGCTCTTGTTCTTTGGGTGGGCGGATTTGCCCTGCGATGGAGTCGCCAGTTTGTAGGTTAAAACGGCGGATTTGGCTTGGGCTGACATAGATGTCGTCAGGACCTGCCAAATACGAACCTTCCGATGAACGCAAAAAACCAAAGCCGTCAGGCAGGATTTCTAAAACGCCATCGCCATAAATGGGTTCGCCATTGCGTGCGTGCGTTTTTAAGATGGCGAAAATGATGTCTTGCTTGCGGCTGCGTGCCATGTTTTCAAGCCCCATTTGCTCGGCGATATAAAGTAGCTCGGCAACGGACTTTCTTTTGAGTTCGGTCAGATTCATGGATAGGTCTTGCAAAGATTGGTCATGAGAAAGCTATCGGCGACTTGCGCAGACAGATTGTGGAAAAGAATTTGGAAAAGATGTGTTGCGAATTGAACAAAGGATGCAACGGTGCGTAATGATACGAGTTTTTGGGTGTAAAATCAAGCAAAAAACAAAAAGACTTGCAAAAAACAAGTCTTTTTTTGTAAACAAGCAAATCTTATAGGTGCTTGTCCAAAAGCTCGGCAAATTCTGACTTCGGACGGCTGCCGACGATGGTGTCCACTTTTTCGCCATTTTTAAAGACAAACAGCGTCGGAATGCTACGAATGCCAAAGCGTGCAGCGGTCTCAGGGTTGTCATCGACATTTATTTTGACGATGTTGGCACGACCTTCATAGTCTGCCGCCAGCTCTTCTAGGGTTGGAGCGATGGCTTTGCAAGGACCGCACCAAGCTGCCCAAAAGTCCACAAGCACAGGCTTATCAGATTGTAGGACATCTTGTTCAAAGGTTGCGTCGGTGGTGTTGATTAGTGACATAATTTTCTGCCTTTTGGTTGGTTTGTGTGTTTTAAATTATGGGACTTGGCGGATGATTTTTCAAGATGATTGGGTGAGATTGACAAGGAATATTCTCAAAAATGCCAAGGTAAATGAAGCTTGGCTTACTCTCGCCACGGCTGATGCATCAGGCAAGTGACACCGCTCGGGGCGTGCCGACAAATCCTAAGCAATGAGCGTGAAAAATGCCAAGTCAGATGTGCTATAATAGCAAAATTTTGTCAAAAAGACAGATTTTATGCCATTAAATTTGTCAATAATCCAGATTAATTACACCAAACATTTCACTTTTAAAAATCCTATGAATCAAACCAGCCGTCACGACCGCCTGTCTGAAGACAAAATTGCACAAATGAACGCCGAAGAATTGGCGAGAGATTCTGCATTTTTTGAGCAATTCATCAAAGCCATCACCGTCTATGAAGACGATGACATTTGGGTGGGCGATAAGCCAGCAGGACTGCTTAGCGTTGATGGACGCACACTTAAGGTGAGCCTACAATCTCGGCTATTAAAAGTATATCCAAACATCAAGCTCATTCATCGGTTGGATATGGACACATCGGGTTTGATTATTTTTGCCAAAAATGAACACGCTCAGACGCACATTTCTAAGCAGTTCATTGAACGCATTCCGTCCAAAGAATATCAGGCGGTGGTGGTAGGGACGATCGCTCTTGACGACAAAAAAGGCGTGATTGATGTGCCTGTGCGTTATGAACCTGCCACCAAGCCACGACACATCGTGGATATGGATTGGAATAAGCGAGCCTTGACGCATTATGAAGTGCTACACCATGAGCTTAGGTGCGATCATGCGGGCAAATCACACCCTGTCACTCGTGTCGCCCTAAAACCCATTACAGGGCGCAGTCATCAGCTGCGAGTGCATATGGTGCATATCGGTCATGTGATGATTGGCGATCCGATTTATGCCGAAGGCGTGGCACTGCAGCTTGCTCCACGGCTAAATTTGCACGCCCATAAGCTGCGCCTAAAACACCCAACGCACGGCGTGTGGATGAATTGGGAAAGTGAAGTGCCGTTTTGATGCCAGCTCGCCTGCAAAAATGCCCGTTAATAACACCACAGATGCTGTTAGAGAGGTGTCTCGGTACTTTTTTGGGACAGACGCAGAGCGAGTAAATGATTTGTTAAATGGTATATCAAACATCAAACAGCACATCAACGACAAATTGGCGGCGGTTAATTACCAGCTAGGATTGTATCGAGAAGGTTTAGATAAAGTTTATGTACCTACTCCAGAGCAAAACCTACAAGAAAGAAACAAAGCTTGGGCGGATATTGAGCGTTCAAGAGATGTCGATAACGACCTGGGTCTGAGTCCAGGTTAAGAAGTTGCATTGTAACCAATTTTTATTTGATAATAGACTTTGATTCTCAATAGTAGATTGTGTGTTACAAGCTTGACAAAAAATATAGATGCCTCTATAATAACAGACATCTAGCCCTTAGCAGTACGCCTTTGATGTACATATTCAAAGTGCCAAGCCTTTGGGCTTTTTTATTTTTTGGGAAAAAAAAGATGACGACTGCTGTATTTATTGACGGTGCGTTTTTTGTTAAACGCTTACGCCATTATCTATCCGATGCTGACCACTACAACGCCAAAAAGATGGCGGATATTGCCATGGGCATGGCATTGGAACACCTAAAACTACGTAACCAAAGCAAAGAAACAGACGATTTATATCGTGTTTTCTTTTATGATTGCCCACCCCTTGAAAAGAAAATGCATCGACCCGTCAGCGGTAAAGCCTTAGATTTATCCAAATCAGATGAAGCGATTTTTCGCAAAGAGCTACATAAAGAGCTGATTAAAAAACGCAAATTCGCTCTGCGGCTCGGACGCTTGGCGGACTATGGTAGCGATTGGAAATTAAAGCCAGAAGTTCAAAAAGCACTTTTAAAAGGCAAGAAACAATGGCAGACACTCAAGGACGACGACTTTTCTCTCAATGTTACACAAAAAGGTGTAGACATGCGAATTGGCGTAGATATCGCCACTGTCAGCTTAAAGATGCAAGCCAGTCGCATTGTCCTTATCGCTGGCGATGCTGATTTTGTACCAGCCGCCAAACTTGCTCGGCGTGAAGGCGTAGATTTTATCCTAGACGCGATGCATCAGCCAATTTCTGATGATTTATTTGAGCATATTGATGGTCTATGGACAACCTATCATGCTAATCAAAGGAAAAATGGCACTGCGCAAAAATATTAAAAGTTGCATTGTAACCAATGTTGATAAAAAATAAGCCACTATGTTGATAGTGGCTTATTTTGCATTCGTTATACCTTGACCGACCCAAAACAGCACCCAGAGTAGATACTAATCTCCAAAAAATTTACCCATATCATCACGCCTTAAAATCTACCTTAAATTCTCCATCTACCAAAACCACCTTGCTGTGATGTTGGCTTGCTGTCTTTTAACATGATTAATCCATGGTTGATATTTTATCATCAAATCAAACCGCTAACCACCGCACTTTGATATAGGCGTTTGGCACGATTGCCTGTACCGCAAAACACCATCACAGGGCTTGGTAATTCACGCAGCAGTTTGGCGAATTTTTCTACCACATCTAGGTGCAGACTGTCGCCATCAACAGGCAGGTGGCGATATTCAAGTCCTGTTTTGCTGGCGCTTTGGTTGATGGCGTCTGCGGTGGGCTGGTTGTCGCATTCGTCATCAAAACGCAGGTTAATCAGGCTTTTAAAGCCTAGATTTGATAGGGTTTGGCATTGGTGTGGGTAGATTTGTTTGTAGAGTGTGATGGCGTTTGTATTCATGATTTTTCCTAATTTTGATCGTAAAAAAATAATGGGACAAGTTGATTTTGTCCCATTATCTTAGCGAAATTTTATCGGCACTTCAATGCTGATTGCTGCATAAGCATATTCCAAAATATGAAAAAATTTAAAAAATTTGCACAAATAGGAATAAGTTTTGCCAAGCATTTCACCATACCCATCACAGTCGTGTAGGATGGGCGATGCCCACCATTTTTAGCGTAAGTTATTGAATTTGTTTGGTTTCGCTTTGCTCAACCCAACCCACGACATCTACATAAGCATATTCCAAAATATGAAAAATTTTAAAAAATTTTCAAAATTAGGAATAATTTATGCCAAGCAATCCGCCATGCCCATCACAGACCACACCAGTCGCCACCTTGATATTTGAGCTTATCCACCGCTTGCTTGGTGCTTAAAAACACTTCGCCTGTCAGCTGGTTGAGCAGTTCGCCGTCTTTTAAGATGTCCATGATGGGTCCTTTGACTTCGGTCAGGTGCAGACGCTTGCCTTGGGATTTGACTTCTTGGTTGAAATCGATGAGCATTTCTTGGGCGGTAAGATCAAGGTGGTTGACGGCCGTCATGATGAGAATGATTTCACGAGCATTTGGGTGTTCATAGTAGCGACGACGCAGGGTGTCGTGGATGGTCGTGGCGTTGCCAAAATACAGGCTCTCATCGATACGCAGCATGAGTAGGCTGTCAAAAGTGGTCGCCTTGTGGCGGGTGATGTCACGAAAGTGACCACTGTCGCCAATCTGTCCGATGGTGGCGATGTTCACACGGTGTGAGCGGTACACCATGAGTGCAAAGCTTGCTAAGATGCCAGCGATCAGACCGACATTAAGCCCAAAGCCGATCGCCACGGCAAAGCTGATGCCCCAGCACCATGCATCGGCAGTATCGTGTTTGATGGCGCTTTTTAGGGTGTCGGTATCCACCATCTGCACCGCTGAGATGACGATGATGGCGGATAGCACCGCATAGGGCAGGCCTGTCAAATACTGACCAAAAAACAGCAAGATGAGTAAAATGCCCAGTGCACACACCACGGATGCAAAAGGGGTCTTTGCGCCAAGTCCGATGTTTAGGCTGGTGCGAGAGATACCGCCTGTGACCGCAAAGCTGCCAGACATGCTGCTGGCGATGTTGGCAAAGCCTAAGCCTAAAAGCTCTTTGTTGTTGTCAAACGGCTCTTTATGGGTGCGTGCATAGTTGCTCGCCACGGCTGAGCTTGAAATAAAAGCGATGAGTGCGATGAGCAGTGCCGATGGTAGCATGGCGATGATCGTGCTGATGGAGGGCAGGTGCAGGCTTAGGCTTGGAAACCCTGTGGGCAAAGGTTCGAGCAGACGAATGCCAAGCGCTTGCCAATTAAGATGATTTGCCAAGATGATGGCGATGACCGTGATGACGATGACGACCAGACGCTTGGCAAAATCGGCACTCGACTTGGGCAGCCACGACCACAAAGACTTGATGTAGCGATTTGCAAGTAAGATGGCAAAAGCGCCAAGCCCGAGCATGGCGGTGCTTGTGTGGATATAAAAGCCGCCGTGAGAGAGGTTTTTGATGATGTCGGTGAGACTGCCACCAGTGATGGGTGCGCCGATGAGATTTTTGAGCTGAGAGATGATGATCATCACAGCTGCTGCGCTGACAAAGCCGCTGGACACCCCCCGACTGACAAACTGCATGATCCAGCCAAGCCTTAGTACGCTGGATAAGCACAAAATCACCCCGACCATGAGCGCAAGCGTAATGGACAGTGAGATGTACTGAATGCTGCCTGTGGCATAGTCGGATAAGGCGCTGGCGGTCATGATGGCGGTCACCGCCACAGGACCTAAGGCGCTCACGCTGCTAGATCCGATGTAGGCATACACCAAAGTCGGCACGATGGAGGCGTACAGCCCCATGATGGGCGGCAGACCTGCCAGTGCTGCATAGCCTAGGCTTTGAGGAATGACCAATACCGCCATCATCAAGCCTGCGCTTAGGTCGTTGGTGATGAGTTTGGGCTGCTGTTTTAGGGTGTTTATCCAAGCTGGAAAAATGAACATTGTAAGCTCAATACAAAAAATAAAAAAAATAAGCCATCAAAAGACGGCTTATTTTGGGGGATTTTGACGCAGTTGTCAAAATTTTTTGTGTTATTTTTCGCCATAGATGCTGACATTTTGGGCGAAAGCACAGCCTTTTTGGCGAGCGGCGATGATCATCGCATCATGCTCTCCGTAGAGGCGAGCCAGCTTGTTGGTGCGGTTGGCACGGGCTGAGCTGCCAGAGCCCACGCCAAAGCTGATATTTGGATAGATGCCATGACGACCACCTGCGATGCCAATGCCAATGCCTGTCGCTGACAAAGGTGTCTGCTCGTTTTGGGTCTTTTCGGCAAGCTTGGTGATGCGCGCCACTTCACTTTGCAAAAATGAGCAGTCATAAGTGGCGTAGTCGTTTGGGTTGATGTACTGTGGGGTGATGTTGCCTGTGGTGGCACAGCCTGTCAGGGTAAGAGCAAAAATTGCACCAAGAGAAAGGATTTTTTTCATGAGTATCTCTGTGTGGTTGAGGAAAAAAATGATTGTAAAATTGTTCATTATAAAATCATCAATAATGATAAAATCAATAAAACAATAATAAAGAAGAAACGATAAAAATAATAAGAAGAAACGATAAAAATGGCTAATCAAATCAGAGTCGAATCAGGGCTGAGCCATGACGACTGCTCGCATGATGACCATCATGTTTGGCGGTCGCTCCTATCAGGCTAGGCTTTGTTTTGACCGGCGCAGTTTGGGCTGTCTGGCGCTTGTGACTGTGCCGCCCACTCATCAGGCGTGTAGGCATGAATGGCGAGCGCATGAACCGTACCGCCATTTGCCGTCATCAAAGGCTGCGCCAAGGCGTAGATCATCTGATGGCGTGCCACCAGTCTTTTGGTGGTGAAAGCTTGGCTTACGACCACCAGTTTAAAATGGCTTTCTTTACCTTCAAAATAACCTGCGTGTTTATGGCTTTCATTGTCCAACGACAAATGCGTAGGATCCAAGCTTTGCATGGCTGTCATGATGGCGTCGGCGGTGGGTGTGTTCATCGCATTTCCTAAAACTTTTCAAACCCAGCTTAGCGCTTATTTGAGGCTTGGTACAGCGGCATGACTGTTGGGATAAGCGCTTGCATGGCGGCGATGCGGCTACTGCTGCTTGGGTGAGTGCTTAAAAACTGAGGGGCGCTGCCACCGCCTGCTGCTTGCATTTTTTGCCAAAGCGTGATGGCGGCATTTGGGTCGTAGCCAGCGCGAGCCATGAGTTCAAGCCCGATTCTGTCCGCTTCGGCTTCTTGGGTGCGTGAGTGTGGTAGGTTTAGACCTAATTGACTGGCGATGCCTGCCAATTCCTGCTGACCTGATGATAAGCCTAGTGCGGCGGTGGCGATGGAAAGCACGCCAGAAGTTGCCACGCTGCGGCTCATTTTTTCACGGCTGTGCTCACGCAGGGCGTGTGCCATCTCGTGCCCCATGATGGCGGCAATCTCGGCATCGGTGAGTTTTAGGCGTTCGATGATGCCACTATAAAAGACGATTTTGCCACCAGGCATGACATAGGCATTGATGTCGTTGGCGGTGATGGCGTGTACTTGCCAGTTCCAACTTGTCGCATCAGGGCGATAGACAGCCGTGTGCGGAATCAGGTTGTTGGCGATGGATTTTAGGCGAGCGACTTGGGCTCTGTTGGTGTCAAGTTTGCCTTGCGCCCGAGCTTGGGCGATGGTCTGCTGATATGCCTGACTGGACAGCTGCATCACTTGATCGCTAGAAACAAGCATGAGCTGTTTGCGGTCAGCGCCCACCGCACCTGCATCGGTAGTGCTAGAACAGCCCGTCACGGCGACGACGGTGCTTGCGCTCAAAGCGGCGACCATCAGTGATTTTTTGAGTGCGTTCATCATATTGTCCTATTGCTCAGCAAAAGCGTGTAATTTTTGACCAATTCAATTATAATAAATGCCAAAATAAATACAAGTCATTGCTACAAAAAATGCACAAAACTGTCCGTTCGTGCTGATTTACACCCACCGAATTGATAAAGTCATACAGCTTGTGTGGGCTTGGCGAGCTAAGCCCAGCCTAAGTATTTTGTAAGCCATTGAATTTGTTATGTTTTTTAATTACCCCAACCGACAACCATATCCAATTTATCCCAAATCATAAGACCATCATGACCGACATTACCCAAATTCCCCCGCCGCCAGAGCCACCAGAAGACTACGAATGCTGTGATAACGGCTGTGATGAGCTGTGCGTGTTTGAAATCTACCGCATGCAAAAAGCCGACTATGACGCCAAATATCAGCATTTGATTGA
This sequence comes from Moraxella nasibovis, assembly GCF_029581575.1. Lineage (NCBI taxonomy): Bacteria > Pseudomonadati > Pseudomonadota > Gammaproteobacteria > Moraxellales > Moraxellaceae > Moraxella > Moraxella nasibovis. Next base: position 1,916,736 of record NZ_CP089975.1, on the reverse strand, counting down.
GAAAGCCGATGAGTGATGTGTCATTGTCATCGCAAGAGTTTGATGCCATCATCATTGGTGCTGGGGCGTCTGGGCTGTTTTGTGCATTTCATACCGCTTTGTACGGCAAGCAGGTATTAGTGCTGGACCATGCCAATAAAGCGGGCAAAAAAATCCTAATGTCAGGCGGTGGTCGTTGTAATTTTGTCAATTTGCACATCACACCGAACGAATTTGTCGGTCAAAATCGCCATTTTGTCAAGTCTGCCCTAAGTCGTTACGGTAGCGAAGATTTTATTAAACTGGTGCAAAAGCACGGCATTGCTTACCATGAAAAGTCGCATGGCGAGCTGTTTTGTGATGAATCGTCGAAAGACATTTTAAACATGCTACTGGACGAATGTGCGGACGCAGGCGTGGAGATTCGGCTAAATACCAGCATTGATGGCGTGGTCAAAGACGAGCAGGCAGATCGTTTTGTGTTGTCCGTTTGTCCAAAAAATGCCAAGCCGTATCGCTTGGGGTGCCGTCATTTGATTATTGCCACAGGCGGGCTTTCCATTCCGACTTTGGGGGCGAGTGGCTTTGGCTACCAAGTCGCCACACAATTTGGGCATACCATCGTGCCGACCGAAGCGTCCTTAGTGCCTTTTACTTTTACTGATAAGGTGGGCGAGTTGGCACGGCAGTTGGCAGGGGTTAGCCTTGATGTGATTGCTTTTAATGATAAGGCGAGCTTTGCCTTGCCAATGTTATTTACGCATCGTGGGCTATCAGGGCCTGCGATGTTGCAGTTGTCTAATTATTGGCAGTTGGGCGAGACGATTGGCGTGAATTTATTGCCCACGCATGATGTGGCGACATTGCTCGTGACTGCCAAAAAATCACACCCCAAACAGCTGATTCGTACGGTGCTGTCGCCATATTTTCCAAAGAAACTACTGATGGCATTGCAAGAGTTGTTTTGGCAAGCTGTGGCGGAATTGGAGCTTGCCAACATCAAGGATAAACAGCTTAAAGACATCGGACGACTCATTAACGCATGGCAAATCAAGCCGTCTGGCACGGAAGGCTATCGGGTGGCGGAAGTGACTCGTGGCGGTGTCAATACCGATGAAATCAAAGGTAAGACGATGGAGAGCAAATGCTGTTCTGGTCTGTATTTTATTGGAGAAGTGCTGGATGTGGCAGGGCATTTGGGCGGTTTTAACTTCATGTGGGCGTGGGCAAGTGCCTATGCGTGCAGTGAAGCGGTGGGCATGGATTGGTGATGGGGTGGCAAAAGGGATTAAAATCTAAAAAATGATGCAAAATTTTCATCAAGTAGGGGCGAAAAATCTTTCGCCCTGATGATTTTGGTGGAGTTTTTGACTCGGCGGTATCAATGGGCTGGTATCAAAAACCATCACAAAGCCAAGTCTTGCACTGCCATTCGTCCGTGAATGTGCGGTGTGTCGGTGCGATTTAGGGTGTGAATTTGGGCAAGAAAATCGTCTTTTGGAAGTAGGCTTGCCCCAAGGCTCATCAGGTGCGGATTTTCTAATTGACAATCTATCAGCTGAACGCCTGCGTGTTTTGCCAATGCTGTCATCGCCCAAAAAGCGATTTTTGAGGCGTCCGTGCGTCTGTGAAACATGCTCTCGCCACATACCAGCGAGCCGAGCTGTAAGCCATACAGTCCGCCCAGCAGCTCGCTGTCTTTGGGTGTGTCTGCCCACACTTCTACGCTAAACGCCACGCCAAGCTCATGCAGGCGTGTATAAGCGTCAATCATCTCATCAACAATCCAAGTCTCATCGGTATAGGCTCTAGGTTCGGCACACGCTCGCATGACTTCATCAAATGCCAAATTGGTGCTGATTTGCCAGTTTGATTTTTTGGCGGTGCGAATCAGTGATTTGGCAGGGCGAAAGTCGTTTGGATTGATGACACAGCGAATGGGCGGACACCACCAACAAATCGGATCGCCAGCACTAAACCAAGGAAACACGCCTGTGCGATAGGCGTTGAGCAAGGTGGCGGTGGATAAATCCGCCCCAGCGCCGATAAATCCGTCTTCATCGGCAAGTTCAATGACCGAGCCAAAATCAAAAGCAGAGCGGTCGGCGATGGCGTGCAGGTCGGTTAGGTTAAGTGGGTTCATGTGGTGTGGTATTAAAGCTATTTTTTACAATACATCTGACCGATTTATATGCTTGCCGATGTCGGTTGGAGAGCTGAGCGTAACCCAACATTTCTTGGTAAATTATTGAATTTATTGGGTTTTTTTCACTCAGCCCAACCTACGACCACTTATAGTGGTTTGGCTGTTTGTAGTGCGTCTTGAAAAGGCAGATTTCTAGGCGTTACAATGTCAATGGAGATGCCCAACAATTCTTCAAGCTCCATTTTTAAACCACATAAATCAAATAAGGTGGTCTTGTCATGGGGTGTGATGAGCAAATCCAAATCGCTTGTTGGTGTATCCGTGCCATTTGCCACCGAGCCAAAAACTTTTAATTCATCAATGGAAAACTGCTTGGCGATGGCGTAAATTTCATTGCGTTTGGATTGAATGATTTGTGATGGTCTCATGAGCGTGCCAATGAACCGACCCCCAATTCTTAGACAAAGTTAAGATTAAAAGGTTGGGTTGGGTTTAAGTTTGGGTCAAGCGGTTGAACCAAGGACTAAGTGTCTGTATTGTACAGGACTTAGTCCTTTTAATTTGCTCTTTATTCTATCATGATTGTAGTAGTGTATGTATTCATCAATCACTTGTTTAAGCTTGTCAATGGAAGTAAATCTTTTTTGATGTTTATCATGAAAGAATATCTCTCCTTTTAATGTCCCAAAAAAGCTTTCTATCACTGCATTGTCCAAGCAATTTCCTTTTCTTGACATGCTTTGAATGATGTTATTATCTTTTAAGGTTTGTTGATAGCTTTGCATTTGATAATGCCAGCCTTGATCTGAATGCAATATTGGTGCTTCATCTGCTTTAAGCTTGGTCAAAGCATCTTTTAACATTTCATCAACCAGTGGATAAACCGGTCTGTCTTTTAGGCAATAACTGACAATCTCTGCATTAAACAAGTCTATGATGGGTGATAAGTACAGTTTTTTTGTATTGCCTTATGTATCTACCATCTTAAACTCAGGAATGTCTGTTGCCCATTTTTGATTGGGCTTGTCTGTTTTAAAATCACGCTTAAGCACATTGTGAGCAATATTGCCTATTTTGCCCTTGTCAGTACTAAATCTGCGTTTGCGACGAATCACTCTTTTAGTCCCATTTGCTGCATCAAGCGTTGTGCTTTTTTATGGTTAATGACAAAGCCTAATTGCTTTAAGGCAAGGGTGATTCTACGATAACCATATCTGCCTTGATGGCTTGATGTTTGTCTGCTTGTTTTAACCGCTTAAGATGATAATAAAAGGTTGCTTTGGCAACACTAAGATAAACCAACAAGTGTTTTAATGGATGCATGTGCCTTAGTTCGTCAATCACGGTTATTTTGTTTGCAAGGCGTTGTTTTTTGCTTGCTGACGCTCCAAGGATTTTAACTTTTTTAAGACATCATTCTCCATGCGTAAGTACTGTAATTCAGCAATCAGTTCAGCTTGGATCTTTTTATCATCAGGTTTAGAACTAAAGCGTGCTTGATTGGTTTTATGCATGGGGTTTTTGCCTTTGGGTTTGGAGTTAAGTCCCATGTACCATGATTTTGATATGCTTTTAACCAGCTTGATAATAAAGCAGGGTTTGAAATGTTAAGCTCTATGGCAAGTTGTCTGATGGATTTACCTGCCAATATCTGTAATACGGCATGGTGCTTAAATTCTGATGAATAAACAGTTTTGCTTGTTCTTGTACGAATACCATCAATGCCATGGGCTTGATAGAGCTTCACCCAAAGCTCTACTTGTTTGTCATCCATACCAAAGACTTTGGCGGTTTGCTCATAGCCATATCCATTAAGGTAATGATGAATGACTGAAAGCTCAAGGTCATCTGTGTATTTGGTCATAAAAACACCCCAAAGGTGTCTAACTTTTGGGGTGGGGTTCAAATTGAATGGGTTTTTGCGGATTTGATGACCGATATGGTTACTTTGTCAGTTTTAAGGATTACAAACCATCCAAATACTTCTCAGCGTCCAATGCCGCCATACAGCCTGTGCCAGCTGATGTGATGGCTTGGCGATAGATGTGGTCGGCGACATCGCCTGCAGCAAACACGCCAGCGACACTCGTTGCAGTGGCATTGCCATCAAGACCGCTATTGACCGTGATGTAGCCGTCTTTCATGGCAAGCTGACCTTGGAACATGGCGGTATTTGGCGTGTGTCCGATGGCAACAAACATACCCATCACATCAAGCTGTTTGCTCGTGCCGTCTGTATTTTCAATGACAACGCCAGTGACGCCCATCTCGTCGCCGACCACTTCTTTGACGGTTGAATTCCATTCAATAGAAATGTTGCCATTTTTGACCTTTTCAAACAGCTGGTCTTGCATGATTTTTTCAGCACGCAAGGCATCACGGCGATGAACAAGCGTTACATGGCTTGCGATGTTGGACAGATACAATGCTTCTTCTACGGCGGTATTGCCACCACCGATGACCGCAACTTTTTGATTTTTATAGAAAAATCCATCACAAGTGGCACACGCTGACACGCCTTGTCCCATGAATTTACTTTCGCTTTCTAGCCCCAAGTATTGAGCGGTCGCCCCTGTGGCGATGATGAGTGCATCGCAGGTATAGCTGTCTTTGTCGCCATTTAGGACAAATGGACGCTGATTTAAATCCACACTGGCAATGTGGTCATAGATGAACTGTGTGCCAAAGCGTTCGGCGTGTTCTTTCATCTCTTCAACCAATGCCGTACCTGTCAAGCCATGGCGACCACCTGGCCAGTTGTCAATCTCGGTGGTGGTGGTCAGCTGTCCACCCACTTGCAGACCTGTGATGATGACAGGGTCTAGATTGGCACGAGCGGCATAGACGGCTGCCGAATAGCCTGCTGGTCCTGAACCTAAAATGATGAGCTTGTGATGAGTCATGCAGATTTCCAAAAAATAAGACAGTAAATGGGGCTAGTATAGGGCAAATGCGCCAAAAATTGCAAGCCAATTTCCGCCAAATTCCATCTTTGATAAAATTAACCATACCGAAACCGCCCTAGTTCATCAAAATTTTGCAAATCTTTTTTTTGCAAATCTTTAATGAAAACCTTTGCGACATCAAGCCGTTATCCTATATAATGTAGGGTTCAATCTAAAATACAGCCCATCACGCTCATGAATAAACTTTTACAAAACGATTCTGTCAATCAAATGCTCGGTCAGCTGCCCATCGTCAAACGCCTGTTTTTTAGCGTCATTGGCGTGGCGTTATTGGTTTTTTTGTTCATTGCATTATTTTCTTATAATCCTGCCGATCCTGCGTGGTCGCATGTCGGCAGCCATCAGAACATCACCAATGTCGGCGGTCAGCTCGGTGCTTGGACGGCGGACATTTTGCGAGCATTTTTTGGGCTTGGGGCGTGGTTTTTTGTGGTGATGCTAAGTCATGAGCTGGTGCGCCTGTGGTGGGTGCGAACGCCAGTATTTTGGGTGCTTAGGCTGTTGGCTTATGGGTTTTTGTTGCTGTGTTTGAGTGCGATTTTTGCGCAGGTTGGCGCATGGTGGTCGGGTGAGTCGGCGGTATTTGGTGGCATGCTGGGGCATGAGCTGATGACTTCATTGGCGGGCGTTTTGGGCGTGGCGATGTCGGTGGGGTTTTTGGTGGTCATCGGCACGATTGTGGCGACTTTGACCTTTGACATTCATTGGTCGGCATTGTGGCGAAAGCGTCAGCAAAACACGCCAGATGAGGCAGAAAGTGAGGATGAGCAGGCAGATCATGAGCTTGAAGAAGAGGCGCTCATCATCAGCCAAAACACGCCAAAAACGCCTGTCTATCAAGCGCACAATCATGAAGGCACGCTGGAGAGTTTTTTGGTCAATTCAGGCTTGCGTGAAGATTTGCTTGCCAAAAAACACGCCGACGCACAAGCTGATGAGCATCACCAAGAATCTTGGCAGGCACAAGAGCAGGCAGATGAGTGGTCTGCCGATCAAGCATTGGATAATGCCAAAACAGACAGTCACGAAGTCGATGGCTTAGCAGGTGCGGCTTGGGCAGTGCAAAATACACCATCTGACGACATGGCGCACGATGTCGGTGATGCTGGTGTGGCATGGTCTGATGAAACGGCAGGCAAGAGAGCCGAGGATGTGCGGTATGATGGCATTGATGATACCTACTCCGATGACGCTTACTCTGATGATACTCACGCCCAGACGACTGCCTTTGCTGGCGTGGACTTGAACGCTTGGCAACAAGAGCAAGCGTTGATGAGTAGTGAGCGTCCAGTGGCTGATGTGGATAACAATCAGGCACGGCTTGATGATATGGTTGTGCAGTCTGACACCAAGCCTGCCGTATCAGCATGGCATGACCAAGCGGATGAGCAAAAAGATGAACAGGACGAGCAGGCTTATCAGTCAGCTCAAACGCCAGTTTCGCCCAAGCTGTCGCCAGCACACGCCAAGGCTCTACCAACTCAGGCGACAAGCGTGGATCATCTGCCCAATCACATGGCAAGTGGCACGGCGCGACCAAAATCGCACGCCATGAGTACGCTTGAATATCGCATGAGCCTAAGCCCTGTGCCGACATTGGATATTTTGGATCCCAAGCCTGAAAAAGTCGTTACTTATACACCCCAAGAGCTTGAGCAGTTGTCCGAGCTTTTGGAGATTAAATTACAAGAATTTAACATCAAAGCAAGCGTCATCTCGGCATTGGTTGGTCCTGTGGTGACTCGCTTTGAAGTGGATTTGGCGGCAGGGATTAAGGCGAGCCGTGTGATTAAGGTGGCTCAGGATTTGGCTCGCTCGCTGAGCATGACTTCACTGCGTGTGATTCCTGTGATTGCAGGCAAGCCTTATATTGGCATTGAAGTGCCAAATAAAAAACGGCAAATTGTCAGCCTACTTGAACTGCTGGATACGCCAGATTATCAAGACCCAAATGCAGGCATCAGTATCGCCATCGGTGCGAACATCAGCGGTAAGCCTGTCATTGCCGACCTTGCCAAAGCCCCGCACATGCTTGTGGCTGGTACGACAGGCTCTGGTAAGTCGGTGCTGGTCAATTCATTTTTGGTGTCCATGCTACTTAAATACACGCCAGAAGAATTAAGACTGGTCTTAATTGACCCAAAACAGCTAGAGCTTGCCAACTATGGCGACATTCCGCATCTATTAACGCCAGTCATCACCGACATGACGGAGGCGACCGCCGCACTCAACTGGTGCGTGGCTGAAATGGAACGCCGCTATCTACTGATGAGCAAACTGCGTGTGCGTAATATCGCCGCCTTCAACCAAAAAGTCAAAGAGGCCGAAGAGGCAGGCGAGCCGATCGCAGATTTGCTATGGAGTGCGTCCGATCATGTCAGCGACATGGTGCCACGCCAAAAGCCACTTTCAAAAATCGTCGTCGTGGCGGACGAATTTGCCGACATGATCATGCAACTTGGTAAGACTGCCGAAGAGCCGATTGTCCGCCTTGCCCAAAAATCTCGTGCAGCAGGCATTCACTTGATACTGGCGACTCAGCGACCCGTGGCGACAGTTGTTACAGGCTTGATTAAGTCTAACATTCCTGTGCGTGTGGCTTTGCGTGTCAATTCAGCCACCGACAGCCGTATCATCATTGAAGAGTCTGGGGCGGAGAACATGCTGGGTCATGGCGACATGATGTTTTTAGCACCAGGGGCGATTGAGACCGAGCGTGTGCATGGGGCGTATGTCAAGGACGATGAGGTCAATCGTGTAACCGACGCTTGGCGTGAGCGTGGTAGCCCTGATTATATTGATTTGACCGAAAGTTATACTTTTGAGGGCGAGGGCAGTGGCGATACAGGGGCTGGCTCTGATGATGAGTATTTTGACTTGGCGGTGTCGCACACGCTAGATACTCGTAAAGTCTCCATCTCGGCATTACAGCGTAAATTTAGCATTGGCTATAACCGAGCCGCCCGCATTGTGGATATGATGGAAGAACGAGGCATCGTCTCTGCTCCAGACAATAACGGCAAACGCCAAATTCTGATGTAACGGTTTTGATGTAATAGGGATTGCATGGACATTCAAACTTATCTACCGATCATTGTTGTGCTGGGCGTGGCAGGGTTTTTGCTTGGCAATGTCTTTGCCCTAAAACCTAAGGCTTACGAAGTGCGTTCGGCAGATTTTCGTCTGCTGGCTCGTCAATTTGGCTTTAATCCAAAACTTGTCGCACGCCCAGATTGGCTACCTGCCAAAGCCCAAAGGCACAATCATCACGCCACCAAAACCGACCTTGTGGCGGTGTATGGCGTGGTCAATGACGACTGGCGACTGCCGATGGGGCGGCTGATTTATCAAGAAAATGTGTGGCGAGCGGTTGATGCTGCTGTGGATTTATCGGTGCTAGACTGCTTGCCTACGCCCATTAAAGCTCATGCCATAGGCTTACAATACAAAGCCAACAGCGTGGTGCTATACTGGCTGGATGTTCGCTATCAGGGCGATAGAGGTGTGCAAAAATTAGACCAGACGCTCGCCAAAGCAGATTTGTCCGCCTTGCAGCAGGCGTTGATGGCGATCGGCGATGACATCAACGCACGCAAATGATCTTAAAACGCATTGCCATCTTGTCATGATGGCTCAATGTGTGCTATTTTATAAAAATGGACGATTTTTCGTGCCTGATTTATTTTTTAAAAATTGATAATGATGATAAAGAAAAAGGTAGCTTTATGGCTGTAAAGACAACCACCAAAAAAACCAAAACATCAACGACCACACCATCTGCCAAAGGCAAATCTTTGGTCATTGTGGAGTCGCCAGCCAAGGCAAAAACCATTAATAAATATCTGGGTAATGATTTTATCGTGCGTTCAAGCGTGGGGCATATTCGTGATTTGCCCGTTTCTGGCACGGATAAGACCAAAGTCAAAGGCGATGAAACAGGATTGTCTCGTGAAGAAAAAGCCCAGCGAGCCTTGGTGCGTCGTATGGGCGTCGATCCTGAGCATGATTGGGCGGCGGTATATGAGATTTTGCCCAACAAAACCAAAGTCATCAAAGAGCTAAAAGCACTCGCCAAAGACGCTGATAAAATCTATCTGGCAACGGACTTGGATAGAGAGGGGGAGGCGATTGCGTGGCACTTGCAAGAAGTCATCGGTGGGGACGATGCCAAATACAGCCGTGTGGTGTTCAACGAAATTACCAAAACCGCCGTGCAAAACGCCTTTGAGCAGCCTGCCAAAGTCAATCTAGATCGTGTCAATGCTCAGCAAGCTCGTCGATTCTTGGATCGTGTGGTGGGCTTTATGGTGTCGCCATTATTGTGGGCGAAAGTGGCTCGTGGCTTGTCGGCAGGGCGTGTGCAGTCGGTTGCCACTCGTTTGGTGGTGGAGCGAGAGCGAGAGATTCGTGCTTTTGTGCCAGTGGAATATTGGGAAATCCACACCAACAACACCGCCTTGAACGAGACCTTGCGCTTAGAGGCGACCAAATATCAAGGCAAAACCTTAAAACTTGGCAATGCTGATGAGGCAAATGGCATTGTCAGCATCCTACAAAATAGCCCCTTTGTCGTTTCAAGCATTGACGAAAAGCCGACTCAGTCTCGTGCGTCTGCACCGTTCATCACATCAACCTTGCAGCAGGCGGCAAGCACTCGCTTGGGATTTAGCGTCAAAAAAACGATGATTTTAGCCCAACGCCTATACGAGGCAGGACATATCACTTATATGCGTACGGATTCTACCTTTTTAAGCCAAGATGCCTTGATGGCGGTGCGTGGCTACATTGGGCAGAATTTTGGCGAAAAGTACTTGCCAGAAAAGCCCAATTTCTACGGCAATAAACAAAACGCTCAAGAAGCCCACGAGGCGATTCGTCCTTCTAATGTCGCTGTCAAATCAGGTCAGCTCACCGCCATGGAGCGAGATGCCCAGCGTCTGTATGAGCTGATTTGGCGACAGTTTGTGGCGTGCCAGATGACGCCAGCTCGCTATCAGTCAGTGAGTTTGCTGGTTGATGCTGGCGGTGTGGAGCTAAAAGCCAAAGGGCGTACGCTGATTTTTGATGGTTACACCAAAGTTCAGCCACCAGCCAAAAGTGATGATGTGCTACTGCCAAGCGTTAAAGTGGGCGACCAGTTACCGCTGATTAACATTGAGCCAAGCCAGCATTTTACCAAACCGCCTGCCCGCTATTCGGAGGCAAGTTTGGTCAAAGAGCTAGAAAGTCGTGGCATCGGACGACCATCAACTTATGCGTCCATCATCTCAACCATTCAAGAGCGTGGCTATGTCCGCCTAGAAAACAAACGCCTATATGCCGAAAAAATGGGCGACATCGTAACCGAACGCTTGGTGGAGAGCTTTCCTGATTTGATGGATTATGCATTTACCGCAGGGCTTGAAGGCAAACTGGATGAAGTCGCTGACGGTCATCAAGACTGGAAGGGTGTGCTGGACAGTTTTTATGGCGATTTTAAGGGCAAATTGGACACCGCCAAAGGCAAAGACGGTATGCGTCCAAACGACCCGACCAATGTGCCAGACATTCACTGCGAGCAATGCAGCCGCCCAATGCAAATCCGCACAGGCTCAACGGGCGTGTTTTTGGGCTGTACAGGCTATAATCTGCCACCAAAAGAACGCTGCAAAGGCACTAAAAACTTAATGCCAGCAGCGGCATTCGTCTTTGATGCTGATGATGAATCTGCCGAAGTCAATGCCCTGATGGAGAAAAAACGCTGTCCAAAATGTAACGCAGCGATGGACAGCTACATCGTTGATGGTGGTCTAAAACTCCACATCTGTGGCAACAACCCTGACTGCGATGGTTATACGCTTGAAAAGGGCGTTTTTGAAGTGGTAGGCGGCGTGGACAATGACGCACCGACCATTGACTGCGACAAATGCGATGGACAAATGGCGCTAAAAACAGGGCGATTTGGGGCGTATTTTGCTTGCCGTAGCTGCGATAACACCCGCAAGGTGCTCAAAAACGGACAAGCAGCACCGCCACGAATGACAGCAATCAGTATGCCGCAGTTGCGTTCGGCGAAGTTTGACGATCATTATGTGCTGCGTGAAGGGGCGGCAGGCTTGTTCCTAGCGGCAAGCAAATTCCCCAAAGTGCGTGAAACTCGTCCGCCAAAACTTGCTGAATTACGCAGCATCCAAGAACAGCTGGACGAAAAATTTCAATATCTGTTCGCCGCTCCCGATGTTGATGATAATGGTAATCCAACCATTTTGCGTTGGTCTCGTAAAAATAACGAGCAATATATCGGCTCTGAAAAAGACGGCAAAGCAACCAAATTTGCACTTGTGTGGCGAAATGGTGCGTGGGTGTCTGAATAAGATTGTTCTTGGTATGAATCTGGATTTGAGGTTAATATGATGAAAAAATTTCTTGCAGTATCAGCCATTCTTTGCGCCATGCTGAGCGTAGTATCAGCACATGCTAAGCCTGCCACCGTACCTGAGGTGGTGCTGGATGCTTATCTGGGTGAATGGTATGAGATTGGCAGGCTGCCCATGCCCTTTCAAAACAAGTGCGTCTCTGATGTCAAGGCGACTTACGCCTTAAAAAACAACGGCAAAATCAGCGTGCATAACGAATGCCTGACCCGCTCAGGCAAGCTAAGCACCGCCAAGGGCGAGGCTTATGCCATTGATGATACTAATGCTAAGCTTAAAGTGTCGTTTTTGCCATCCATTCTTAAAAAACTTCCCTTTGGTCAGGCGGACTACTGGGTGCTGGCACTTGATGGCGAGAATGACCGCTATCAATCTGCGTTGGTTGGCACACCCAACCGCAAGTATCTTTGGATTTTGTCTCGTGACAAATCCCTTGACGACGCTACTTATGAGCGGTATTTACGCATCGCCAAGCAGTCCGGCTACGACTTAGCATCCTTCCAAAAAACCGCTCAATGACTGTAAATCATAATTGCCTACCAACTGCCAAACTGCATGATTTTAAGTTTGGCGTGTTGGTGGATTATGGTGCGTGCAATTTACGATGATTGCGATGATTTTTTAAACAGATACACACAAAAACTTGCCGCCGTTTCAAACCGCTCGCACGCTTTTAGGGCAGTTTTGCGTTCAAGTTTTGCCTTATAAGTATAAGGTGTCATGTCAATCAAATCGGACAAATTTTGGCGGTCTAATACCATCGGTGCGTCAATTTGCCACTCATCCATCAGCGTAAATTCTGGCGATAATTCTGCGACAAACTTGGCAGGGTTGTGTAAATTGACCGTGTCAAACAGCCGCTCTCTCATCGTGTAGAGATGGTTTGCCGCTGGTGTCGCCACGAGCAATAGTCCATCTGTCCGCAGAACTTTTAGCATTTGAGCCTTTGGCAAGGGGCTAAAAAAACTTGTGCAAATATCCACACTACCGTCCGCCACAGGCAGTACCGCCCCTGTGCCGACCACCCATGAGATGTTGCCGTTTGGGCTCGTTTTGTGGGCTTTGGCAGCGGCGATGATGGCGGCTTTTGCGATGTCCAGCCCAATGACTTGGCGGTCATTTTGGGCAAGGCTACTGGTATAATAGCCTTCACCGCAGCCGATGTCTAGGACAGTATTTGGCGATAACTCATTGATAATGCTAGATATTTTATCACGCAGTGGCTGATAAAACCCGCTGGCTAAAAATCGCCTGCGAGCCTGCACTGACTCTGGCGTATCGCCTGCGGTGTGGCTGTTTTTGTGCTGGACGATGTGCAGATTGACATAGCCGTCTTTGGCGACATCATAGCTGTGGCGGTTTTGGCAAGTATAGGTTTTGCCTTGTAGATTTAGGGCAGTGTGGCAGATGGGGCAGGTGAGCATATGCTTGGTATGGTGATTGTCAGAATGCTTATTTTATCGCAAAAAAAGCATTTTTACCATGTCAAGCCACCCACTAACCAAACTTAAACTTAATTTGCAAGGGCGAATGGCAATTCGCCCCTACCGCCTTATGTTGATTTGGCTTGCGTTTGAATGATTTTAAGGGCAGTCAGTAAGCTGTATGCGCCATGTTTTATAGGCAATCATCGCATCTCATCTCGCTTGAATACCCACTCTGTGTCGCTACTTGATGATTCGTCATAATAATAGCCATCGGTGTCAAAATCCTTCAATGTCGCTGCGTCTGTGATGGCGTTTTTGGCAGCGAAATTGACCATCAGGCCACGAGCTTTTTTGGCATAAAAACTGATGATTTTATATTGTCCGTTTTTTTGATCAAGGAATTTTGGTGTGATGATGCTGGCGTCTATTTTATTGGGCTTGACCGCACCATAATATTCGCCAGACGCTAGGTTGATGAGGACATCCGAGCCGCTTTGAGCGATGCGTTCGTTGATGAGATTGGTGATGGTATCGCCCCAGTATTCGTACAAATTGTCCGCATGGGGTGTTTTGAATTTTGTCCCCATTTCAAGGCGATAAGGCAGCATTAAATCCAGTGGTTTTAACAGGCCATACAGCCCTGATAAAATGCCCAAATGCTTGTTTAAATACATCATTTGTTCGGAGTTTAAAGAATAAGCGTCCAGTCCAGTATAGACATCGCCATCAAACAAATAAGCGGCAGGCTTGGCAGTGCCATCAAACGGATAACTCCAAGCCTGATTGCGTGCGACATTCAGCTCAGCGATTTTGGCGGAGATGTGCATGAGTTCTTGCAGGTCTAGCACATCTTTGGTTTTTAAGGTTGCCATTAGGTCAATGGCTTCATTGATGAGGGCAGGCTGGCTGTAATGCTCGCCCAAGGCAAGCGGTACGGGCGTTTTTTCGTCTAGGTTTTTGGCAGGAGATAATAAAAAATACATGGCGTGTTCCTTATTGGCTTGATGACTTTCTATTGGATGACTTTATTATAGGTAAAATTAGGCAAAATACAAAGTTAAAATTGCCAATGATTGGATTTTGCTTGTTGATTTTTGTTGCTTGCCTGTATGCAGATATTTTGCTATGCTTGATGTGAGTATTTTGTGTTTGTCAGCAAAGGCACTTTTGATGGGCATGGCTTTTGCGCAGATGCTAGGAATGAGCGGATGATGTTAATGGAGTTTTTAAAGGAGGGGGTATGACAGATTTAATCATTACTAATACCATTAAGACTAAGGACGATCATGTCATTGGTGTGATGACATTGAACAACCCAAAAGCCCTAAATGCCCAAAATCTAGACATGGTGCGGGCGATGAGGGAGAGATTGCTGACATGGCGAGATGAGGAGAAAGTCGCCGCCGTTGTCATTCATGGGGCAGGCGAGCGAGCGTTTTGTGCTGGCGGCGACATCAAGTCGCTTACCCAAGCGACTGGGGTGGATGATGTTCGTGCATTTTTTGAGCAAGAATATGGGCTGATGGCAGAGATGTACGATTATCCCAAGCCCTTGTTGGCGTGGGGGCATGGGGTCGTCATGGGTGGCGGTTTGGGACTTTTGTCGGCGTGCAGTCATAAGGTCGTCACGAATGAGACGCTGATGGCGATGCCTGAGGTATCTATTGGGCTGTTTCCTGATGCAGGCGGTTCGTGGTTTTTAAATCGCATGATGGGTAAGGTGGGGCTGTTTTTGGGGCTGACAGGCGGTCGCTTTGATGGGGTGGATGCTTTGTATTTGGGGCTGGGCGATGCGTTTTTGGCACATGATGATTTTGAAAAAGTGCTGGATGCGTGCGTCCGTGCTGACTGGCAAGGGGGCGATCATCATGGCAAATTATCGCAAATTTTATCCGCATTTCATCAAAATCCTGTTAGGCCCAGCCAAATCATCGCAGACTTTCACACCATCAATCAGCTCATGAATCAAGGCTCGCTCAAAGAAGTGGATTCGGCACTGAAAAATTATCAAGGCGACAGTGCGTTCATCAGTAGTGCCATTGATAGCTATATCAAAGGCTCGGATACGACCAAAGCGATTACTTGGCGGATTTATCATCACATCAAGCCAAAATCTGTGCGTGCGATGTTTGAGATTGAAAAAATAGTGGCGACCCAGTGCGTGCTACAAGGCGACTTTAAAGAAGGCGTGCGAGCTTTATTGATTGATAAAGACAAAAATCCTAAGTGGCGATATACTTTGGCGGACATGCCTGATGGGTGGATTGATGGGTTTTTTGGGTGAATTTGCCACAATAAACCCCAACTTTCCCTAAAAATTCATGTACAATACGCCCTGATGATAGACATGGTTTAAAGTGATTGTTAAATTTTTGTGAGTGAGTGTTGTGAAATATGCTGGGTGTTTTTGATTTGAATTTGGAGCGTATGTATGTGCTTGCCAGCTTGGTGATGGCGGTCTTGGTGTGGATTGAAACCACTTGGATACGCAACAATCAAGGTAAGCTGCCTGAGTCGGGCGTCTTTGCGATCATCAGCCTGATGACTTCATCGTGGCTGGTAGTGTCTGGCTTGGCATTGTTTTTCTTGGATTTTGATAACTTGCAGATGAGCGTCGCCGTCTCTTATGGCGTGTATTTTGTGGCGAGCTGGATTTATGGGGCGAAGCTGATTTCACTCACCGACATTGATGATCCGATGGATCTGGTGATGCCGCCTAAATATTTGGATTTTGGTCGTGCTTTTGCTTTGGTGTTTGCGATTTTGTGCGTTTTTGTGCTGTGCTCGCCGCATTTGTCCATCGGCTCGGCGTTTGGTTACAAATAAATGCCGATTTTCCAAAAATATTTCACCTTTTGCCTGTGAAGTCTGCTATACTGGCGCTTGGTATTTATGTACCGTAGTAGGTTTTGCAGGGCGCCTTTGGCGAGTGTTAAAACGACTTTGAAACTTGCACACGAGTGGGTTTTAGGGCGTATTTGAGCAATATTTGAACAGTGTTTTGTATTGGTTGAAAGTTAAGCGTCTTTTTACATTGAGACTTTTTTGCAGTTTTGGCAACATAAATATTTCGTTTGGTAATTTTGCCATATTTTCAATCATACAGGAAAATTTGCTATGTCAAATAAAGTACAAGGCACCGTAAAATGGTTCAACGAAGCCAAAGGTTTTGGTTTCATCGCTCAGGACAATGGCGGTCAAGATGTGTTCGCTCATTACAGTGCCATCACAGGCTCTGGCTTTAAGACCCTAGCCGAAGGTCAAAAAGTAGCGTTCATTCTGGGCGAAGGCAAAAAAGGTCCACAAGCCGAAGAAATCGAAAAAATCTAATCAGTATTTTTCAATGACAATAAAAAAGCACTCAAATCAATCGGGTGCTTTTTTATTGATTGGAGAAACTAAGTATGCTCGGTTTTGTTGTGTTGATGGCGATTGGTTTGATGATTGGCTTACCTTTTAGTTGTTATTATTTTTATGAGGCAATTCAATCAAAAGTGCTTGGGCGCATCTTGGGTATGGGTGCTTGTGTGATTTTGAATGCCTTACTTGGACTTTATTGTTGGCTGATTATTTGGGCGGTGATGAATATCAGTGTCTGACAGCATAAAAAATGACTGCTCATTCACGATAAATATTTGACCAAAATTCTTAAATTTTAGACAATCAGCTTGGCATAAAGCAGATAAATATGATATATTCACATCAAGTAAGCTTTTTAAAAACAACCTAAAAACGGAGTCATTATGAAAGTATTAGTTGCTGTCAAGCGTGTTGTCGATCACAATGTCAAGGTGCGTGTCAAGGCTGACGAGTCTGGCGTTGAGTTGGCGAACGCCAAAATGAGTGTCAATCCATTTTGTGAAATCGCCATTGAAGAAGCGGTGCGCCTAAAAGAAAAAGGCGTCGCCACCGAGATCATCGCTGTGTCTGTTGGCACAACCCAAGCCCAAGAGCAAATCCGCTCGGCACTTGCTTTGGGCGCAGACCGTGGTGTGTTGGTTGAGACTGATGAGAAGCCATATCCGCTACAAGTCGCCAAAATCCTAAAAGGCGTGGCAGAAGCTGAGGGCGCAAGTCTTATTCTGCTTGGCAAACAAGCCATCGATGACGACAACAACCAAACAGGTCAAATGTTGTCTGCGTTGATGAATGCATCGCAAGGCACTTTTGCCTCTGAAGTGGTGGTTAATGGCGACAAAGTTCAGGTAACTCGTGAGATTGATGGCGGCTTGCAAACTGTTGAGCTATCACTACCTGCCGTCATCACCACCGACCTTCGTCTGAACGAGCCACGCTTTCCAAAGCTGCCAAACATCATGGCCGCCAAGAAAAAGCCACTGGATGTCAAGACGCCTGCCGACTTTGGTGTGGACATGACTTCTAAGCTGACCACGCTGAAAGTAAAAGCACCAGCAGAGCGCAAAGCAGGCGTGAAAGTGGCAAGCGTCGATGAGCTGATTGACAAACTAAAAAATGAAGCCAAAGTCATCTGATTGACAAGTGTTTTAGACTAAAAATTACTGAAAAATTATTGAAAAAGGATAAAATCATGACTGTATTAGTGTATGCCGAACACGACAATAATGAATTGAAAGCAGCGACTCTGTCTGCCGTGACTGCCGCCGCCCAAATCGATGGCGATGTGCATGTGCTGGTGGCAGGTCAAAACGCCCAAGGCGTGGCTGACGCTGCTGCCCAAATCGCAGGCGTGAGCAAAGTGTTGCTGGCTGATGATGCCGCTTTTGCTCATCAGTTGGCAGAAAACATCGCACCGCTGGTGGTGGAAGTATCTGCGCCATACAGCCACATCATCGCCCCTGCCACCACCACTGGTAAGAACTTTTTGCCACGAGTGGCGGCACTTTTGGATGTGAGCATGGTGTCGGACATCTCTGCTGTGATTGATGCTAAGACCTTTGAGCGCCCGATCTACGCAGGCAACGCCACGGCGACCGTACAAACTGCCGAAGACAAAGTCATCCTAAGCGTGCGCACCACCGCCTTTGATGCAGCAGCAGCGACTGGCGGCAGTGCGGCTGTGGAGAGCGTGTCGGCAGGCAGTGACGCTGGCAAATCAAGCTTTGTCAAAGAAGAGCTTGCCAAGTCTGACCGTCCAGAGCTGACCTCAGCAGGCATCGTGGTGTCTGGCGGTCGTGCGTTGGCAAGTGGCGAAAACTTTGCCAAATACATCGAGCCATTGGCAGATAAATTGGGCGCAGCGGTCGGTGCCAGCCGTGCAGCAGTAGATGCAGGCTTTGTGCCAAACGACATGCAGGTGGGTCAGACAGGTAAAATCGTGGCGCCAAATCTGTACATCGCTGCTGGCATTTCAGGTGCGATTCAGCACTTGGCGGGCATGAAAGATTCTAAAACCATCGTGGCGATCAACAACGACCCAGAAGCACCAATCGCTCAGGTGGCGGATTATTTCCTAGAAGCGGACATCTTTACTGCTTTGCCAGAATTGACCGCTAAGCTGTAAATCTAGCAATCTGATCCAACAAAAACCCCGTCTTTTAAGATGGGGTTTTTGCGATTTAGTTAAGCAAACTTTCTCTGCCGTAAAATCTCATACAAACACACGCTCCCTGCCACGCCGACATTTAGGCTTTCTTCGCCAAATTGCGGTAGGGTCAAAGGCTCACATTTATCTAGCAATACTTTATCCACGCCTTGTCCTTCGTTACCCATGATTAGGGCAAGTGGTTTGGTTAGGTTTTTTTGATAAATGAGGCCATTGGCGTGCGAAGTAGTGGCAAACAGTGGCACTTTAATAAATTCAAAAATCTCATCAATACTGACATTTTCATAAATATCCAAGCTAAAATTTGCTCCCATACTTGCCCGCAAAGTCTTGGGATTGTAGGCGTGAGCTGTGCCTGTGGTGCAAATGACGGTTTTAAAGCCTGTGGCACTTGCTGTTCTGAATAATGTCCCCAAATTGCCCGTGTCTTGAATGCCATTTAAAATCAAGCAATCATTTTCAATGGTGTGATTTAAGGTCAAATTTGGCATTTCAATCATCGCCATAAGCGGCAAACTTGTCCCCAGTGTGCGGATAGTTTTATAAAGCGTATCGCTGATGATAATAGGGTTTTTATTTAATTTGGCAATTAAACTTTGAATTTCAGCATTTGCCATTCCGCTTTCGCTGACAATGGTTGTGATTGGCATTTTGCCTGCTTTTAAATAAGCGTCCAATAAATGCGTGCCTTCGATGACCGTTTGTCCCATTTTTTTGCGTTTTTTGGGGTCAGTTAATAAGGCGTGGGCGGTTTTGATTAGAGGATTGTCTTTGGAAGTGATAATCATAGGGGATTTTGTACTGGGTAAATGGGAAGTAAGGCTATCTATTTTTAAGAACAGTCATCATTTGTAATTGTTTGAGTGAGTCCTGCATTTCTTGTTTCAAGGATAATAGTTCGGATTTGCTCAATGTCTTTACGGCTATTAAGGATAAATCTTGCTTCGGATTCTGTAAGGCAGTCAAATCCATAGCCGAATGTTTGTTGCCAGAATGGTTCAAGGGATTCATAATGTTGCCTTAAAGTAAGTAATGTTTCTTGGGATAATTTTAATTGGGTAGAATATTGTTTGCCTGTCAAAGCATAACAACCAATGACAATACCGCCATTGGTTTCAATATAGCCTTTGAGAGACGCAAAAGTTCCACCTTGTGTTTGGGTATCATCAATCAAAAAATAAGATTGACCTTTTTGTACTTGACCAACAAAACTTGGCGAAAATGCCAATCTGTGCCAGCCACTTCCACTGGTGCGAGAAACTTTTTCAGCTTGTAGAATTTCTGTTTCAACCATTAAATTAAAATATTCAGACAAGACATAAGCGGTTGCAAGTGGAATTTTATTTAATCCAACCCATTCTTCTGCCAAAACAGGTGTTAAAACAACATCGGATTTTAATAATGGGGTTAATTTTACAATGGCATTTTCTGATACCAATTCTTTTGCCAAAATGTAGGCAGAAAGCGTATCACCTGCTTTGGCTTTTTGATAGCACTAATGGGCGGTTGCATCGGCAAGTTTTCTATCAATAATAGTATTAGGAAAATTATCTTGCTAATGCGTTCTAATGGCAGGCATTAAGCCTTTTCCCCATTCGCCAAAATCCCCGCCATCTCGTGCAATGCTTTGATATATTCTACTTCTTCTTTTGCCCCAAGCACCACAGGGATGCGCTGATGAATGCCTGTTGGCTCAATGTCCATGATGCGCTGTACGCCGTCGGTACTTGCCCCACCTGCTTGCTCAATGATGAAGCTCATCGGATTGGCCTCGTACATCAGGCGAAGTTTGCCTGCCTTACCTTCGATTTTGGTGTCATAAGGGTACATAAAAATACCACCACGAATCAAAATACGATGCACATCAGCGATCATCGCCGCCACCCAGCGTGTGTTATAGTCTTTGTTTCGCACGCCAGTGTCGCCTTGGGTCAGCTCTTCAATGTACTGCTGGATCGGTGGTAGCCAGTAACGGCGATTTGATGAGTTGATGGCGTATTCTGCTGTTTGCTCGCTGATGGTTACCTTTTCGTTGATCAGGACATAGTTTTGGGAAACAGGGTCAAAGCTAAACATCGCAACGCCTGCCCCAAAAGTTACCGCAAGCATCGTGGATGTGCCATAAATAAAATAACCTGCCGCCACTTGGTGCTTGCCTGCTTGCAAAAAGTCGCTCTCAGTCGCTTTTTGACCTTGATTGTGATAAGGCAGAATAGAAAAAATCGTTCCCACCGTCATGTTGATGTCAATGTTGGACGAGCCGTCCAATGGGTCAAAGGTGACAAGCAGCGTGCCATTTTCATTGGCGGGGTTGATGTCGTCAAGCTCTTCTGATGCCACGCCAGCACAGTTGGGATTTTGGATTAGCGAGTTCAATAACAGGTCGTTTGAGATGACATCGAGCTTTTTTTGTGCTTCGCCTTGCACATTTTGACCGCCTGCCTCGCCGTGAATGCCTGCCAGCGCCCCTTGTGAGAGCAGATTGCTGATGGCAACGCTCGCCGTGGCAAGCGTGGTCATCGTACTGGCGATTTGTGCTGTGGTGTGTGTTTGTAAATACTGAGCAAGCGTGGTCATGATGTTTCCTTATCCTTAACAATAAAATCTGCAAAGCGCCAAATGGTGCGTTTTTAGCCTTAGATATTTTACCATAAAATCAGACAAATTTCACAAAAGACGCATAATGCCAAGCCGTCAGACAGTCGTGCCAAGTCCGATGACTTTTTTGTGGATAATCAAGAATTTTTATCAAAATCGCATTGCCCAAAGGTGGTGAATTTTGATAGAATGACTTAATTTGTTTTTAATTTGACAAGATGATTTGGCGAAGTTGCCAAGCTTGTTAAATTTGTTCATTTTATTTAAATAAATTTTTAATATTAAATTAGGCTTTAAAAAGGTCTGCACCGACCAGCACGCATCACAGCCATCATAAGGAATCATCATGACTGACACCGACATCCGCACCCGCCTGCACCAATCTTTGGCTCGCCCCCAGCTTACCGAAGGTGGCGGCATTCGTCATTTTATCGGCGTGGAAGGGCTCAATCGTACCCAGCTTGAGAACATCATTGATAAGGCGATGGGATACTTCGATGATGGCGGGCGACTCATCAACACCGATGAGCTGGCTGGCAAGACGGTGATGAATCTGTTTTTTGAAAATTCAACCCGTACCCGTACGACTTTTGAGGCGGCACAAAAACGCCTTGGGGCAAATGTACTCAACCTTGACATCGCCAAATCCAGCACCAACAAGGGCGAGACTTTGCGAGACACGCTGTGGAATTTGGAGGCGATGAGCGCCGATATGTTCGTGGTGCGTCATTCTGCAAGCGGTGCGGCGCATTTTATGGCGACAGAAGTGACGCCCAATGTCGCCATCATCAACGCAGGTGATGGCTGGCACGCTCACCCAACCCAAGCCATGCTAGACATGCTGACCATTCATCGTGAGCTGTGTATGAAGTCTGGTAAATCGTTTGATGAGCTGTCGGTAGCCATCATCGGCGACATCAAGCACAGCCGTGTGGCTCGCTCGGACATTTCGGCGTTGATGACGCTTGGCGTGAAAGACATTCGTGTCATCGCCCCAAAAACCTTACTGCCAAAAGGCATTGAGCGTTATGGCGTGAGCGTGTTTGAGGACATGGAGCAAGGCTTGGCAGGCGTGGATGTGGTCATCGGACTACGCATCCAAAACGAACGCATCGGCTCGCCACTACTGCCTTCGACTTCTGAGTATTTTAAAGTTTATGGCATTACCGACGCACGCATTAAGCTTGCCAAGCCAAACGCCCTAGTTATGCACCCGGGTCCGATGAATCGTGGGGTGGAGATTGCATCCAGTGTGGCGGATGGCGAGCAGTCGGTGATTTTAAAGCAGGTCAATAACGGCATTGCCATTCGTATGGCGGTGATGGCGATGGCGATGCGTGGGCAAGATGAGGTCAAAGGGCTGGTTTGATGAAGCGATTGATATTAAAGGCGCTATTGACAGCATTTGTGTCGCTAGGTGTGCCAAGTTTGGCGTTGTCATCTGACCTTGCGACCTTAACCAGGCTGGCAAACAGTGGTGATGTGCAGTCGCAGATGGCGCTTGCTGACTATTATGGCAGTACTCAGGACATCGCCAATCAATTTTATTGGATGCAGCGGCTTGCTGAGGAAGGGCATTTGATGGCGCAGTTTAATCTGGCGCAGATGTATCGACTGGGCAAGGGTGTGCGCCAAGATTATGCCAAGGCTTATGACTGGTATGTCAAGGCCGCCGAGCAGGACTATGCTGCTGCCAAATACAATCTGGGTGTGATGTATCGTGATGGTCAGGGTGTGCCTCAGGATGATAACAAGGCGTTCGAGTGGTTCAAGGCAGCCGCAGAAAATGGACTTGCCCAAGCCCAAAATAACCTTGGGCTCATGTATGCCAACGCTCGTGGCACAAGCAAAGACGATGAGATGGCGGTGGCTTGGTATCAACAATCCGCCGAGCAAGGCTACTGGGAGGGTCAGTTCAATCTTTCGCAGATGTACAGATGGGGTAGAGGCGTGCCCAAGGATGATGCGCAGGCGTTCGCATGGCTAAAAAAATCCGCCGAGCAAGGCTATGCCAGAGCGCAATTTAATTTGGGCGTGATGTATTATCTTGGGCAGGGCGTGGCGCAAAGCCACACCCAAGCCAAGTTGTGGGTTGGTCGAGCGTGTGAGCAAGGATATCAACAAGGTTGCGTCAATCATCAAGCACTTGTGCAGCAGGGATATTAAGTCAGCCAAACCACTAATTGCAAGAAGCATCAGCAAAAGAGAATCTTATGAAAAACCTACTTCCCCGCTTGGCAATCATATTTTAACCCATTTAATAAGAGAGCAATTATGTTTAAAAAACTGTCTTTATTAACCGCAGGGTTATTATTATCGGTGTCGGTATTTGCCAATGAGTTCTTGCAAGGTTTAATTCAAAAGGCGGAGAATGGTGATGTGCAAGCTCAAATGGAATTGATAGGTTATTGTCACAATAAACAAAATTATACCAATGCGTTTTATTGGGTAGAAAAACTTGCCAATCAAGGCAATGCCAAATCTCAGTATATGCTTGGAATTATATATGACTTCGGCTGTGGCATTATCCCTCAAGATAACACCAAAGCCCTAGAGTGGTATAATAAATCCGCCAATCAAGGCAATGCAAAAGCCCAAAATAATCTTGGTGCGATGTATTATAATGGTTATGGAGTTCGACAAAATTATAATATTGCTAAAGAATGGTATGGTAAATCCTGTGAAAATAGCGGTAGAATTGGTTGCTATAATTATAAAGTATTAAATGAACAAGGCTATTAATTTTTAAAAACATCAGTAAAAGAGAAAATTATGAAAAATCTACTTTCCTCCACTTGGCAACAGCCAAACTTAGATGGTATCGACACAGCTGGCAAATGGCTGATTCCGCCCATCGTAGATCTGTGCGCTCGCCTGCGTGAGCCAGGTCATCAGTCGCATGGCACCTTAGCCAGTGAGGGCAGGGCAGCACGAGAAAATGGCATTTTGCACATTGTATTGCCACCTGATACCAATCCTGTACTTGAAAACGGCTCATTGTTTAAAGGATTGCGTGAAAAGGCGCAGCAAGATGGCGACATTCATTTGCATATTTTGGGTGCATTGACACAGGGGCTAGAAGGCAAGCAGCTTGCCAATCTGGCAGGATTAAAACAAGGCGGTGTCATCGGCGTGACCAATACAGCTCGTGGCTTTGAGTCTGATCTGGTGATGCTGCGCTGTCTAGAATATGCCGCCACTTTTGATCTTAAAGTGTTTTTTTATCCTGATGAACCCAGTCTGTCTGGCGGCGTGGCGCATGATGGTTACATCGCCTCATTTCATGGGCTGGCGGGTATTCCTTGGCTGGCGGAGACCATCGCTTTGTCCAAGCAGCTACTCATGGTGGAAGAGACGGGCATCGCTTCTCATTTTAGCCAGATTACTTGCCGCACTTCGGTGGAGCTGATCCGCTGGGCAAAACAAAAGGGCTTGCCGATCACTTGCGATGTCGCCATGCACCAGCTACACCTGACGGATGATGCGCTAGAAGGCTATAATGCCAATGCCTTTGTCATGCCGCCACTTCGTTCCAACACCGATCAAAAAGCTTTGATCGAAGGTCTACAAGATGGCACCATCGATGCCATTTGCTCGCACCATGAGCCACTTTCAGGCAGCGCAAAGCAGGCGCCTTTTGGTGAATGCACGGCAGGCATCAGTAATTTTGATACCTTTGTGTCGTTGGGTGTGCAGCTTGTCAAAGATGGTGTTTTGACGGCTGAACAACTGATTGAAAAAATCTGCCTAAATCCTGCCAAAATCGCAGGCATCAAAGACTATGAGCGCATCGGTGGTGCGGTCTTGATTGACCCAGATTTGTCATGGCAGGTCAGCAAAGACACCATGCTGTCTGCGGGTAAAAACACGCCATTTTTGGGGCAGGTTTTGACTGGTAGAGTGATTAAGACCTTCTTTGCTTGATTCATTATTTAAAAGTCTAAGCTTATCAATCATAAAAAATAATCGCCAAAATCTTTTTGATTTGGCGATTATTTTTGGGGTTTTTTTGGTTTCAATGATGTCTTTATTTAAAGCTTTGCTTGACATCATTGACGGCTTTTTTACCCTGACCAAACAGATGGTAAGCCTTTTTGAGCAGTCGTAGTGTCTTAGTGAGACGGCTTTCGGTAAGCATCGCCTTGCCATCAGGAACGATGAATACATCGCCATTTTCATCGATTTCTCGGCGAGTGCCGTAGGTAAAGCCATCGACATCGCTTTGGGCATCAGCGTCCTCACCCACGATGCGTACGATTTCTTCTTTTTGACGAAGTGGCGCACTTTCAAACAGCTCAGCCAGTCGCATGTCAAGCTCATCTTTGGCAGTGCGCTCGACTTTGGTTAGGTTTTTGTAAAGCTCGACAAACCAAGGGTCATAATCTGCCGCTTTCAACGCATCAAGCTCATCCTTGATGGGCAGTGGATAAGGCAGGGTTTTATAAAACTGCCAAAGGCTGATGCTGTTAAGGTCGGTTTTTAGGATGTATTCATCATTTTTGGTGCGTGTGATGAGCTCGCCTTCCACCAACTGTTCGATGTATAGGCTCCATTTTGGCAGCTCACGGCGACCCAAGACCTCACGCAGCTCATGCTCACTGACCGTTTTGCCTTCTTTGTAGCGTTTGTAGGTGAGGTTTAGCATGTCTAGCAGGCTAAGTAGCGGATGGCGTACAGGCACTTCTTTGTTGTCAAAGATTGTCAGGGTGTAGCTGATCTCAACGCCTAGAAGGATGATGTTCCATGACAAATAAATCCAAAGTAGGAAAATCGGCAAGGCAGCAAAAGCACCATAAATCGCCTCATAACTGGTGAAATTGCTCATCACGGTGCCAAATACGGTGCGCAAAATCTCAAACAACACTGCCGCAACCACGCCTGCGATGGCGGCATTTTTGATGGGAACTTGCACTTTTGGGATGAACCAATACATGCCGATAAAGCCTGCGACAGTGATACAAAACGACACCAAGTACGCCCAAATCGACCAGTCAATGCCGTAGCCACCGATTTGACGATTCAAAAAATCGACACTTTGAATGGCGCTAGACGCACCAAACGCCACACCAAGCACGATGGGACCAAGCGTGATGAGCGCCCAGTAGCGAATGATGCTTGCTGTGCCACCTGAACGCTCTTTGACACGCCAGATTTTGTTGAATGCTGTTTCGATGGTCATTAAGGTCATGATGGTGGTGATGAACAAACCGATCACACCGACGATACCCAGATTGCTCGACTTTTCAGCAAAGCTGTCAAAATATTGACCAATCTGCGCCCCTGAGGAAGGCAGAAGGTTGTTATAAATCATCGCTTGCATTTGTTCACGCATGTCCGACAAAGCAGGCACGCTTGAAAACACCACCAAAATCACTGTCAATATCGGCACAAGTGACAGCAAAGTGGTGTAAGTTAGGCTAGCGGCTTTTTGTTGGCAGTCATCTTCTGTAAAATGACGCACTAAAAGGCGCAGATACATGAACCAGCCATGATGGGCGAAGGGTAATTTGTTCAAAAAATTCGTCATAATCGTTCAGTTTAATTTACTAAGCATCAAATCAATCAGCAAAACAGCAAAACGCCGAAATGCACTTGATAAATCCATAAAGCTTATAGTGTAGCAAATATCACGCATTTTTAAAGGTTTTTTTGGTGAAATATTACAAAATTACTAAACTGACGGCTTTTTTTGGTGCGATGATTTGGTTTGATGATGCCAAATGTGGCGGCAAATGGATAAAAATGACAAACTGGCGTTTTATGGATTCATTTCTTTGGTATTTGTTTGGTTTTGGGCTATAATGACGGCTGTCCAAAACTTATTTGCTTTATTTTAAGCATTTACTAAAATATTAACTTAAAAAAATTAAAAAAGAGATGTTATGACCAGTCCTTATATTCTTGTGCTGTATGACACCAATCTCGAGCGCACCAAAGAGCTTGCCTACGCCATCGCCGAAGGGGTGGTGAATGTGGGCATGGCGGTAAAAATTCGCCGAGTGCCAAAGGTGTCTAGCGCCACTGAGCAAGTGTCGCCTGCCATTCCTGATGAGGGCGATTTGTATTGCACGATGGATGAGCTGTCTGATTGTGCTGGCTTGGCGGTGGGCAGTCCGACTCATTTTGGGAATATGTCAGCGAGCATGAAATATTTTTGGGACAATACCGTCACCCAGTGGCTCTCTGGTGCTTTGCAAGGCAAGCCTGCGTGCGTCTTTACCAGTAGTGGCACGATGCACGGTGGCAATGAAGCGACTTTGCTAAACATGATGACCGTGCTGTTTCACCATGGCATGGTGATGGTGGGCTTGCCGTATGCGCATGGCGAGCTGAGCCGTACGGTGCGTGGCGGTACGCCTTATGGAGCAAGCAGCGTGACAGGTGCGGCGCATGAGCTTGCCATGACCGCTGATGAGCGCCACCTTGCCATTCATCAAGGCGAGCGACTGGCAAATATCGCCAAAAAATTAGCCAACCAAACCTAAGTCTGCCAATCCCAAAAAGAGCAACCATGAATAAAAAACCACAAAAGCCCGCCAAGCCTACCAAGCCCATTCATCAGCGCCTAACTGCCGTCTGGTGGCTTTGGCTTATGGTGTCGGTGGCGTATCCACTGGCATTGGCGATGACGACAGATGCTTCGCTCATGATGGCGCTTGTGATGCAGCTGATATTTTTGATGCCAGCGCTGTTATTCACGCCAGCGCTGGTGCGGGGCAATGAACCTAGCAAGCTGATTTATTTGAGCATTGTGATGCTGATTTATCTGGGTGTGGCAGGCGTGCTGGCGTTGATTCGTTATTATGAATCTGCCCCCACTTTGGTCTGGGTGCTGCGTTTGGTGGAGACAGGGCTGCTTTTTATGGTGAATTATTATTTGTTTGTCTTGCTAAGACGACTGCCGCCCATGCACAAACAGCGCAAATAAATCATCTTTTGCAAAATATACAAAACGCACCGTTTTTGGTGCGTTTTTTTGTTGGCGTTTGGCTTATTGGCGTGCCAAGTTGCCGTATTATCGCCAGTCATCAATTTCTTTTGGTCAGTTCCATAGAGATGGTTTTGCCATCGTTGGTTTGGCTGACTTTGATGGGTAGATAATCAAGGCTTGGTGCAAGCCAAAAACTCGTTGAGCGCCCTTTGTCATCATGAATGCGGTCGATGCGAACCACATCATAAGTACCCGCAGGCACCGTAATTTTTGAGCTGCCAGACTTTCTAAAACGGGTGGTTTCGATGTCGGTTTTTTTGACCAGTTGATAAGTACCAGTAAACTTACCGTTAATCAGCTCTTGACGGATCTGTGATTCTAAGCTCAAATCATCATAAGCCTGAGCATTCATTTTAAGCGTGGTGGACTTATTTTTGTAGGTAGAAACAGCGGTTTTTGCGCCATTATTAAAGCTGATCTTGTGCGTGTTGCCCACACCAAAAACTCGGGCAGACATCGATGAGCTTGATGGCAGGATTCTACCGCCAGACAGACTAAATTTCGCTGATTGATTGAGGCTTGCCACCCCTGCTGCGGTGCCATTGACTGTATAAGTATAGTTGTTGCCAGACTTGCTTAGGGTGCGTGTGGCGGTGCCAGATTTGCCATAGGCTTTGACGGCATAAGTGGCGCTGTACGCTGGCAGGTCGGCGGCGTGTGCGGCTGCGCCCAGTGTCAGTAGCGTGGTGAATAGTAGGGTTTTTTTCATTGTCATGTTATTTGCCTCTTTTTATTTATTCCATTTGGATTATTTGGGTCCGCTTGGTTTAAGCAGGCTTTGGTTATTGCTTTGCCTATTATAATGGATAAAATTTGTTACAATTTCAAGGTGTCGGGCGAGTTTGTTTGTTGGTTTTCGGTTAGTTTTTGGTTAATGATGGCAGAAGTTCGTAACCATTTGCGTCCTAAGTTTTGCGCCTCTGACGGTGATTTAGGCTGGGCGATGGGTTTTTAGGGCGCTGACAGGTTTTGTGGTATTTTTGAATTTTTTTGAATTTTGGTTTGAATCTTTGTCAAAAAACTTTGGAAAAATTTTGCTGTTTTTGTGATTTTATTGGCAATTTGTCTTGAAAATTTTTTATCCAACTCCATTTTTAGCCTTGAGCCTGTTTTGGGCTAATTTTACAAAAAACCAAATAAACAACGGAGAATCTCATGTCAATTCGTCCTTTACATGACCGCATCGTGGTACGCCGTACCGAAGAAGAGCAAAAAACCGCAGGCGGTATCCTGCTACCAGGTTCCGCCCAAGAAAAACCACAGCAAGGCGAAGTCATTGCTGTTGGTAAGGGTCAAATCACCGACAGTGGCGTGCGTCCTTTGGATGTTAAAGTGGGCGACAAAGTACTGTTTGGTCAATATGCAGGGCAAACCGTTAAGGTGGATGGCGAAGAATTGCTCATCATGAAAGAAAGTGATGTTTTGGGTGTTTTGGAGTAATTTAAAATCCAAGTCATCGTAGGAGTGAATGGCAATTCGCCCGCAAAACAAACCGTAAGGTGCGTAGCACGCACCGTTTTAGACTGATACTTTAAATGTGGTGCGTAGTACGCACCTTACAACCAAATAAGAGAGAAAAACAATGGCAAAAGAAGTCAAATTTGGCGTATCTGCCCGTGAAAAAATGATTGACGGTGTCAATATTTTAGCCAACGCCGTCAAAGTAACCCTAGGTCCTAAAGGCCGCAATGTTGTGATTGACAAGTCTTTTGGCGCCCCAACCATCACCAAAGACGGTGTGTCTGTCGCCAAAGAGATTGAGCTAGAAGACAAATTTGAAAACATGGGTGCTGCTCTGGTGCGTGAAGTTGCGTCTAAGACCAACGACATCGCAGGCGACGGTACGACCACCGCGACCGTACTTGCCCAAGCCATCTTGGTAGAAGGCATGAAAACCGTCGCTGCTGGCATGAATCCAATGGATTTAAAGCGTGGCATTGACAAGGCAACCCGTGTCGCAGTTGAGCAAATTCACGCCCTTTCTACCCCAGCAGACGACTTTAAAGCCATCGCTCAAGTCGGCTCAATCTCGGCAAACTCTGACACCAAAATCGGTGAGCTGATCAGCCAAGCCATGCAAAAAGTCGGCAAACAAGGCGTAATCACGGTAGAAGAAGGCTCAGGTTTTGAAGATGCCCTTGATGTGGTTGAAGGCATGCAGTTTGACCGTGGTTACATCAGCCCATATTTTGCCAACAAAACCGACACTTTGACTTGCGAATTTGACAATCCTTACATTTTGCTTGTGGATAAAAAGATTTCTAACATTCGTGAAATCGTGCCACTGCTTGAGCAGGTCATGCAAACCAGCCGTCCACTATTGATCATCGCAGAAGATGTGGAAAATGAAGCCTTGGCAACTTTGGTGGTGAATAACTTGCGTGGTGGTCTAAAAACCTGTGCCGTTAAAGCCCCTGGCTTTGGTGACAGAAGAAAAGCCATGCTCCAAGACATCGCCATCTTGACAGGCGGTATCGTGGTTTCTGAAGAAGTGGGCTTAAGTCTTGAAGCGGCAACCCTTGAGCATTTGGGTACTGCCAAGAAAATCACCGTTGGCAAAGAAAATACCGTGATTGTTGATGGTGCTGGTGACAAAGCTCAAATTGACAGCCGTGTAGAAGCCATCAAACGCCAAATTGAAGAATCCACTTCTGACTACGACCGTGAAAAACTTCAAGAGCGTGTCGCCAAACTCTCTGGCGGTGTGGCGGTGATTAAAGTCGGTGCGGCAACCGAAACCGAAATGAAAGAGAAAAAAGACCGTGTGGATGATGCGCTACACGCCACTCGTGCGGCGGTAGAAGAAGGCATTGTACCAGGTGGTGGCGTGGCGTTGGTGCGTGCGTTGTCTGCACTGGCTGATGTCAAGGGCGAAAATGACGACCAAAACGCAGGCATTAACATCCTTCGCCGTGCGATGGAAGCACCACTTCGCCAAATCGTCACCAACGCAGGCGAAGAAGCGAGCGTGATTGTCAATGAAGTCAAAAACGGCTCTGGCAACTTCGGCTACAACGCAGCAACTGGCGAGTATGGCGACATGATTGAAATGGGCATTCTTGACCCTGCCAAAGTAACTCGCTCAGCCTTAGAGCATGCCGCAAGCGTGGCAGGTCTGATGCTGACCACCGAAGTGATGATCACTGACCTACCAAAAGAAGAGCCAGCCATGCCAGCAGGTATGGGCGGAATGGGCGGTATGATGTAAGCTGACCACCTAACCTTCAAAAACCCTTTGATGTATACATCAAAGGGTTTTTTATTGTCTGCGGTCTTGACGAAATCGCAGGGGGGGGGGTTACAATACATAAATTTTACAAAGTTTAGCTTATGTCTTCTGTTGTTGATGTGATAAATATTCAAACTGATTTTAATGCCATTCGTGAAGAATTGATTGATGAATACTTGGATCAGTCGCAAAATTTCCCATGGATTGTTACCTTTTCTGGGGGAAAGGATAGCACATTGGTTGCACATTTGGTGTTTGATATTTTACTGGAATTACCACCAAATTTACGCACACGACAAATTTATTTTGTATCCAATGATACTTTGGTGGAAAGTCCGCTCGTTGTTTCGCATATGAAAAAAACGCTGGCTCAAATTTTAAAGTCTGCCAAAATTCTAAAATTACCGATTGATGGCGAAATTACCACGCCAAAAGTCAGTGAAACATTTTGGAGTTTGTTGATTGGTAAGGGTTATCCATCACCGAATCGGGGGATGCGTTGGTGTACTGACCGTTTAAAAATTCAGCCGACCAGTCAATACATTTTAAATAAAGTGTCTGAACATGGCGAAGTGATTTTACTGTTAGGTGTGCGCAAAGATGAATCTACGACACGCAAAGCCAGTATAGAAAGCCACCAAAATTTAGAAAACAGCAATTTAACGCCACATACATCACTCAAAAATGCCTATGTTTATCGCCCAATTGTGGATATTAGCACTGATGAAGTGTGGGAGTTTTTGGTGTTCAATAATCCGCCGTGGGGTGGTTCGCACCGAGATTTGGTGCAGTTGTATCGTGATGCCAAAGGTGGGGAATGTCCGTTGATTTTGTCAGAAGACGATGCACCAAGTTGTGGTACAAATTCCAGCCGTTTTGGGTGCTGGACATGTACGGTGGTTACCAAAGACAAAAGTTTGCAAGGTTTTGTTGATGTAGGTAAGACGGAATTTCAGCCCTTATTGGATTTTCGTGACTGGTTGGTGGAAATTCGTAATGATGAAAAATATCGTCAATACCGGAGGAGAAATGGGCAAATAACCATGAAAAACGGCAAGCTCATTCCCGGCCCATTTACCATTGAAGCACGGCAAATGATTTTTGAACGTTTGATGCAGGTGCAAGATGAATTTGGCGAAGAGTTGATTAGTCCTGCGGAAATTGAGTTTATTAAGCGGACGTGGGCGGAAGATGTGATTGAAAATTTTGAACGGAGTAAGGCATGAGTAAAGTAAATCCACAAGAGACGGTGGCGGATTTGTTGCTGTGGAATGACCCAAAAACAAAGACAATTTTAGATAAAATTGCCCAAGAAAAAGGCATTGATTTGGATGCTTTGGCTGAATTGGTTGATTGGCAACGCAGACAGCAATTGGTTAATCGTAGTAGCGACCGCAGCAGTGTGTTTGACCGTATTTTTGAACACGAACAATATTGGAAATAGGTGAAAAAAATGTGGATTAGTTCGATTAAACTGAAGAATTTCAAATCTTATGCCGAAGCACATTTTGAGTTTCCAGAGCCTAAAGACAGCAAAAATTTGGTGATTATTGGTGCAAAAAATGGTCATGGTAAAACCACATTGTTAGAAGCCATTTATTTGGGACTATACGATGAAGATGCGATTAGTCATTTGGACCGTGCAGGCTTGAGTGAAAAACGCAGTTATCCTGATTATTTACAGCATGCTTTACATCATCAGGCTCAAATGCGTTATGGTCGGCAATATTGCATTGATATTGAAATTGATTTGCTCAAACGAAACATTCAAGGCAGATTGGAAGGGATTCGTGTCAAGCGTCAATGGTTTTTTGATGATCAGCGTAAATTGGTGCGGCATCATAAGCTAGCTATTATTTCTCGGTTGGCCGATGAGGGCGGTATTGCATTGACAGCAATGCCACTAGAAGATGAGCAGGCGAGTGGGTATTTTGCAACGCACGCTTTGCCGATTGACTACGCACCTTTTTTCTTTTTTGATGGCGAAAAAATTGTCAGCTCTGCTCGCTCTACTGGGGCGGGCGTTTGGCTTGCCAAAGCCTTGCGTGGATTATTGGGTGTAACTTTATTGGAGCAGCTGAGCGAAAGTTTACAATTCTACCGCAATCAACATGTTAAAGCAGGTTCATCGGTAAAAATCCAAGAGCAAATTGACAGGGTTGAAAAAGATATGAAAACTGCCCATGTTAAATTACAGATGGCTGAAGAGCTACTGAAACAAGAACTTCAAACCAAAGAGCAATTACGCTTACAGATTGATGACTTAACCACACAATTAGGCTCAATGACCAATGGTTCGATTCAGACCAGTGAAGAACTTGTAAATGCAATCAACCAAGCAGAACAAACTGCTCAACATTTGCAATCTAGTATTCAATCTGCATTTGAGAATTTACCATTGGTATTATTACCGCGCCCACAAATTGAACAACTTTTGCATAAGTTAGAGCAAGAGAAAAATCGCCTTGAGCATGAAGCAGGTAAAGACCAAATTGAAGGTAAAGTCGATGATTTTTGGTATCAATTTTCAAAAAATCA
Source organism: Moraxella nasibovis (assembly GCF_029581575.1). Taxonomy (NCBI): domain Bacteria; kingdom Pseudomonadati; phylum Pseudomonadota; class Gammaproteobacteria; order Moraxellales; family Moraxellaceae; genus Moraxella; species Moraxella nasibovis. The sequence goes on along the minus strand of NZ_CP089975.1, from coordinate 1,882,925 downwards.
AAAAGTAAAAGAAGCTCTTGGCATTATGGCTGAGCCTATTTTACAACATCATTTAATGAAAGATGCTGTTCGTGAATGTTGGGAATTGCTCTATCATCCTTTGCCTGAAAATTGTGCCAATCAAATTACCCATAATTATTTATCACAAACTGCCCATGCCAATATCCAAAGTGAATATCGTAGCTTAGGCAAAATCAATACGCAATCAATCAGTCAAGTGATGGATGATTTGCAAAAAAGTGAACATGAGCAAGAACAGCTTAGAAATCAGCTCAATGACATGAAAGGCAACGGTACAGATAAATTGGTGGAAGAGCTGAAACAAAAACAAAAAAGCTATGCTGAAAGTAGTCAAAAAGTCGGTGTGTGTGAAAATAACAAATTGAATGTTGAGCGAGAATATCAGCGTGTTCATCAAGAGTTGCAACGCTTGATTGACCAAAATAGCGACAATACGCCACGACAACAAAAAGCTAATCGCAGTAAGCAAGTGCAAGACATGATTGAGGAATTGACCACAGCCTTAATGAAACTCAAAACGGATGAAGTGGCTCAAGTGGCAACATGCCTTAATCAAAAAATCGCTCATGATCATCGCATTGATAAAATCAAAATTGATGAACAAGGCAAAATGCAACTTTTTGGTAAAAATGGTTTAGAGACGAATGTAGATTTATCTGCAGGGCAAATTCAAGTGTTGATGATTGCACTGATTTCAGCGATGGCGGAAGTAACCGATTATCAGATGCCATTTGTGATTGATACACCATTGGCTCGTTTGGATAGTGAACATCGTCAAGGTATTTTTGAACATTGGACATCACTCGACCAACAAGTGATTTTGTTGGCTCAAGATACAGAAGTCAATGCCGATGTTGCTAAATATTTGGCGTCAGCGGTAAATAAAACCTATTTGGTGGAAGCCACTTCGCTTGATAGTAGTGGTGCTGTATCGCACATTACTGCTAATGCGTATTTTCAATAAAGGAGATTTGTGATGTATGAATTAAATGTAAATACGACAGCAATGTGGGATACCGAGCATTTTTATGAGTTGATGGACGATAAGCGGATTTTTTCTACTGTTGATAGTAAAAAAATCCGTGAACAGCTCAATGAAATCGGAGCTTTGCCTGCATTAAGTAATCATTATGATTGGGCAACCTTGTGTATGAGTTATGCACTGATTAAAAATCATGGTCAAAATTTAGAAAAATTGAAAGCGACACCAAATACGAAAGGCTATGAGATTTCATCATTTAAGACGTGTTTTCAAAAGCAATCTCATTTATGGCTCGCGATTTTAAGTGAACAACTATTTCAGTTATATCCTGATAAAAAAATTACCAAAGACGATTTGTATCAATATATTACACAGCTTTGGCATGTTGGGGCGAGTGAATTGTGGGCGTTATGGGAGCGTTGTAAAGAGTTTAAGCAAGGCTCGGATTTGGAAGCTCGTAAGGCTTTTGCTCAAGAATTGGTTGATTTGGCTCATAAAAATTTACAATTAGCCAAACCGATAAATCCTGACTCGACTTCCACATCAGAATTGACAAATCCGTCAGTATTTGATGATTTTAAGCAAGATTCAAAATTAAAAGAAGCTTTTGATAGCTTATCTATTCCAGTCAAATCTATTGATTATTTATCCAAAGGGTTGCGTTATGATTGTTACCAAGTACAATTAACAAAATATCAAGATTTAATCAAAAAGCATGATGAAATTTGTTCAGCATTGGGTAGAAATGAAACATCGGTGATGATTGAGCCTGCTGATGGCGTGTCATTTGGCTATAAGATTAAAATTTTACGCCCACAACATGAGTGGTTGGAGCGCAACCAACAGGATTTGGAACAGGCTTTGCGTCAGTATCAACCTAATGATTTTAAATTGCCAATTTGTATTGGTATTGATGAACAAGGTCATGCAATTTTTAAGGATTTGTTTGATGCGCCGCATTTATTTATCACGGGGGCGACAAAATCAGGCAAATCGGCGTGTATGCGTGGACTTTTGCAAAGTTTATTTACGCTTAATGATGATGGCACAAAAATTGAAGTGGCGATTTTGGATAAGGCGCGAGTAGATTATGTATGCTTTGAAAACGAACAAAATTTAATGCCGAATCAGCCAATCAAAGATACTGATAAAATGCTTGAATTTTTAAATGAGTGCTTGGTTGAAATGGATCATCGTCTTGAGCAAATGGAAAATTTGGGCATTACCAACTGGGCGGATTTTCGCAAGACCAATCCAAAGCCTTATCGTATTATTGTCATTGACGAGTTAGCAGGATTGGTTAAAGTTAATAAAGAAGTATCCAAAGTGTTAGAACGCTTGACTGCAGAAGCACGAAAAACTGGCTTTCATTTGATTTTGAGTACGCAGACGGCAAATAGTGAGAATTTTTCACAGACTTTACGCCTTAATGTTCCAAGTCGTCTCGCCATGAAAGTGGATACTGCTGATCAGTCAAGAACAGCACTTGATGTAGCAGGTGCGGAAAAACTACTTGGCAAGGGTGACCATTTAATTAAATGGGTAGGAGAACCAATTATTTTTGCTCATAGTTACAACCTTTAAATTTTGCGTTTTTAGTGTTGTGATAACGATTTTGATTTGGCGGTGTTTGATGTATAATGTCAATCTAAATTCAATACTTTAACTAACAACTGTTGTTTTAGAATGAAAATTTGAGATTAAGATCGCTGTTGTTTAAAATATTGGCTACTTATTTTAAGGCGTTAATCAGAATGCTTTTGGTATTGTTTTATATTTATGCAGACGATGTCTTTCTGGTTTAAAAATTCTAGAATGGCTTCAATGTAGGTTATTGTGGTTTGTTTTTTAATAAAAAACACGAGCGACCATGACATTAACGGAATTACAGCAAGCCTTTACTGTGCAGGGCATCGAGCTTGTCATCACCAAAAAGCGTGTCAAAAACATCAATTTTCGCATCAAATTGAACGAATGTCATGTCAGCGTGCCTGCTTGGGCAAGCGAAAAAGCTGCGATCATGGCGGTCTATGCGCGCCTTGATTGGGCGGTGCAGGCAAATGAACGCTTGCGCTGCCGCTTTAACGCACCATCAAGACGGCTTTTGACCTTGTGGGGGGAGCCTGCGGATTTGCCCGATGACGAGGCGGCTGTGCTGGCGATATACCGACAGCAGCTACAAGCAAGGATTGGGCAGCTGACGGCAAAATGGCAACCCATTGTTGGCAGGGCTGCCAATGAGGTGCGCCTGCGCAAGATGACGACCCGCTGGGGGACTTGCAACACACGGCAAGGGCGGGTATGGCTGTCGGTCTATCTGGCGGCATATCCTTATGAATGTACCGAGTATGTGTTCGTGCATGAGCTGTGCCATCTGATCCATGCCAATCACAGCCCGTTGTTTTGGGCGGAAGTAAAAAAAGCCATGCCAGATTATAAAAAATGGCACGACCTTTTAAAGGGAAAGGTGGTTTAAAGGGTAAGGGTGGTTGATTAGCTTTTGGTTTGTGTGTCGTTTTTAAGCGCCTCACCAAATATATCGCTCAGCAGGCGCACATCATCGACGCGCGCATAGTTCAGCCGAGTGATGAATGCCAATCGACGGTGCGGACCTGCCTCAGCCAGTGGCACGGCAGTGATGTCATGAGCGTCTTTGAGCTGGTCGAGCGCCATCTTGGGAACGAGCGTCGTGCCCATGCCAGAGAGTGCCATTTGAATGATGGTGTTTAGGCTTGCGTCAGAAAAGCCAGACTTGATTTCGCTTTTGTTCATTTGACAGACGGACAGCACTTGATCGGTCAGGCAATGACCTTCGCCAAGCAGTAGTAAGTTGGTCTTTGACAGCTCGCTGCTGGTGATGTGCCCAAGCTCATTGCTGGCATCTTTTGGAAAAATGGCAAAAAAATCCTCCGCCCAAAATTCAAAAGTATGCAGACCCTCCACAGGATAAGGCAGGGCGATGATGGCGGTGTCGATGTGCCCATAGCGCACCTGATCGATGAGTCGTTCGGTTTGTTTTTCGGTGATGGACAGCTCAAAGTGTGGGTGCTGTGCTTTTAGGGCGGGCAGAACCTTTGGCAGTAGATACGGTGCGACAGTCGGAATGATGCCGATGGTCATCGGATAAGCCAGCGGTGTCTGGTGGCTGTGTGCACGAGTGACCAGATCGTTGATTTCGCTGAACACTCGCTGAGCTCTGTCCAAGATTTCTTCGCCGATGGGCGTGATGAGCACTTGTTTGTTATTACGCTCAAAAATCTGCGTGTCGAGCTGTTTTTCAAGCTCGGCAATGCCAAGGCTTAAGGCAGACTGCGAGATGTTGCATTCTTCGGCAGCTCGTTTGAAATGCTTGTGCTTGGCAACTGCCAGTGCAAATTCTAGTTGGCGTAATGTGATCATAAAAAATACCGTTTGTGCGTCTTTAAAATGTCATGCTTTATTATACCATGTTCAGCCTAAGTTTTATAAAACAAAACAGGATAATTAAAAGTTTTAACTGTATAAAAACAACTTTTTTGTTATGATAAAGGCAAACAGTAAGCGATTGCTGTTTTTCATAAATTTCCATTAAATAAGAGGTGACATATGACTGCGATCATCAACCAGCACATTCCAGAATTTACCACCGAAGCTTTTGTCAATGGTGAGTTTAAGACCATTTCTAGCGCTGATGTGAAAGGCAAGTGGGCGGTATTCATGTTTTACCCACACGATTTTACTTTCGTTTGCCCAACTGAGCTTGAAGACATGGCGGACCACTACGAAGAGCTACAAGGTTTGGGCGTAGAAGTATATGCAGTTTCTACCGACACGCATTTTGTTCACAAAGCATGGCACGACGCATCACCTGCCATCGGTAAAGTAAAATACCCAATGCTTGGCGACGGCACAGGTGCGATCACTCGTGGCTTTAATGTGATGATTGAAGGTCAGCACGCTGCACTTCGTGGCACTTTCCTAGTAGATCCAGACGGTCTGATCAAAGTGGCTGAGATTCACGATCTGGGCATCGGTCGTTCTGTTAAAGACCTTATCCGTAAAGTCAAAGCCGCTCAATATGTGCGTGACAATGATGGCGAAGTTTGCCCAGCAGCTTGGGAAGCAGGTCAAGACACTTTGAAGCCAAGCCTTGACTTGGTTGGTAAAATCTAATCAAACATTAGATTTAAAAACCACTTTAAAAATCGCTCCAAATGGGGCGATTTTTTTTTGAGATGGGCAATAAAAAACGCAAGCCCAAATGAGCCTGCGTCTTAAAAAGCGATGAATTATGCTTTGGTTTGTAGATATTGATAAAGTTCGTCTTTTAGTGCCAATTTCTTGCGTTTTAGACCTTCGATTTCTTCGCTGCGGCTGGTGTGCGCCACTGGGTCATTTTCAAGATTATTGATTTCTTCATCAAGGTCGTTATGCGCATCAAATAGTTTGACAAAATGTAGGTCGTTTTCTGTTTTTAGTTTGGTGATGAGTTCACGATATTCTGGGAACATGAAAATTCTCCTTAAACGGTTACAAATTACCACATTCAGTGGCTTCATGATTATCTTACCAAGAATGCCGCTACTTCGCAAGTGGCAAGTGATAAAATAACAAAAAGCGCCACTGTGTGTGCAATCGTTGAGCTTTAACAATCTTAGTCTTTAAAATTCTTAATTTTTCATTTCGTGCTACTGTCTTTATAATAAAAATAATAAAATCAAATTTCACTAAATTTAAGACGCTGTTTCAATCGTTATTTAAGCCGCTTAGTGCGGTCTGCACGGCTCAATAATCAATAAAAGGTAAAAACATGCTAGATAAATCTCTACTTGATGCTGTCAAATCTTACAGCGCTCACATGACTCGTCCTATCCAAATGGTCATCGGTCAAGGCGAACACGCCAAGCGTGCTGAATTGGTGGATTTTTTGGAGCAAATCGCCAATTGTTCGGATAAAATCGGCTTTGATAAGACAGTGGTGGATATCGATTTGTCACCAATGAGCTTTAAGATTGCCACCGAAAACCGTGATACGGGCATTGTTTTTAGTGGCATTCCAGGTGGTCATGAATTTACTTCGCTGATTTTGGCGATTTTGCAGGCGGGCGGTCATACACTAAAACTAGACGAAGGCATTCAAGACTTGGTCAAACGCATTCAAAAGCCCTTAAGATTCCAAACTTTCGTGTCGTTGTCTTGCCACAACTGTCCTGATGTCGTGCAAGCCTTGAACCAATTTGCCCTATTAAATGGCGACATTGAAAATGAAATGATTGACGGTGGTGTGTTCCCTGAGCTTGTAGAAGAGAAAAACATTCAGGGCGTGCCTGCGGTATTTTTGAACGGTAAGCCATTTTTGAACGGTAAGGTGGATACCGCTCGTATCATTGACAAATTGCAAGCTGAATATCCTGACCTGCTTGCCGAAGGCGTGGTAGAACAGCTTGAAACCCAGGATGTTACTGTCATCGGCGGTGGTCCTGCGGGCAGTGCAGCAGCGATTTATACCGCTCGTAAAGGTCTAAGAGTGGCACTGGTGGCTGACCGTATCGGCGGACAAGTCAAAGACACCCAAGACATCGAAAACTTAATCTCTGTGCCACTGACCAACGGCAACACTCTGGCAAGCAACCTTACCACGCACATCAAAGAATACGCCATCACGGTCAAAGAGCATGTGAGCGTGTCAAGCATTGAAGAAGTCAAAGGCGGTTATCAAGTTACCCTAAACACAGGCGCAAGCTGGACTTCACGCACGCTGATCATCGCAACAGGGGCGAAATGGCGTAAGCTGGGTGTCAAAGGCGAAGATGAGAATATTGGTAATGGCGTGGCGTACTGCCCACACTGCGATGGTCCTTTCTTTAAAGGCAAGCCTGTGGCGGTCATCGGCGGTGGTAACTCGGGCGTGGAAGCAGCACTTGATTTGGCGGGTATTGTTGAGCATGTTACCGTGCTAGAATTTGGCGACAAACTGCGTGCCGACCAAGTGTTGATTGACAAAGCCGAAGCCAAAGACAACATCACCATCATCAAAAACGCCGCCACGACAGAAATTACTGCAAACGGCGGTAAAGTGGATAGCCTTATCTACCAAGATCGAGTGTCTGGCGAAAATGTAACCTTGCCATTAAATGCGGTATTTGTGCAGATTGGTCTTGTGCCAAGCTCTGATGTGGTCAAAGGCTTGGTGAACATCACACCACAAGGCGAGATTGAGATTGATGCTAAGTGTCGCACCAGTAAAGCGGGCATTTTCGCCTGTGGTGATGTCACGACCGTGCCTTATAAGCAAATCAATATCGCCATGGGCGAGGGTTCAAAAGCTGGTCTGTCTGCCTTTGAATATCTGATGATGAATTCTTAATTTGTGATAAAATAAAAAAACACGCTTTTTAAAGTGTGTTTTTTTATTTGTGTGCTAAGAGATGATTTATGTGGTATTTTTTGATGGCGTTTGGCATTGGTATGGGTGTTGCCACGCAAGCAGCGATTAACTCACGCCTTGCGGTGGGGCTTGGCGGTCAGCCATTGGCGGCGGCGTTTTTCTCGTTTGCGATTGGTACGCTGTGTTTAGGGATTGTCATGCTTTGGCAGGGTGATTGGCACAGCGTGGCTCAAAATGCGGCAGGGCAGGCTTGGTGGCGGTGGATTGGTGGAGCAATTGGTGCGGTATTTGTGTTTGCCACAGCTTTTTTGGCACCCAAGATTGGACTGGTGAATATGGCGTTTTTGATTATCTTGGGGCAGCTCATTGCAGGTATGGCGATTGATTATTTTGGACTCATTCAAATGCCTGTGCGTCCGCTTGGCGTGCATAAATATATCGGGCTTGGCGTGATGTTATTGGGCTTGGTGTTTTTTTATGTTTGGGGATAGGGTGTTTAAGGGACAATAAAATCACCACAAGATAATTTTTATCAAAATGCAAGTGGATAACTGGCATATGTCCATTTATTGAAAACAAAAATGGTTGGTGGCAAGGTGTGTATTACGCACCAAATTAATCATATTTCTTAACCCATTGGTATTTTGGTGTGATTGGATAAATATCATATTCACTATTTAAAAACTTCTCTACAAAATATTTTTCTCCACCAATAAATGTATAAGGGGTATCATAATCAGTTGCAATCACCCATTTTTCACTATCATCAAATAATATAGTTGGTTGTGTGGATATTTTTGAATGTTGTTGTAATTCTTGATGAGTTAATATTTCGCCTTTAAATAATAGCTCGGATATTTTGCTATAATCGTATTCTGAATAACTAATAATTTTTAAAAGTTCATAATAATAGTAAATTTCATTATCAACCAAATTTTTTAAAGTATTTATCATAAAATTAAATTGCACATCAGAACAATCGCCATTTGAAGTGTAAAGTAGTGAGCTATATTTTTGGAATAATTCGCTTTCCAAATCACATAAATAATCTAAGTTTATCTCATCATTTACCGAAATTTCAAATGCTTTAAATATTGACTTTCTGTTATTGATTTTTGGTTCTATGTATTGCTCATTTTGATAATAACCAATCGGGTGTAAACAAATTGCATAACTTTCAAAATTATGCGGAATAATGTTGGCAAGTGCTAAATAATAATCATAAAATGATAGATTATTGTTTTGAAATTTTGGATAAATTTGATATTCGGAAAAATCAAATGATAAAAATTGTGGCAATTTATCATTGGATTGGAAAAATTTTTTGCTTGGCATTTTTTTACCCTTATAATAAGCCCCAAACACCAACCGATATTTGGGGCTTATTTTATTAACCAATTTTACTACCTGCTTTCACGCACCCATAAAAAATGAATATTTTCATCTTTATCTATCCAAAATATCAATTTGGATAATCCGTCAATCGGGTCTTGTATTTGGTCTAAAATAGCACTTCTAAATTTTTCTCGGTTTAATTCAAAGGTATAAATTTTAGCAACTCCATTTAGTTTTTCTAGTTGACCTTTTAAAATTTGTTGTAATAAATGATGATTGTTGGTTTGATTTTCTGAACTTTGAATTTCTTGAATGGCTTCATTGATATAATTGCTTAATTTTAATGGATAGCCTTCCTTAAATCTATAATAATCAAACCAAGTAGGCGATGATTGTAAAAAGTTTTCACAAGATTTAAGAATAAGATAAATATTTGTTTCTAGGTCAAAATAATGACAATTCATTTGACAATAGATAATATGTCCACTATCACAATTTGTTATTTCATTTGCACAATATATTTTTAAAAAACTGTTTGAAAGATAGAGTTCTGGTTTCTTAAAATGTTGGGTTACTTTTGCAATATCAATCATTGTTACTCCTATAAAATAAGCCCCAAACACCAACCGATATTTGGGGCTTATTTATTAACCAATCAACTTCTTCAACAATTCATTCACCTGTGCAGGATTGGCTTTACCTTTACTTGCTTTCATTACTTGTCCGACAAGTCCATTAAAGGCTTTTTCTTTTCCGCCTTTATATTCATCAACCATTGCTTGATTATTAGCAAGCACCTCGACGATAATGGCTTCAATCGCCCCTGTGTCGGTCGTCTGTTTTAAGCCTTTCTCGGCAATGATTTCATCGGCGGTTTTATCAGATTCCCAAAGATAATTAAACACTTCTTTGGCGATTTTACCACTAATGGTATTATCTAAAATACGGGCAATTAACCCCGCCAAGCGTTCGGCATTGATTGGTGATTTATCAATGGTGAGTTCATTTTTATTTAATGAACCCAATAAATCACCCATAATCCAGTTTGCCCCGATTTTGGCATTATTTTTACCGATTTTTTCTACCACTGCTAAGAAATAATCGGACAATTCTCGGCTACCATTTAATACATTGGCATCATAAGCCGATAAGCCAAGTTCGCTCACAAAGCGTTCTTTTCGCACGCTGGGGAGTTCTGGCATTTTGTCTTTAATGGCTTGCAACGATTCATCAGAAATCATCACAGGGAGCAAATCAGGGCAAGGGAAATAGCGATAATCGTTGGCTTCTTCTTTGGTTCGCATTGCCCGAGTTTCGTCTTTTTCGGGGTCGTATAGGCGAGTGGCTTGCACCACTTTACCGCCGTCTTCAATTAGGTCAATTTGGCGTTCAATTTCACTTTTTATAGCCCGCTCAATAAAGCGAAACGAGTTTAGGTTTTTAAGCTCACAGCGAGTGCCAAAGGGCGTGTTGGGTTTATGTACCGAGACATTGATGTCGGCACGAAAAGAGCCTTCCGCCATAATCGCATCACTAATGCCAAGCCAAGTAACCAGCTCGTGAATGGTCTTGACATAGGCAACCGCTTCGTCCGCCGAGCGAATGTCAGGCTCAGAGACGATTTCAATGAGTGGCGTGCCAGCACGGTTTAAGTCCACGCCCGTCATCTGTGGCACGGCATCGTGCACCGATTTGCCTGCGTCTTCTTCAAGGTGGGCACGGGTAATGCCAATGCGTTTGGTGTATTCGTTTTTTGTCCCTGCGTTCACCAAAATGTCGATGTAGCCTTGCCCCACGATTGGGTGTGCCATTTGTGAAGTTTGGTAGCCTTTGGGTAGGTCGGGGTAGAAGTAGTTTTTGCGGTCAAAGGCGTTCATTTGTCCGATTTGGGCATTGACGCCAAGTCCAAATTTTACCGCTTTTTCAACAACTTCGGCATTTAGGACAGGCAACACCCCCGGCATTGCCAAATCAATGATGTTGGCTTGGGTGTTGGGTTCTTGCCCAAATTCGGTACTGGCAGGGGAGAAAATTTTGGTGGCGGTGTTTAATTGGCAATGGATTTCAATGCCGATGACAACTTCATAGCCGTCAATTAGGGGGGCTTGGTTAGTCATAAATTTTCCTATTAACTATAAAAATTTAATGGGTTATAAAAATGGATAAATTTCTTTACCAATTTGTGCCATTATTTCATCTTTTTGATTTTTAAAATCAAGGGATTTACCATCATGGGGCTGGGTGATAAATAGGCTGATAAAATAAGGTTTATTATTTTCATTCCAAATCACAGCAATGATATTTTTTGATTCACTACCTGTGCCTGTTTTGTCGCCAATTCGCCAATTTTTTGGTAAATATTTTCTCAATAAATTATCAGCAACTTTATCATTGATAAGCCAAGTTATCAACTGTTCTTTGCTTTGATTGGATAGGATATTGCCTACAATCAGTGCTTTTAGGCTTTTTGTGTAAGGAATTGGTTTTGCGGTATCACTGGTTTCACCATAATGTGAGCGATTTAATAAAGGCTCATTATTTGCCAGCACCATATCCGCCCCAATCTCTTTCAAAAATTGATTGAATGCAGTCAAACCCCCAATTTTATCCAACAAGATATTAGCAGAACCATTATCACTCAGTGTTATGGTAGCTTCGCACAATTCACTAATAGAAATTGGTTTATTCTCATCAAAGTATTTTTTACAGACAGGAGAATATTCTATCAAATCGCTTTCTTTAATGATGATTTTTTCGTTTAAATCCAATTTTTCTTTATCTACAAGTAATAATATATGACTTGCAATAAAGGCTTTAATGGTACTATTAACAGGAAAATATTCATTACCACGATGACTGGATAGTTCACCATTGTCAGCAATAATCGTCATACCAATTTTGGCATTAAATTTATTTTCCCAAATTGGCAATATCTCTTTTAATTTATTTTGTAATAAATTTGGATTGTTTGTTATCTTATCATCGGGCAAATAATCATCAGATAAATTCGTTTTACATCCAGTTAATAAATTGCCAGAAAAAATAATAGGTAGTGCCAATAAGGTTTTTTGTAAAAAATGACGGCGTTGCATCATTATCTCCTTTTATTGTTTGGGATAAATTTATTATTGTTTGGGATAAGTTTATCATTCACCCCAATCCAAAAATCACTTCACCAAATCCGCCTTTGCCTGATGAAAATCGGTATGGCTTTGGTAAATGTGAGCGGTTTTTAACAGCTCGCTTTCCGCCCAATGTTTGCCAATGAGTTGCAAGCCCACAGGCAATCCGCCCACAAAGCCCACAGGGTGCGACAAACTTGGCAAGCCCGCCAAATTCACACCAATGGTATAGACATCGCCCATATAGATTTCGGCAGGGGAGAGATTTTCGCCAAGTTTATAGGCAACCGTTGGGGCGGTTGGCGTGGCGATGATGTCGCACGATTCAAAGGCTTTTAAAAAGTCATTTAAAATCAAACGGCGAACCTTTTGAGCCTTGACATAATAGGCATCAAAATAACCTGCTGACAGGGCATAAGTCCCCATAATGATACGGCGTTGCACTTCCGCCCCAAAGCCTTCCGAGCGACTGCGTGTGTACAAATCGTGCAAATCGGCAGGATTTTCACAGCGATAGCCATAACGCACCCCGTCAAAGCGAGATAAGTTGGAGCTGGCTTCGGCAGGGGCAAGGAGATAATAGGTGGCAAGGGTGATTTGTGGGTCGGTCAAATGGACATCTACCAAAGTCGCCCCCAAGTCTTGATAGACTTTTAAAGCATCTTCAATTTTGGCTTTAACATCAGCATTTAACCCTGTGCCAAAATACTCTTGCGGTACGCCTACTCTTAATCCTGCTAGGGGTTTGTCGCTTGCTACTTTGTCTAATTCGCCCACCCAGTTTGGCACATCTTTGTTTACACTTGTGCTGTCTTTGGGGTCATAACCGCTCATCGCTTGTAACAAATACGCACAGTCTTGTGCCGAGCGTCCAAACGCCCCTGCTTGGTCAAAGCTTGACGCATACGCCACCATACCAAAGCGAGACACTCGCCCATAGGTTGGCTTAATGCCTGTTACACCGCAGAAGCTCGCAGGCTGGCGAATAGAACCGCCCGTGTCCGAGCCTGTCGCCACAGGGACAAAGTTGCTTGCCACAGCCGCCGCACTACCGCCAGACGAACCCCCTGGCACTCGGTCTAGGTCGTAGGGGTTGTGTACCGCTCCGAAATAGGATTTTTCATTGTCCGAACCCATTGCAAATTCGTCCATATTGAGCTTGCCAAGACTGATAAAGCCAAAATTCGCGATATTTTCTACCAGCGTGGCATTATAAGGAGCTTTGAAATTGGCAAGCATTTTTGAGCCACAAGTGGTCAAAACGCCTTGTGTGCAAAGGTTGTCTTTATGAGCCATTGGCACGCCAAGTAGGGGGCGAGTGTCGCCCTTAGCACGCAAATCATCGGCAAGGCGGGCTTGCTCTAAGGCTAGGTCAGCCGTTACGGTAACAAAGCTATTCACCGCCTTGTCGTGCGTATTGATGCGGTCTAAAAAATGCTGAGTCAATTCAACCGAGCTAAAGTGTTTGGCGTGTAAACCGTCAGCGATTTCACGGACGGATAGGGTATGTAAAGTTGTCATCGTTTTTTCTCTAAATTTTGTTTTTTTAAATAGGTTTTAAATCGGTGTGTAGGGGCGAATCGCAATTCGCCCTTGTGTGCATTTTTTGGGCGAATTGCAATTCGCCCCTACGGTTTAAAATCACTCAATCACTTGTGGCACTAAATACAATCCATCTTGTACCGCAGGGGCAATCGCTTGATTTTGCTCACGATTGACCGCCAAACCATTCAAATCCACCACATCTGGGCGTAGCACTTGCACGCCATCGTGGACATTGGTTAAAGGCTTGACATCGTCCGTATTGACATCGGACAAAATGTCCATCATGGATAGGATTTTGCCAATGTCTTTGGCGTAGCTTTCAGATTTGGCATCATCAATGGCAAGGCGAGCGAGATTGGCGACGCCTAAAATGTCATTGCTGTTTAGAGTGTTGCTCATGGTGATTTCCTGTTTGTAAGTGTTGTTATGAACATTCAATGAAGGATTGAAAAAATTGACTAATTGTAGCATAACTTGACCATCGACAACATCACTTATGCGCATTTGGCAGCTAAGTTTTGGCAAAAATCATCAAAATTTTGGCACTCATGACAGGTTTGCAAAATTTTCTTGCAAAAAATCGCAAATTTTTCGTAAATACGCATGATTTTTTGGGTGCAAATAGGGTATAATTTGCCATTAAATTTTTATCTGGCGCCAATGCACGATTTTTGATGCTTTTTTGGTTGGTTTTGGGCGACGCAATCTGCCGATCAATTCAAAATTAGCAGACATTCTTGGCACATTTTCCATCCTTGCGACACCAAAAACACAAAAAATGGCTTGCTTGTCTTTTTTAAGTCGGGCGCTGTTTTAGGCGAGCTGTTGGTAAATTGTCTTGACGCAGTGCTTACGCGCGTTGTTTTGCTTTAATATCTGGAAACGCTACCCATGAATCTGTTTGGATTTTTATCAACCAATATTGCCATCGACCTTGGCACAGCAAATACGCTGATTTACACCCCCGGCAAAGGCGTGGTTCTTGATGAGCCGACCGTCGTCGCTTTGCGTGCCAACCGCACCCAAAATCCAACTGTCGCTGCGGTGGGCATTGATGCCAAACAAATGCTCGGTCGTACGCCAGATAACATCACCGCCATTCGCCCATTAAAAGATGGCGTGATTGCAGACTTTGAAGTCACGCAAAAAATGCTCAAACATTTCATCACCAAGGTCAAGGCTCGTCGCTTTTTGGCAAATCCAAATGTTGTGGTGTGTGTGCCTTGCAAATCAACCTTGGTAGAACGCCGTGCCATTGAAGAAGCGGTGCGTTCGGCTGGGGCAAATAGCGTGCATATCTTAGAAGAGCCGATGGCGGCGGCGATTGGCGCAGGTCTGCCTGTGCATGAGGCCAGTGGTTCGATGGTGGTGGACATCGGTGGTGGTACGACTGAGATTGCGGTCATCGCTTTGTCTGGCTGTGTCTATGCCGACTCCATCACCATCGGTGGCGATAAATTTGACGATGCCATCATCCATCATGTCAAAAAGACGCACGGCTGCTTTATTGGTGAGACCACTGCCGAACGCATCAAGATGGAAGTGGGTACGGCGATTTTTGATGAAAATGAAAACTTGGAAGTAGAAGTGCGTGGTCGTTCGATGGCAGAAGGTGTGCCTAAGACTTTCACAGTCACTTCCAAAGAGATTCAAGCGGCATTGGCTGAGCCATTGGCTGTCATCGTTTCAAGCGTCAAAGAGGCCCTTGAACAAACACCACCAGAGCTGTCGTCAGACATTGCCGAAAATGGCATCATGCTAACAGGTGGCGGTGCGCTACTTCGTAACCTAGACAAGCTGTTATCCAAAGAGACTGGTCTGCCTGTAACGGTGGCTGACGACCCTCTGACCTGCGTGTCTCGTGGCGGCGGTAAGGCGCTTGAATTCATCCATGACAAGTCGCTGAACATGATCTTTGTGTGATGATAATAAAAGCGGTGATGATACCGCTTTTATTTTGTGATGTCGATGAGTGTGTTTAAGATTTTGATGATAAAGATGATATGCTGCTGAGTATTTTTTCCCAAAAGCCATTATTTGTGCGAGCTACGCTGAGTTTTTTGGTGCTGTCGCTGATTTTGATGCTGCTAGACAGCCAGAAATCAGAATGGTTTGTGCCTTTTCGTGATGCCAGCCATGCGTCCATGCAGCCGATTTACCAAATGTCGCTCATACCGTCATTTGCGGCGCATTATGCTGATGGCGCTTTTGAAAGCAAAGAATCGCTGCGCCGTGAAAACATTCGCCTGCAAACTGAGCTTTTGCAAGCCAAAGTGCAGCTGCAACAGCAAGACCATCTCATCGCTCAAAATGCCAGACTCAAAGGCGTACTGTCCACCACTGAGTCTGCCAATCACGACCTGCTATTGGCACGCATCATCGGCACAGACTCCAATCCACTAAAACAGATCGTAGTGCTCAATAAAGGCGAAAATGACGGCGTGAAAATCGGGCAGACCGTCATTGATGAAAACGGCATTTTGGGACAAGTAATCAACACCTATCCAAACACTTCACGCCTTGTGCTGATCACCGATGAGCAGCAGTCAGTGGCAGTGGTGGTGGCTCGTACAGGTCAGCGTGCGGTGGTGTCTGGTAGCGGTCGCCCCGATGGTCTTAATCTGGATTTTATTTTTAAGACTTCTGATGTGCAAGTAGGCGATGAGCTGGTTTCATCTGGGCTGGGTAGCCGTCTGCCCGCAGGGTATCGTGTGGGGACGATTGCTGACATCGACACCACTCGCACGGATAACTTTGCCGACATCACAGTGACCCCAGCGGCAAATATCCTAAACAGCAGCCATGTGCTGATTTTGCAGCCAAAACAGTAGGGCGATGAGTCAGATGAACGCCAAGTCTTTTTTGCTGATGGGTATTGTGCTGAGCTTTGTGATGGCATCAGCGATGAATATTTATCCGCTGTCTTTTACGGTGGCGGAATTTCGCCCGATGTTTTTGACGATTGTGCTGATATTTTGGCTCATGTATCGCCCGACCATCATGCGTGTGTGGGTGGTGTTTTTGATTGGTTTGTCATCGGATTTGCTGTTGGATACGCATTTGGGGCATCAGGCGTTTTGTGCGGTGCTTATGAGCTTTGGGCTTAGAGTGCTGCTCATTTATATCACAGAGCTGACTTTAAAGAATGCGTGGCTGTGTGCGGCGGCGGCCTTGATTGGCTATCGCAGTGTTTTGTGGGTATTGGAGTCGTTCAGTCATGGCTTTATTTGGGCAGGGTTTGGCTCGTTGGTGATGAGTATTTTGATTTTTCCGCTGTTTTGGTATCCTTTGTACTGGGTGAATGGACAGCTGAAAGAGCGTGCTTGGTAGGCACGCTTTTTCATATTGATATTTTGATGGATGGGACTAGGTTATGAATATTATTTTGGCATCAACTTCGCCACGCCGTCAAGAATTATTAAAGACGGCAGGCGTGGATTTTACCGTGATGGCGGTATCCATTGACGAGTCTTGGCAATCAGGCGAGTGTGCCAAAGACTACATCATGCGTATGGTTTCTGAAAAATTCGCCAAGGCGTGTCAGGAGCCACTACAAGGGCAGTCGCTCATCATTACGGCAGATACCATTGGCGTATTGCCTGATGGTAGGGTGCTGACCAAGCCCACAAATCGCACCGATGCTTATGCTATGTGGGATAAGATGTCTGGTGCGACTCATGAAGTCTGGACGGCGGTTTGTGTTGGTGTGGTGGCAGATGGTGCGGTGCTTGCTAGGCAAAGTATGATTTGTCGTACAGAGGTGGATTTTGTGGTACTGACGGACGCCATGAAACACGCTTATTGGCAGACAGGCGAGCCTGTGGATAAGGCAGGGGCGTACGCCATTCAAGGTGGGGCGATGGCGTGGGTTGAGGCCATTCGTGGCAGTTATACCAATGTGGTGGGCTTGCCACTGGCTCAAACGCTGTCGCTGATTGAGCGTGTCAAATCACATATTGATAGCTAGAAATCATCGTTAAGTATCATAAAATGACCAAGCAAATCATCATTGAGCATGGGCAAGAGCAGACGCAGTTGGCGGTGGTCGTCAATGGCGAGCTGTGTGATTTTTTTGTTGAAAATCAAGCGGACAGTCTGGTGGGGCGTGTCTATCTGGGGACGGTGGTGCGTGTCTTGTCGGCGATGCAGGCGGTATTTGTGGATATTGGTCGCAAGCGGACGGCGTTTTTATCCATTGATGATGTGCATCGCTCAGATCGCAGTTTGGGCATTGAAAAGCTGTTTTATCAAGGCGAGCGAATCGTCGTGCAAGTCATCAAAGATGAGCTTGGCGAAAAGGGAGCGTGCCTTAGCACGAAAATCAGCTTGGTAAGTCAGACGCTGGTTTATTTGCCCAATGACGACAGACCGCTGGGCATTTCTGCTAAGCTGGGCGATCAGGCGGTGCGTGAGCGTCTCAAAAGCGAGCTTAGCCAGCTGTGTCAGGCGCTGGGTGTGCAGGGCGGTTTGATTGCACGCACGCAGGCGGTGTCGGTCGGCGTGGAGCGATTGCAGGCGGATTTGGTGTATTTGATTCGGCTGTGGGGCATGATGACACAGCGTATCCATACTGCCAAACTTGCCAAATCCAAGCACGCACTGATACATCAAGCCCTGCCTTTGCCGCTCAGATATTTGCAAGATTTTGCCTGTCTTGACAATAAAATTGACAGCATCATCGTCAATGATCAAGCGATGTATGAGCAAATATTGGCATTTGTCCAGACATTCATGCCCCATTTGACTTCTGTGTTGACTTGCCAAGAGTCTTCTTTATTCGCTCATCATGGCATCAAATCGCAAATCAGTGATGCTTTGGGGCGACAGGTCGCTTTGCCGTCAGGTGGGTTTTTGGTGATTGATCAGACCGAAGCGATGACAGTGATTGATGTCAATACAGGCTCGTTCGTTGGCAAGCACTCGTCTGATGAACTGATTGAAAAAACCAACCTAGAAGCCAGCCATCTTATCGCCAAACAGCTAAGACTGCGTAACATCAGCGGTATCATCATCATTGATTTTATTGACATGACAAGTGAGCAAAGTCGCACCAAGGTATTAAACACTCTCACCAAGCTGTTTAAAAAAGACGCTGTACCGACACACATTTTAGGCTTTACTCGGCTTGGACTGCTTGAAATGACCAGAAAACGCACCGCAGTCAGCTTGGCAGAGCAACTCACCCAGCCTTGTGCGGTGTGTCAAGGCGCAGGAAAATTACCCAAAAACGGGGCATAATTATTGATTATTTTCATTAAATTTATAAAATCAATTAAAAAATTCAATGAAAATAGTGCGGTTTTTATCACAAAAAAATGATAAAATAGCACGCAAATGATCGAATGCGTTTATGAGTTTTTATGAATGGCGACATACATAAAGCATACATAAAAATGACGATTATTTTGACAAAAGCATAATAAATCCCTTGCATTTAGCCGATTTTGGTGTATAATATGGGCTTATTATGTTTTAGCGTTGCGCTTTTTAATCCGCTATGTCGTGATTGAAAAGAATGAATTTGATAAAAATTGTTCTCTACAACAACGATAGAGAATTTAAAAAGGACAACGCCACAGCCGAAGCATCGTTTTTGGCACTATAACATCACCCCTGCTGTCTGACCATTTGTGCATGACGGGCAGGGATTGGATTATTTTGTCAAAAGCATCGATTTTTGGCAAAAAATATGAAAAATGGTATAGCTGAACTCATCTTTTTTGATGACGGAAGTTTTATAAAGCACTTAATTAGGAGCTTGTTGGCATGGCTAACCAGAGAATCCGTATCCGACTAAAATCTTTCGACCATCGTCTGATTGACCAGTCGGCACAAGAGATTGTCGATACTGCAAAGCGTACAGGCGCACAAGTTTGTGGTCCTGTTCCCTTGCCGACTCGTATTGAGCGGTTCAACGTATTGACATCACCACACGTCAACAAAGACGCTCGTGACCAGTATGAAATTCGCACTCACAAACGCATGATTGACATCGTACAACCTACCGACAAAACTGTCGATGCGTTGATGAAGCTTGATCTAGCAGCTGGTGTTGATGTTCAAATCGCCCTAGGCTAATTGAACAAGACTGGTTTAATATTAAACTATTATTAAAGTAAGAGGTCTAAAATGGCGATTGGTTTAGTCGGTATTAAGCGTGGTATGACCCGAATCTTTACTGAAGCAGGCGCATCTATCCCTGTAACAGTAGTCGAGGTTGACGCAAACCGCATCTCGCAAATCAAAACAGTAGACACCGATGGCTATAACGCAATCCAAATCACCACTGGTGAGCGTCGTGACAGCCGTGTAACTGCTGCTCAAAAAGGACACTTCGCAAAAGCTGGCGTAGCCGCTGGTCGTGGTGTTTGGGAATTCCGTGCAGACGAGAGCGATCTTGAAGGTCGTGAAGTTGGCGGCAACATTTTGGTAGATCTATTTGAAGTTGGGCAGTTGGTTGATGTGACTGGTCAAAGCAAGGGTAAAGGTTTCCAAGGTGGTGTTAAGCGTCACAACTTCCGTACTCAAGACGCAACTCACGGTAACTCTGTTTCTCACCGTGTACTTGGTTCTACTGGTCAAAACCAGACACCAGGTAAAGTATTTAAAGGCAAAAAGATGCCTGGTCAAATGGGTAACAAGCGTGTTACTGTTCAAGGCCTTGAAATCGTGTCTATTGATGCTGAAAAAGGTGTACTAGTCATCAAGGGCGCACTTCCTGGTGCCAATGGTGGCGATGTTATCGTACGTCCGTCAGTGAAAGCCTAAGGGGATTAACGTGAATTTAAAAACTGTTACAGGTGCGGCGGTTGAGCTATCAGAAACGACTTTTGGTCGTGAGTTCAACGAAGCCTTGGTACACCAAGTAGTAACTGCTTACCTAGCTGGCGCTCGTCAAGGTACTCGTGCACAAAAAACTCGTGGCGAAGTATCTGGCGGTGGTAAAAAGCCATGGCGTCAAAAAGGTACTGGTCGCGCTCGTGCTGGTTCTATCCGTAGCCCAATCTGGGTTGGTGGCGGTCGTGCATTCGCAGCAAAACCACAAGATTGGTCTCAAAAAGTAAACCGTAAAATGTATCGTGGTGCCATGCAGTGCATCCTAGCTGAGCTGGTACGCCAAGAGCGTCTGGTTTTGGTTGATAGCATCACTGTAGATTCACCAAAAACTAAAGGTTTGGTTGCTAAGCTAGCAGAGCTAAACACACCGCGTGCTTTGATCGTAACGCACGAAGTGGACGAAAATCTATATCTAGCTGCTCGCAACATTCCACATGTCAATGTATTGGGTGCTCGTGAAGTTGATCCAGTAAGCTTGGTTTCTTTTGACAAAGTTATCATGACTGTAGAAGCTGCCAAACAATTTGAGGAGACACTAGCATGAGTAACGCAAGACTGTATCAAGTGCTAAAAGCCCCTGTATTCTCTGAAAAATCTCAGCGTCTGGGCGACAGCCTTGGTGTTCAAGTTTTCAAAGTGGACAGCAATGCGACTAAGCGTGACATCAAACAAGCGGTTGAGCTGATGTTTGAAGGTGTTGAAGTTGTTAAAGTAAACACGCTAAACACCAAAGGTAAAACTAAGCGTTTTGGCCGTGTTGTGGGCAAACGCTCTGATGTCAAAAAAGCGTATGTAACCTTGAAAGCTGGTTCAGACGTACAAATCGGTGCTGGTGAAGAAGTCACTAGTGAAACAGCGACTAACGAATAAGGATTAAAGACATGCCTATCGTAAAAGCAAAACCTACATCACCAGGTCGCCGCTTTGTTGAAAAAGTAGTGCATCCACACCTTTATAAAGGTCGTCCTTATGCACCACTTGTTGAATCAAAAGCAAAAACTGGTGGCCGTAACAACAACGGCCGTATCACTACCCGTCACATCGGTGGTGGTCACAAGCAACACTATCGTCTGATTGACTTCAAGCGCAATAAAGACGGCATCATTGCAACTGTTGAACGCATTGAGTACGATCCAAACCGTACCGCACACATTGCACTGCTTAAATATGCAGACGGTGAGCGTCGTTACATCATTGCACCTAAAAAATTGGCTGTAGGCGATCAGGTTCAATCTGGTGAGGGTTCTCCAATCCGCCCAGGTAACTGCTTGCCACTTAAAAATATCCCAGTGGGTACTGTTATTCACAACATCGAACTAAAAATCGGCAAAGGCGCGCAAATCGCTCGTTCTGCTGGTGCAGCGGTTCAATTGTTGGGTAAAGACGGTGCTTATGTGATCGTTCGTTTGCGCTCTGGCGAAACTCGCCGCATCCATGCAAACTGCCGTGCGGTAATTGGTGAAGTGTCTAACACTGAAAACAACCTAAAATCGCTTGGTAAAGCAGGTGCAGCACGCTGGCGTGGTGTTCGTCCTACCGTTCGTGGTACTGCGATGAACCCGATTGATCACCCACACGGTGGTGGTGAAGGACGCAACTTTGGTAAACACCCAACCAGTCCTTGGGGTCAGAAAGCTAAGGGTCTTAAGACTCGTTCTAATAAGCGTACTGACAATATGATCATCCGTCGCCGTCGTGCCAAGAAATAAGGAATAATTTAATGCCTCGTTCATTGAAAAAAGGTCCATTTATCGATGCGCACTTGTTTGCCAAGATCGAAGACGCTCTTGAAACAAACAGCCGTAAACCAATCAAAACTTGGTCTCGTCGCTCGATGATTCTACCACAAATGGTAGGTCTAACCATTTCTGTTCACAACGGTCGCACTCATGTACCAGTGATTGTGAATGAACAAATGGTTGGTCATAAACTTGGTGAATTCGCTCCGACCCGTTCATATCGTGGTCACGGCGTTGATAAGAAATCTAAGAGATAAGGTGCTACCATGGAAGTAACTGCAAAATTACGCGGTGCCGCTATTTCGGCACAAAAAGTAAGATTGGTTGCGGACGAAGTTCGTGGTAAGTCAATCGAGCGCGCTTTGGACATCTTGACTTTTAGCAACAAAAAAGGTGCTAAACTGGTTAAGAAATGCCTACAATCAGCAATCGCTAACGCTGAGCACAACAATGGTCTAGACATCGATAATCTGCGTGTTTCTACCATCTATGTTGATGAAGGCATCACTTTGAAGCGTATTATGCCCCGTGCCAAAGGTCGTGCTGACCGTATCAGCAAGCGCACTTGTCACATCACTGTTAAAGTAGGAGCATAATCATGGGTCAAAAAGTTCATCCTATTGGTATTCGCTTGGGCGTCATCAAAAAGCATAACGCTAACTGGTATGCCAGCCCAAAGCAATATTCAGAATACCTGCTAAACGACTTTAAAGTGCGTGACTTCTTGCGCAACAAGCTAAAAGAAGCCATGGTGAGCAACATCAGCATTGAGCGTCCTACTGGCGCTGCCAAAATCACCATTTCATCTGCTCGTCCAGGTGTGATCATTGGTAAGCAAGGTGCTGACATCGAAGCACTACAAAAAGAGCTGACCAAAATCATGGGTGTACCTGCTCAGGTAAACATCCAGGAGATCACTCAGCCTGACCTAGATGCTCGCTTGGTAGCTGTTGGTATCGCAAACCAGCTAGAACGCCGTGTGATGTTCCGTCGTGCAATGAAGCGCGCGGTACAAAACAGCATGCGTTCAGGTGCACAAGGCATCAAAGTTGAGCTATCTGGTCGTCTAGGCGGTGCAGAGATTGCTCGTACTGAGTGGTATCGTGAAGGTCGTGTGCCTCTACATACTCTTCGTGCTGACATCGATTACGCAGAAGTGCGTGCAGAGACCACTTATGGTACCATCGGTGTGAAAGTTTGGATTTTCCGTGGTGAAATTCTAGACGGCATGAACAGCGTTTATAACCCAGTGGTTGAAGAGAAAGCTCGTGCGCCAAAACGCCGTGGCCGTACCAACAACCGTCGTAATTCAGACAAGGGGTAAGCCATGTTACAACCAAAACGTACCAAATTCCGTAAAATGCACAAAGGCCGTAACACTGGTCTAGCCCAGCGTGGTAACACCGTTGCATTTGGTGAAATTGGTCTAAAATCTATCGGTCGTGGTCGTATGACTGCTCGCCAAATTGAAGCAGCTCGTCGTACCATCACTCGTCGCATTAAGCGTGGCGGTAAAATTTGGATTCGTGTATTCCCAGACAAACCAATTACCGAAAAACCTCTAGAAGTTCGTATGGGTAAAGGTAAAGGTCCTGTAGAGTACTGGGTAGCAGAAATCAAGCCAGGTAAAATGCTTTACGAAATTCAAGGCGTTAGCGAAGAATTGGCTCGTGAAGCTCTAACTTTGGCATCAGCTAAGCTACCTTTCAAAACGACTATTGTTAAACGGACGGTTATGTAATGAAAACCAACGAATTACGCGAAAAATCAGTAGAAGAGTTGGCTCAATTGCTTGACGAAAAGCAGCTTGATGCATTCCGTCTGCGTATGGCAAAAGCTACGGGTCAGCTGGGCAATACTCACGAAGTTAAGGCAAATCGTCGTACGATTGCAAAAATCTTAACTTTGATTAACGAAAAACAAAGAGGCGACGCATGAGCGAGAACACCCAAACTCAAGAAGTTGGCGTTGTAACTGGTAAAGTAATCAGCAACAAGATGGATAAGTCTATCACTGTTCTGGTTGAGCGCCAAATTCGCCACCCAATGTATGGCAAACAAGTTCGCCGTTCTACCAAGCTAAAAGCTCACGACGAGAACAATGTTTGTCAAGAAGGCGATATCGTTCGTATCAAAGAAACTCGTCCTATCTCAAAGACCAAAACTTGGACTTTGGTGGACGTGGTTGAGACTGCGGTAAAAATTTAAGTTATTTGCATTAAAAGTCATTTGCTAGTATAATGTACATCTTTGTAGATGTTCATCCATCAAATATGTGCAAATATTGTGCATATTTGATGGCGAATGGCTTTTATTGCTTTATTTATTATGGAGTAATGCGATGATTCAGACTGAAACAATGCTGGAAGTTGCAGATAACAGTGGTGCAAGACGCGTTCAGTGTATCAAAGTGCTGGGTGGCTCGCATCGTCGTTACGCATCAGTTGGCGACATTATCAAGGTAACGGTTAAAGAAGCCATTCCTCGTGGTCGTGTTAAAAAAGGCGACGTGATGAATGCGGTCGTTGTACGCACCAAAAAAGGCGTACGCCGTCCAGACGGTTCTGTACTACGTTTTGATGACAATGCGGCAGTTATTCTAAACAATAACAAAGCCCCAATTGCAACTCGTATTTTTGGACCTGTTACCCGTGAACTACGTGGTGAGCAATTCATGAAAATTGTTTCACTAGCACCTGAAGTACTGTAACCTTTTAGAGGCTATTATGGCAAAGTTACGCAAAGGCGACACCGTGGTTGTGATTGCTGGCAAAGATAAAGGCAAGCAAGGCACAATTTTGGCGGTTAAAGCAGACCGTGTAAAAGTTGAAGGCATTAACATTGTAACTAAACACCAAAAACCTAACCAAATGCTAGGTAAAGAAGGTGGCATCGTTAAGCAAGAAGCGTTTTTACACATTTCAAATGTTGCGATCTATAACGCAGCAACCCAAAAAGCAGATCGTATTGCTTACCAAGTGAACAGTGATGGCAAAAAAGAGCGCATCTATCGTTCAACTGGTGAAGTAGTGGCGACTGCATAAGAGACCAAGGGTATATAGTAATGGCAAGATTAAAATCTTTATACAATGACGAGCTAAAGCAAAAAATCAAAGATGAGCTTGGCTTGGAAAATGTAATGCAAGTGCCAAAAATCACCAAAATCACTCTAAACATGGGTGTTGGCGGTGCAGCACAAGACAAAAAACTATTAGAAGGTGCGTTGGCTGACATGACCGCAATCGCTGGTCAAAAGCCTGTAGTCACCAAAGCTCGCAAATCAGTTGCTGGCTTTAAGATTCGTGAAGAATGGCCGATTGGTTGTAAAGTTACACTTCGTGGCGAACAGATGTATGAATTCCTAGATCGTCTAATTGCCATTGCGATTCCTCGTATTCGTGACTTCCGTGGTTTTTCTGCCAAAGCTTTTGATGGCCGTGGTAACTACTCACTAGGCATCAAAGAGCAGATCGTTTTCCCAGAAGTTGATTTTGATAAAATCGATCGCATCCGTGGTTTGGACATCACCATCACAACCACAGCTGCTGACGATGATCAAGGTCGTGCTTTGCTAAAAGCATTCGGCTTCCCATTCAGATAAGGAAAAACGTTATGGCTAAAAAAAGCATGATCAATCGCGAATTAAAACGCGAAAAAACCGTTGCTAAGTACGCCGAAAAGCGTGCAAAATTAAAAGCAATCATCAGCGACATCAATGCAAGTGACGAAGAGCGTCTGGATGCAATGCTTGCTCTACAAGCCCTGCCACGCAACTCTTCACCAGTGCGCCTACGCAACCGCTGTGGTCTGACTGGTCGTCCACACGGTTACTTCCGTAAATTTGGTCTGTCACGCAACAAATTGCGTGAGCGTGTAATGCAAGGTGATGTACCTGGCGTTCGTAAAGCTAGCTGGTAAGGAGTATCGCAATGAGTATGCAAGATCCTGTTGCTGATATGCTAACCCGCATCCGCAACGCACAATCAAGAAATAAACTATCTGTTACTATGCCTGCTTCTAAGCTGCGTAAATCTATCGCCGACCTATTGGTTGCTGAAGGTTACCTAGCTTCTGCAGAAGTAAGTGACATTGAAAATGGTAAAAAAGTTCTAACTGTTGAGCTAAAATACTACCAAGGCAAAGGCGTTATCGAAACTCTAAAACGCTACAGCCGTCCTGGTCTTCGTCAATATCGTGGTAAAGATGAGCTACCAAGCGTTCAAAAAGGCTTGGGTGTTGCCATCATCTCTACCAGTAAAGGTATCATGAGCGACCGTGCCGCTCGTGCCGCAGGCATTGGTGGTGAAGTAATTGCATTGGTTGCTTAATTAGCATCAATAAATTACAAAAATATAAAATCCTTGGTTTACGCCAAGGATTTTTTCTGTTATAATAGCGTGCTTTTCTAAATAACTTTGAAATTCTCCGTATGGTGATTTTAAGGCTTGTTGGAAAATCACTTGTTTCGTTGCCATCATTTTGATGGTTTTTATTATCATTAAAGGAAAATTCCTATGTCTCGTGTGGCTAAAGCCCCTGTAACGCTACCAGCTGGTACCAGTGTTACTTTGAACGGTCAGCAGGTTGAAGTTAAAGGCAAGAACGGTTCTTTGTCTTTACGCCTGCATGATTTGGTCGAGCTAAAACAAGAAGATGGTGTGGTTACACTTTCTCCTGTTGCTGACACTAAAGAAGCGTGGATGCACACTGGTACAGTGCGTGCATTGATCAACAACATGGTTCAAGGTGTAAGCAATGGCTTTGAGCGTCGCCTACAACTTATTGGCGTTGGTTATCGTGCTCAAGTTGCTGGTAACAAAGTAAACCTAAACCTAGGTTTCTCACACCCAATCGAATACACGCTACCTGAAGGCGTGACTGCAGAAAGCCCAAGCCAAACTGAAATCGTTCTAAAATCAAGCGATAAGCAAAAACTTGGTCAAGCAGCAGCTAAAATTCGTAGCTTCCGTCCGCCAGAGCCTTATAAAGGTAAAGGTGTTCGCTATAGCGATGAAGTGGTTCTTCGTAAAGAAGCTAAGAAAAAATAAGTAAGGTGAGCAAAAATGTTCGATAAAAAATCAGCTCGTCTTCGTCGAGCGAAAAAAACCCGTGCACACATCCGTCACCTAGGCGTAAACCGTCTGACTGTGACTCGCACTCCACGCCATATTTATGCGCAAATCATCTCACCAACTGGTGGTGTGGTTGTCGCTCAAGCTTCTACGCTTGATTCAACCCTTCGCTCTGGTGCGACTGGTAATGTTGAAGCGGCAAAAGCAGTTGGCGCATTGATTGCAGAGCGTGCAAAAGCAGCTGGCATCACCAAAGTTGCTTTTGACCGTAGTGGTTTTAAATATCATGGCCGTGTTAAAGCTTTGGCTGACGCTGCTCGTGAAAATGGATTGGAGTTCTAATCATGGCAAAAGTTGAACAAACTGACGGTTTGGTAGAAAAATTGGTTGCCGTTGACCGTGTTGCAAAAGTTGTTAAAGGCGGTCGTATTTTCTCTTTCACTGCATTGACAGTGGTTGGCGACGGTAATGGTCGTGTTGGCTTTGGTCGTGGCAAGGCTCGTGAAGTACCTGCCGCCATCCAAAAAGCACTAGAAGCTGCTAAGCGCAACATGATTACTGTTGAGCTTGCAGGCACTACCCTACAGCACCCAATCAACGCTCGTCACGGCGCATCTAAAGTATATATGCAGCCAGCCTCTGAAGGTACTGGTGTCATCGCTGGCGGTGCAATGCGTGCCGTTCTTGAAGTTGCAGGCGTACAAAACGTATTGGCGAAATGCTATGGTTCAACCAATGCTGCCAATGTTGTGCAAGCAACCTTCAAAGGTCTTCGTGACATGGTTTCACCAGAGCAAGTTGCTGCTAAGCGTGGCAAAACTGTTGAAGAAATTTTGGGCTAAGAAGTAGGTAAGTTACGATGAAAACAATCAAAGTTACTCAAACAAAATCGAGTAGCCATCGCTTAGCAAGCCACAAAGCTTGCCTAAAAGGTTTGGGGCTGCGTCGTATTGGTCATACTGTTGAGGTTGAGGATACGCCTTCAATCCGTGGTATGGTAAATCGTGTGAATTACATGGTTAAGGTGGAGGAAGCGTAATGGGTCTTCGTTTAAATGAATTGTCACCTGCTTTGGGTGCAAAAAAGACTGCTCAACGCCGTGGTCGTGGTATCGGTTCTGGTCTTGGTAAGACTGGTGGTCGTGGTATCAAAGGTCAAACTTCACGCTCAGGTTCAAGCATTCCAGCGGGTTTTGAAGGCGGTCAAATGCCAATCTACCGTCGTCTGCCAAAATTTGGTTTTACCAGCCAAATGGCATTGACTACTGCTGAGGTGCGTCTTTCAGAACTGAACAAGATTGAAGGCGATGTGGTTAGCGTAGAAACGCTAAAAGCTGCAAACATCATTCGTGGTGACATGAAGCGTGCTCGCATCATCTTGTCTGGCGAAATCAGCCGTGCTTTGACTTTCAAAGGCGTTAAAGTCACCAAGGGCGCAAAACAAGCCATCGAAGCTGCTGGCGGCAGCGTCGAGGAGTAATATCGTGTCTAAGCAATCAGCGTCCAAGTCTGGCATTCCGCTAAATCCATTCGTATTTATCCGTAAATACGATGAGTTGTGGAATCGTATGTTGTTTTTAATTGGTGCGTTGATTGTTTACCGTCTAGGTTCGCATATCCCTGTGCCTGGCATGGATCCCATTCGTTTGGCTGAGTTTTTTAAAGCTGGGGAAAATACCTTTTTGGGTATGTTTAATATGTTCTCCGGTGGCTCGTTGGAGCGTATGTCGATCATGGCACTGGGCATCATGCCTTACATCTCAGCATCTATTGTGGTGCAAATGATGTCTGTGGTTGTCCCTTCTTTAGAGGCATTAAAAAAAGAAGGTGAAGCAGGGCGCAGAACATTGAATAAATACACCCGTCAAGGCACATTGGCTTTGGCTTTTGTGCAGGCGGTGGGTATGTCAGCAGGTCTGATTTCTCAAAACTTGACCCTATCAACAGGATTGAGTTTTTATGTACCTGCGGTTACTTCTTTGGTGGCAGGTTCGATGTTCTTGATGTGGTTGGGTGAGCAAATCACCGAGCGTGGCATTGGTAACGGCATTTCTATGCTGATTCTTGCCAGTATTGTGGCAAGTGCACCAACCATGATTGCTGGAATTTTTGTCAGCGGTGGTGGCGGCAGCAAAGAATTACTGACTGCCTTGGTGTTTTTGATTTTGGGTATTGCGGTTACCGCAGCGATTGTCTTTATTGAGAGAGCGCAGCGTCGTGTGCCTGTGAATTATGCGCAAAAGCAGCAAGAGGGTCGTAAAGTCTATGCTCAGCAGCAATCACACCTGCCTTTAAAAATCAACATGGCTGGTGTCATTCCTGCTATTTTTGCCAGCTCATTGCTGATGTTGCCTGCAAGCTTGGGTCATTTTGCCACACCGACAGAAAATCCGACGCTATTTCAAAGCATTATCCAAAATGTCTCTTTGGTATTGCAACCTGGTGCGCCATTATATCTTTTGGTGTTTGGTGCGATGGTGATTTTTTTCTGTTACTTCTATACGGCATTGATGTTCAATCCTAAAGAAGTGGCCGAAAATTTGAAGCGCAGCGGAGCTTATATCCCCGGTATCCGACCTGGACAGCAGACGAAACGCTATTTAGATTTTGTTTTAAATCGCCTAACCTTTATTGGTGCGATGTATATGGCAATCATTTGTTTGATGCCAATGGTCGTGCAATCATCTTTCGGCGCTGCCATCCCTTTGGGTGGTACTTCATTGCTGATCATGGTGGTTGTTTTGATGGATTTCATTGCGCAAATTCAAGCGCATTTGATGAAGCATCAATATCATGACCAAACCTTAATTAAATCGCCAAATCAATAGGCGTACTTTTAGGAGCATGACATGAAAGTTCAAGCATCAGTTAAAAAGATTTGTGGCAGTTGCAAAATTGTTCGCCGTAAAGGCAAAGTTTTGGTAATCTGTAGCTCAGAGCCACGCCACAAACAACGCCAAGGTTAATTTTTACAAATTAACGCTTGCAAAATAGTAGCGGATAATGTATTATCCGCTACTTGCCATGCTGTTGAAATTCAGCAGTAGAGTAAACTTAGCAAATGCAAATGCGTTTGTGCTAATGGAGAGAAATCAATGGCTCGTATTGCCGGTGTAAACATTCCGGACAACAAACACGCAGTGATTTCACTAACTTACATTTTTGGTATCGGTCGTACCACTGCAAAGCAAATTCTTGCTGCCGTAGGTATCAACGAAACCACCAAAATTGGTCAGTTGGATGATACACAGCTAGATGCTGTCCGTGCAGAAGTTGCAAATTACACTACCGAAGGTGACCTTCGTCGTGAAATTTCAATGAATATTAAGCGTCTAACCGATTTGGGTTGCTACCGTGGTCTTCGTCACCGTCGTGGCTTGCCTGTAAATGGTCAACGCACAAAAACTAACGCGCGTACCCGTAAAGGTCCACGCAAAGCAATTAAAAAGTAACTAATTTAGGAAGCTAAAAGATGGCAAAAGACACTCGTAGCCGCAAAAAAGTGGCTCGTCGCTCGGTATCTGAAGGTATCGCCCATATTCATGCGTCTTTTAATAACACCATTGTAACCATTACCGATCGTCAAGGTAATGCATTGGCTTGGGCCACCTCAGGTGGACAAGGCTTCCGTGGTTCACGTAAATCAACACCTTTCGCTGCTCAGGTTGCTGCTGAAGTTGCTGGTAAAACAGCACAAGAAACCTATGGCGTGAAGAATGTTGATGTCTTGGTTAAAGGTCCAGGACCAGGTCGTGAGTCTGCGGTTCGTGCATTAGGTGCATTGGGTTATAAAATTAACAGCATCAGCGATGTTACCCCAATTCCACACAACGGCTGCCGCCCACCTAAGAAGCGCCGCGTTTAAGGAGAAAGACACATGGCCCGTTATATTGGTCCAAAACTAAAATTGTCACGTCGTGAAGGTACTGACCTGCAACTAAAATCAGGTGTTAAGCCTTATGATGTGAAAACTAAAAAAGCAAGTCGTGCGCCTGGTCAGCACGGCAATAGCCAGAACAAAACTTCTGAATACGCATCACAGCTTCGTGAAAAGCAAAAAGTTAAACGCATGTACGGCGTACTTGAGCGTCAATTCTCAAATTACTATAAAGAAGCTGCGCGTATGCGTGGTGCAACTGGTGAAAACCTACTTGGTATGCTAGAGCGTCGCCTAGACAATGTGGTGTATCGCATGGGCTTTGGTGCTACTCGTGCAGAAGCTCGTCAATTGGTTAGCCACCGTGCGATTTTGCTTAAAAAAGCAGGCCGTGATGAGTTTGTTCGTGTGAACATTCCTTCAATCCAAGTACAAGATGGTGATGTGATTGCTGTTCATGAGAAATCAAAAGAGCAACTTCGTATCAAAAACGCCATTGAGCTTGCGACACAGCGTGGTATTCCAGAATGGCTTGAAGTTGATCACAGCAAACTTCAAGGTACTTTCAAGACTGCACCAGAGCGCAGTGAGCTACCTGCTGAAATCAACGAAAGCTTGATTGTTGAGCTATATTCTAAATAATCCGAACTAAATCGAGGTGACACTATGACAAATGCAACTGAGTTTCTAACACCTAGCGCCATTCATGTGGATGCGGTTAATGAAACGACTGCTAAGGTCACGCTCGAGCCGTTAGAAAGAGGCTTTGGGCATACGCTAGGTAATGCCCTTCGCCGTATTCTACTTTCTTCATTGTCGGGTGCAGCCGTTATTGAAGCAGAGATTGAAGGGGTGGATCATGAGTATTCCACGCTAGAAGGTCTGCAAGAAGATGTGCTTGATTTGCTTTTGAACCTAAAGGGTTTGGCAATCACTTTGCACGATCAAAACGAAGCATACTTGACTTTGGATAAGCAGGGCGCAGGTGTTGTTACTGCTGCTGACTTAGAACTGCCACACAATGTT
Source organism: Moraxella nasibovis (assembly GCF_029581575.1). Classification (NCBI taxonomy): domain Bacteria; kingdom Pseudomonadati; phylum Pseudomonadota; class Gammaproteobacteria; order Moraxellales; family Moraxellaceae; genus Moraxella; species Moraxella nasibovis. The sequence continues at coordinate 1,851,004 of NZ_CP089975.1, read as the reverse complement.
GAAATCGCCAATCCAAACTTGGTGCTTGGTACATTGAGCGAGCGTGGTCACTTGAAAATGCGCTTGCGTGTAGTGACAGGTCGTGGCTATGAGCCTGCCAATCAGCGTCGTGAAGATGCCAATTCAAAAACAATTGGTCGCTTAAAACTTGACGCAAGTTTTAGTCCAATTTTGCGTGTGGCTTACGATGTTGAAAATGCCCGTGTTGAGCAGCGTACCGACCTTGACAAGCTGATCATTGAGCTTGAAACTAATGGTACGATTGATCCAGAAGAGGCCATTCGTAAGGCAGCAACCATTTTGCAGCAACAAATTGCGATTTTCGTTGATTTGGAAGCTGAAGAAGTGGTTGAACCTGTTAAAGAGAAAGAAGAAATTGACCCTGTGCTACTACGCCCAGTGGATGATTTAGAACTAACGGTTCGCTCAGCAAACTGCTTAAAAGCTGAAAATATTTATTACATTGGCGATTTGGTACAGCGTTCTGAAACTGAACTGCTTAAAACACCAAATCTTGGTAAGAAATCATTGACCGAAATCAAAGATGTATTGGCATCTAAAGGTTTGGAACTTGGTATGCGCCTAGAAACATGGCCACCAAGTGATCTAAGAGTTGATGATCGTTTCTCTTATCGTAGCCGTTAATTTAAAGGATACTGACCATGCGACATCGTAACAGTGGCGTTAAGCTGGGTCGCACCAGCAGCCATCGTAAGGCAATGTTCCAAAACATGACTAATTCTCTGTTTGAACATGAGCTTATCAAGACCACTTTGGTTAAGGCAAAAGAGCTGCGCCGTGTAGCTGAGCCGCTAATCACTTTGGCAAAAGAAGACAGCGTTGCTAATCGCCGTTTGGCATTCAGCCGTACTCGTAACAAGGTAATCGTTGGCAAACTATTCAACGAACTAGGTCCTCGTTACAAAACTCGCCCAGGTGGCTACCTGCGCATCATCAAGTGCGGTTATCGTGATGGCGATAATGCACCGATGGCATATGTTGAGCTAGTAGATCGCCCATAATTTGCGATTCACTCTCAAAAAAATCCCAGCTTTGACTGGGATTTTTTATTTTTGGAGTTTATGAGTGCTTTTTAAGCATCAAGCTCGGTCAGATCATCTGTTGTGATGTCAGATATTTCAATGGCGTCCACATGCACCAATAGGTCGATTTGGCGATCTAAGAGATCTTCAATGTCGTATGGCGTGTCTGTCTGTATCAGCTCTGGGTTGAGCGCGTGCATGACGATGGCGCCATCGAGCATTTCTAATAGAGCATTAAGTAGAGGGCTATTTACCTGCTGAATGCCGATGTTTTTGTTTTTGTTAATCAGTTGTTTTGGTACTTCTTTATTGGCAGTCAGAACAAAGCGCGTGTCATTACCAGCGTTTTTGATGTGGCGAAATTGAGCATTGTTGATGTCGGCGTATTTTGCCATGTCGCTGATATTTTGGCACAGCAGTGTGTGCGCGTCTTGATGAAGTACCTGCTCAATGCGCCCGATTTTCTCTATGGCTGCTTTGGCGTGTAAATCGGTGAGCAGGGCATAGCCAATGTCTGTCGGGTAGGCGATGATTTTGCCATCTTTTAGGGCGCTTACGACTTGTTGAAGCAGTCTTTGCTGTGGATTTTGTGGGTGTAGATGCAGTGTTTGCATGTGCATTCTCGGATTGTGTGGTTCAGATTGTGTGGTTAGGAACAATTTTGGCAAATTTTTAAAAATACCCACAAAAGACGCTTAGCATCTCTTGGTAGGGTTTGTGGTTCAATAAGATAACTGTTAGCTTGCCGATAGACATCTGTGGCAAAGGTGCTTTGACTGGTGTCAAAGTCTGCATTTAAATTGTCCTGAGAGACATAAAAATAACGACCGCACGCTTGATTGAGCAGGCATTCGATGGATTGTGGTTTGATTTCCACTTGCTCAAATATCGCTTGCGTTTCTGCGTCACGCCCATCAGATGTGTACCAGTAGCCAAAGTCATTCAAAGTGCGCCTGTGCCTGCCTGCAATGCACCAATGGCTGATCTCGTGCAAAGCGCTGGCAAAAAATCCATGCGCAAACTCAATGCGTGCAGGACTTTCGCCTGTGGCGGGAAAATATTCAGGCTCGCCATCGCCACGCACCAAGACGGTGGGCATGATGCCAATGTTTGACTGATTAAATAGCTGATTAAATAAATCAATCAGCCAGTCGGTGAGCGCTGCGTCATCATCAGGGTCAATGCCACGCCAAGCATTTTTAAAGTCTTGCCAGTCTTGCTTGCTCATGTGCTGAGCCAAGTCATCAATGTCTTTGCATACATCGCCGTCACAAAAAAAATCCTGCCAGAGTGCTTGGATGTCTGAATGATTGGGCGAGTGATTGAAATTGGCGTCTGGCGATAAGTCGTAAAAATTAACAGCGGTCATGATAATCATCGTTAAAAAGATTGGTTATTATAGCATTATTTTATGATCGGCAAATAATTTTGAAATTGGGATGAAAATTTTGCCATTTTATGAAATAATACCCAAAAATCAACGAGGAATTTTAATGAATATGACATCCGCAGCCAAAGAAATGCCTGCCAATATCATGCTTGATAAATGGGCAGACATTGGCTTTACTTGGTCGGGTAGCGTACCTGTATCAATCTTTCATCGCTTGTCTGAGCAGGTGAGCGTCGATGCTGTGCAAGAGGCACTACAAGTGCAGACGACACTACAAAAATCAGAAGGTATCTTATGGCTAGCCTTTGAAGTGATGGGGCAGCTTGTCGTACCTTGTCAAAGATGCCTTGATCCGATGATGGTGAATGTGTCTGGCGATTATCGCTTGGCGATTTTGGCGGACGAAATGCAAATTGATGCGATTCAAGGTGCAGAATATGTGCTGATGGATGAGCTGGGCTCAGGCAGAATGCTACCGATCAAAGATCTGCTAGAAGATGAGCTTTTACTTGCTCTGCCTTTGTCGCCAAGACATGATGAGTGCGACATGCCAATTGATATGGTGGACGATGAGGAAGAGGAAGTGCAGGAGAATCCTTTTGCGGCATTAGCGGCGCTAAAAGGCAAACTGAACTGAGTCATCAAAGCCATGATTTGAAAAGTTTTGTAAATTTTTATGATATTTTTTGAATTTGGCTTTGAAAATTACAAATTTTTTCTGTATAATACTGCATTTATTGTGCTTATCAAAGATATCAAGGCAAAAGGTGCTGTGCTTTGAGCTGCGTTTGTGGCTGATCTTGAGTGCAAAACAGTTTTAATAGTAGTGCTTTTTGGCAATTTAGCTGTTAAATTACCTTAAAGTGTATCGAATTTTAGGAGCTATCATGGCAGTTCAACAAAACCGCAAAAGCCGTTCACGCCGTGACATGCGTCGTTCTCACGACCGCATCACTGTGAATGCGTTAACTATCGACTCTACCACTGGCGAAAAACACATTCGTCACCACGCGACCAAAGACGGTTTTTACCGTGGTCGTCAGCTATTCAAGGTAAGCCAAGAAAGCTGATTGGTAGATCATTTGATCATAAGCCAAGCTGCGTTGTTCCTCAATGCGCTTGGCTTTTTTGATTTTAAATTTTGCCATCAAAAGAAAAACATTTAAAATCAATAAGTTGGTTGATTTGATTAAAAAATTAGTAAACAAGCGTTTATTTTTTGTGATAAACTAAACGCAATTTTTGTATCGATGAACGCATGAATAAAAACGGGTAAATTATGACTAGTGATGCTATCAAACGAGTAGCGGTGGTTTTTCCGGGGCAAGGTTCGCAAGCGGTCGGCATGATGAATGAGCTGGCTGAGCATTTTGCTGTGGTTAAAGAGACTTTTGATGAGGCGAGTGCGGCGCTGGGCTTTGACCTGTGGGAAGTCACACAAGACGAAGAGCGACTACATCAGACCAAATACACTCAGCCAGCCCTTGTGGCATCTAGCATTGCCATTTGGCGCATTATTTTTGACAAGCTAAAAAGCCAAGATCTTGAACCTGTATGCTTGGCAGGCCACTCTTTGGGTGAGTACAGTGCGCTGGTGGCAAGTGGGGTGTTAAGCCTGTCGGATGCGGTGGTGCTGGTGCATGAGCGTGGCAAATACATGACGGATGCAGTGGCGGCTGTGGATACTCAGATGGCTGCTGTGCTTGGCTTGGAGGACGAGCAGGTGGCGAGTCTGTGTGAGGATGCTACGACAAATGCTGGCATTGTCAATGCAGCCAACTTTAATAGCCCAGGGCAAGTGGTGGTGGCGGGCACAGAATTGGGTGTGGCTCATGTGCTGTCTGCGGTTGAAAATCTGGGCAAAAAAGCGGTGCCATTGAAGGTATCTGTACCATCACACTGCGCCTTGATGAATCCTGCCACAGACAAACTTGCCGCCAGATTGAATGACACAAGCTTTAATGCACCACAAATTCCTGTCATTCAAAATCGTCACGCCGTGAGTTATGATGCCATTGATGACATCAAAACCGCGCTTATTGAGCAGCTTTCTATGCCAGTGCAGTGGGCAAAAACCATGCAAAAACTTGCGGACAAGCACATTGATCTCATCATCGAATGTGGTCCGGGAAATGTGCTATCAAATCTTGCTAAGCGTCAGGCTGAGCCAATCAGTGCTTTGCCAAGTTATAAGCTGGCGCGCCTTGAAAAATTGGAGAATCTGGCATGAGTAGAAAAATTGTCCTAGTAACAGGTGCTTCTCGTGGCATCGGGCGAGCCATCGCTCAGCGCTTTGCTGATGAGGGTTGTTTTGTGATCGGTACGGCGACCAGCGAAAAGGGTGCTGAGGCGATCGAAGAGTATTTGAGCGAGTCAGACGGCATCGGTCGAGTGCTTGATGTGTGCGACGATGAGGCGATCGACAAATTGTTTGAAGAGATTGACAGTGTCTATGGCGGTGTCAATGTGCTTGTGAATAATGCAGGCATCACCAAAGATGGTCTGCTCATGCGCATGAAAAATGAAGACTGGGCAGATGTGCTTGACACCAACCTAACTTCAATCTATCGCACTTCTCGCCGAGCCATTCGCAGCATGATGAAAGCTCGTTTTGGGCGCATCATTAACATCACTTCGGTGGTGGGTCAGATGGGCAATGCAGGTCAGGCAAACTATGCGGCAAGTAAGGCGGGTGTCGAGGGCTTTACTCGTGCGCTGGCTCGTGAGATCGGCTCTCGTGGTGTGACGGTGAACTGTGTGGCACCAGGCTTTGTAGAGACTGACATGACCGAAGAGCTTGACGAGCGTCTGATCACTTCCATGCTTGATGCTGTGCCACTTGGGCGCATGGCTCAGCCAGAGGAGATCGCTGCGGCGGTGACTTTCTTGGCAAGCGATGAAGCCAGCTACATCACAGGTGAGGTGTTGGCGGTCAATGGCGGCATGTATATGTAAGCCTATGCACAAAAAAGATTGACAAAAAGTGCATTTGCCATTATCATAAAAATGTGAACAACTGTATCCATAAAACTTGCACTCTTGGCAAAAATGTTTTATGATATGCAGTATCTGTTAAAAGTTAAAGATAAATCGCCAACATCCGCATGGTGCTGATGACAGCTTTTATCTGTTTGATTAAAAAAGGAAAATCCTATGAGCGATATCGAAGCTAAAGTAAAAGACGCAGTGGCTGAGCAGCTTGGTCTGAATGTTGCTGACATCAAGAATGACGCATCATTCATGGATGATTTGGGTGCAGACTCGCTAGACCTAGTGGAGCTTGTGATGGCATTTGAAAGCAACTTCGGCATCACCATTCCTGATGAAGATTCTGCCGAATTGACCACAGTTCAAAAAGCCATTGACTATGTTACTGCAAAGCTGTAATCGCTAAGCGTGACATCATAATAAAAGCTGCCTTTGGGCGGCTTTTTTGATGCTGATCAGCAATAATAACTACAATTACTAACAATTTGATAGCAAAATTTAGCGATATTATGCTTATTTTTCAAGTAAGATGATTACAAGGTTGTCAATCGGTCGTCGTGCTGGCTGATTGATCGCATCATACTGAATGATGAACTTAATTTATAAACCAAATCCGTAGCCGCCATTTACGAGCTTGATTGACAAGCGGCGGTGCAACATAAGGAGTGTAACATGGGTATTTTTAGCTTTGCCAAAGACATTGGCGACAAGATTTTTAACCGCAACAAAAAAGACGCAGCACCAGAGGCGGCAAATACCGCAGCACCAGCGGCAGAGCCTACCGCACAGGAAATCGCCAATTTGCTATTGGCACGCATTCAAGCGCAAAATGTGCAAATCAGCGGTCTGTCTGTCAATTATAACGGCGACACCGACACCGTGACACTGACCGGTACCGCTAAGACACAAGCTGACCGTGAGCGTGCTCGTTTGGCAGTGGGTAATGTCCAGCATGTTGAAACTGTCGTCGATGACATCGCCGTGGAAAGTCAAGAGCCAGAATCTCGCTTTTATACCGTCAAATCTGGCGACACGCTGTCAAAAATCGCCAAAGAAATGTACGGCAATGCCAATGATTATATGAAAATCTTTGATGCCAATAAGCCAATGCTGTCACATCCAGACAAGATTTATGTGGGTCAAGTGCTGCGCATTCCTGCTTAAGCATTAACAAAACACCAAGCCATGCGCTTATTAAAAAAGACCGTTTTTAAAGCGGTCTTTTTTTTGTGCATTTAATTTTGTTCATTTAATAACGGCTTGATGGCAAGTCAATCCACTCATCATGAGCAGTGCTGCCGTAATGCGTTTTGTGTTTGTGATTTTCGCAGGGCAATTTCGTCAGCATTTAGCTCAGTTTGTTTACCTGTGTCGTCGATTTCATGAATGATACCGCCAGCGTCGAGCGCAGCCAGATTGTCACGCAGAATCTGACACTGTCTTTGAATGTCCGTGGGCGGCTGAGCTTTTGGTGCGGCAGGCAGGTGAAAATTTAGCACCGTGTATCGTCCTTGTGGTGGAAACTGGCTGTAAGTGGGCTCGCCAAATTTGCCAATGCTGTGATAGACGGAGATGGCGCCGCTGCTTTGACTGATGGCGCATACCAAAAGAAATGACAAGGATTTGTGAAGTGATCTGATCATAGGTTGATTGGCTGTGTGGATTTGGCGTGATGAATCCTTATTGTAGCATCAATGATGAAGTGTGCCAATGGCTTTGATGATGCGGATGATTGATAGGAAGTTTACATATAAACATGGCAAATCTTGCGCACATTACAAAAATCTTGTGTAATGTCTAAAAATACACTTGGCAAAGTCATGATTTTGCGGTAATATACACAAAGTTCCATTTTGATAACTTATTATTTAATAAGTTTTAAGCTTTATAACTTATGGTTTATTATCATAAGTACGAAGTCGGCGCGGCGATTATCATGAAGCTGCGTTTGTTAAACAAAGGCGGATGGATTACCGTTCATCAGCACTTTATTTAACATTGCTATGAGACTTACCGGTCTGCAAGACTCTCCTGCCAAATTTTGTCAGCTCCTTGCATTGCCCGCGTCTTTTAGTAAATTTGTGTTTGTTTGATGCCGAATTGGTCAACGAATTGGTAAAAAGGATTAGCGATGACAGAGCAAACCACCCAAGCCCCCAACATGACGGGGCACACTCAGACGGCAGATGCCGCCAAAAATTTCCATGAAAATCAAGCTAAGCTTGCCCGTGGCGAAAAGGTCGCCATGAGTGGGGCAGAGCTGCTTGTGCAAGCCTTGGTTGATGAAGGCGTCACCCACATTTTTGGTTACCCTGGTGGGGCGGTGCTGCACATTTATGATGCCCTATTTAAACAAGATAAAATCGAGCATGTCTTGGTGCGCCACGAGCAAGCCGCAGGACACATGGCGGACGCTTATAGCCGTGTGACGGGACGCACGGGCGTGGTGCTTGCGACATCGGGACCAGGCGTGACAAACACCGTCACCGCCATCGCCACCGCTTTCATGGACTCGATTCCGATGGTGGTGCTTGCCGGACAAGTACCAAGCACCTTGATTGGCGATGATGCTTTCCAAGAGTGTGACATGGTGGGTATTTCACGACCTGTGGTTAAGCACAGCTTTGTCGTGCGCAATCCTGCCGACATTCCGACCATCATCAAAAAAGCCTTCTTTATCGCAAGTACAGGCAGACCTGGTCCTGTGGTGGTGGACATTCCTAAGGACATGACAAATCCTGCCGATAAGTTTGATTATTTCATGCCAGAGTCGGTGTGTTTGCGCTCTTATCAGCCTACTTCCAAGGGTCATAGCGGTCAAATCAAAAAAGCCGTTGATTTGCTGCTGTCTGCCAAACGCCCAGTGCTGTATTCTGGCGGTGGTGTGGTGCAAGGTGATGCGTCTGATGAGCTGCGTGAGCTTGCCAATTTGCTAAATTTGCCTGTCACTAATACTTTGATGGGGCTTGGTGCGTATCCTGCCACAGGCGAGCAGTTTGTAGGTATGCTTGGTATGCACGGCACTTATGAAGCGAACATGACCATGCACCATGCCGATGTGATTTTGGCGGTGGGGGCAAGATTTGACGACCGTGTGACCAATAATGTCAAAAAATTCTGTCCAAATGCGACCATCATTCACATTGACATCGACCCAACTTCCATCTCAAAAACCATCACCGCTCACATTCCGATTGTCGGCGATGTTAAGCCTGTCTTGACTGAGATGGTGGCGCAGATTAAAGCGACTGGTAAACGCCTTGACGAGGCTGCACTTGCCGACTGGTGGAAACAGATCAATGAGTGGCGTAAGCGTCATGGTTTGCGTTATAATGACGATACAGATGCTGAAATTCACGCCATCATGCCGCAGCGAGTGGTGGAAACTTTGTATAAATTGACCGACGGTAAAGCGATCATCACCTCTGATGTCGGTCAGCACCAGATGTTCGCCGCGCTGTACTATAAATATGATGAGCCACGCCAATGGCTAAATTCTGGCGGTCTAGGCACGATGGGTGTGGGCTTGCCGTATGCGATGGCAGCAAAACTTGCCTGCCCCGAAAAAACAGTGGTTTGTATCACAGGCGAAGGCTCAATTCAGATGAATATCCAAGAGCTGTCCACTTGCTTGCAGTATAATTTGCCTGTTAAGATTTTAAACTTAAACAACGCCCAGCTTGGCATGGTTAAGCAGTGGCAGGACATGCTGTACGAAGGTCGCCATGCCCAAAGCTATATGAAATCGTTGCCTGATTTTGTCAAACTTGCCGAAAGCTATGGACATAAAGGCGTAAAAATTACCAATCCTGCCACCATGGAAGAAGAGCTAAAAGCAGCCTTAGAAATGGACGGCTTGGTATTTATTGATGTGTATGTGGATAAGTCGGAGCATGTCTATCCAATGCAAGTGGCGGGGCAATCCATGCGTGATATGTGGCTATCAAAAGGGGAGCGTACCTAATGGCGCAAGTACAAAAACATCTGATTTCTGTATTGATGGAAAACGAAGCAGGCTCGCTGTCTCGTGTGGTAGGGCTGTTTTCTCAGCGTGGCTATAACATTGATACGCTCAATGTCGCCGCTACCGAAGACCCAACTTTGTCTCGCTTGACTTTGACGACCATCACCACTGCTGATAAGATTGAACAGATCACCAAACAGCTGCACAAGCTCATCGAAGTGGTCAAAGTGCAAAACCTGTCGGAAGTCTCAAACGGCAGCCAAATCGAACGAGAGCTGATGCTCATCAAAGTGCGTGCGACAGGTGCGCACCGTGAGGAAGTATATCGTACGGCGGACATTTTCCGTGCGCAAATCGTCGATGTCAGCCCAAATCTGTATACCATTCTCATCACAGGGGACGCAGGCAAGCTTGATGGCTTTATTGAAGTCATCGGACGAGATAAAATCCTAGAAGTGGTACGCTCTGGCGTGATTGGCATTGCACGGGGTGAGCGGACGCTTAGTCTGTAAATTTTAAACACTTATTAATTTTTTTCAACTCCAGCTGGATTATCCAGTGTAATTATCAAGGAAACTCTTATGAGCTTAAATATCTATTATGACAAAGATTGTGATTTGTCTATCATTCAAGGCAAAAAAGTTGCCATCATCGGCTATGGTTCACAAGGTCATGCCCACGCCCTAAACCTAAAAGACTCAGGCGTTGATGTGACGGTTGGCCTTCGTGCTGGCTCTGCTTCTTGGAAAAAAGCAGAAAATTCAGGTCTAAAAGTTGCCGAGACTGCGGATGCGGTGAAAGGCGCTGACCTTGTCATGATTTTGACGCCTGACGAGTTCCAAAAACAGCTGTATGCCGATGTGATTGAGCCAAACATCAAAGAAGGCGCAACGCTTGCCTTTGCTCACGGCTTTGCCATTCATTACAACCAAGTTGTGCCACGCAAAGACCTTGATGTCATCATGGTTGCACCAAAAGCACCGGGTCACACTGTGCGTTCCGAATTTGTCAATGGCGGTGGTATCCCTGACTTGATCGCAGTTTACCAAGACGCATCAGGACAAGCCAAGCAAGTGGCGCTGTCATACGCATCAGGCGTGGGTGGTGGCCGCTCTGGCATCATCGAGACCACTTTCAAAGACGAAACCGAAACCGACCTGTTTGGCGAGCAAGCCGTTCTGTGCGGTGGTGCGGTTGAGCTTGTGAAAATGGGCTTTGAGACCCTAGTAGAAGCAGGCTACGCACCAGAGATGGCATACTTTGAGTGCTTGCACGAGCTAAAACTCATCGTGGACTTGATGTATCAAGGCGGCATCGCTGACATGAACTACTCCATCTCTAACAACGCTGAATATGGCGAGTATGTGACTGGTCTTGAAGTCATCAATGACCAATCTCGTGAGGCAATGCGTAACGCACTAAAACGCATCCAGTCTGGCGAATATGCCAAGATGTTCATCGCAGAGGGTCAATTAAACTACCCATCAATGACCGCTCGCCGCCGTCAAACTGCTGAGCACCAAATCGAAAAAACCGGTGCTAAGCTGCGTGCGATGATGCCTTGGATCACTGACAGCAAAATCATCGACAAAGAGAAAAACTGATCGTTAGGTCATTTTGCTTGATGAAACAAGTCGCCTTGGGCGGCTTGTTTTTTTGAAGGATAACAGCCTTGTAATCCAATCTCAATTATCTTAAAGCATTACCTTAAAGCGCAAGGATTTTCAGGTGAGTTGTGGCTGATATTTGTGGTGTCAAATGCTTGGGTTGATTGGCGTGCTTATCACTTGCCAGTCGTGGCTGTCTTGTCTATCTCGGTGCAAATTGGCTGATGTATGAAAAAACCGCTATTCACTATGAGTGAATGGCGGTTTGTAGTAGGGTTTAGGCTTAAAAACCCTAGGTTAATCACTGATCTTGATGTGCTCGGATTTCACCACTTGCATCGGCTCAGGCTGGTTATATCTATCATGACGAAGGTCTTCGTCATTTTGCCCCATGATTTTAAGTTGATAATCACCAAGGGTGAATTTGATGTAAAGCACCTGCACCCATACGATCGCCACCACCATGAGCGGCGTAGCCAACGCCACACCCAAAATGCCCGTCATAGATCCCATGATGATCTGAGACAGCAGTAGTGCCACAGGTGGCAGGTCCACCAGTCTTTGCTGGACGATGGGCGAGACGATGTAACTTTCCATCTGCTGCACCACGATGATCATGAGCAGCACCCAAAGCAACATATCAGGAGCAAGGATTAGTGTAACCAATAAGATGGGGACGGCAGAGAGCCAAGGACCAATGACGGGAATGAAGTCTAGCACAAAAGCAGTAACGCCAAGCGCCAAGGCAAATTTCACATCCATAAGCCACAGCGCAATCGTCGTTGCGATACCGACAAAGGACATCACCACCAACTGACCGACCAGCCATTGTTTTAAAGCATCGTAGCTGCGTTCAAGCAGATATTTGGCTTTGTCTCGGTGGACTTTTGGCACCAAAGCGATGAAGCTACGCTGATACATGGCTGGATTTAATGCAAAAAATAATCCAAGTAACAAAATGATGACAAAAGTACCCACGCCGCTGACGAAACCACCAAGTAGCATCGGTATGCTGCCGATTGCTTCTTGTCCAAACTGCGAGAACAGTATCTCTGGGTTTTGGCGCACTTCAACGAACCATTCTCGGGTCGTTACCCACTCATAGATGGTCGGATAGCCTTGCAGATAATTATCAATGCCAATGATGGCAGCAGGAATCATCTTTTTGATGTCGGAAAACTGATTAGCAAGCTCATTACCAAAATTTGCCAAAAAACCACCGATGATGAGCAGTAAGAGTCCTGCCACCATACCCACCATCAGCGTGTGCGGCAGGCGCTCTAAATAAGCCCCAAGTTTGGGGATTTTTTTGGCATAGTCGGTAAGACCCAATAAAAATACAGCAAACAGCACTGCGCCAAAAATAATGAGCCAGACTTGGGTGAGATAATAAAAGCTTGCGAGCAATAATAAAATTGCAAAGCCAAACACAATCAGTGTTCTTGGCGGTAGGTGGTAATTTGTCATAAATGATTCTGCAATTTAATGATGGTGATGATGCGCTCATCATACCAAACTTTGATAGAAAATGGGTGAAAATAATCAGACTTCATGAAAATTTTTCAAACCCCTAGATTGTCATGCCATCAAGATTGGCTGCCAGTATTTGAGTGTATAGACAACAAAAACCGCCTTGAAATTCAAGACGGTTTTTCTTGTCAAGCAAGCTCAAATCAAGGTGCAAGGCAGCTTGGTAGGTGCTTGGCGGGGTCGGTGTCATATGCTTTGATGGCGTCTTCTACCGTCATGCCTAATGCCTTGGCAACGCCTTCACCGTAAGCAGGGTCGCATTTATGGCAGTTTCTGATGTGGCGGTATTTGATGAAATCAAGCGCATCGCCCATCGCTGCTGCGGTGTTGTCAAACAGGGCTTGTTTTTGCTCGTCGTTCATCAGATTGAACAGCGCTCGTGGCTGGCTAAAATAGTCATTGTCATCTTCACGGAAATCCCAGTTTTTGGCATCGCCGCTGATTTTTAGGGCAGGCTCGGCGTACTGGGGCTGTTCTTGCCATTGTCCAAAGCTGTTTGGCTCATAGTGCGGACGACCGCCATAGTTGTCATCAACACGACCTTGTCCGTCTCTGTGGTTTGAGTACACAGGGCAGCGTGGGGCATTGACAGGGATTTGATTGCGGTTTACGCCTAAGCGATAACGCTGTGCATCGGCATAGTTAAACAGGCGCGCCTGTAGCATCTTATCTGGCGATACGCTAATGCCCGGCACTAAGTTACTTGGGGCAAAGGCGGATTGTTCTACATCTAAGAAGAAGTTTTGTGGGTTTTTGTTCAGCTCAAATTCGCCCACTTCAATCAAAGGATAGTCGCCTTTTGGCCAAACTTTGGTCAGGTCAAATGGGTGGTAAGGTACTTTTTCGGCGTCCGCTTCTGGCATGATTTGTACATACATTTTCCATTTTGGGAAATCGCCACGCTCAATGGCATCAAACAAATCACGCTGATTGCTCTCCCGATCTTTGGCGATGACCGCTTCGGCCTCGCTATCGGTTAGGTTTTGGATACCTTGCTGAGTGCGGAAATGGAACTTGACCCAAAAACGCTCATTTTGGGCATTGATAAAGCTATAAGTGTGCGAGCCAAAGCCGTGCATATGGCGATAAGACTTAGGAATGCCGCGGTCGCTCATGACGATGGTCACTTGGTGGAACGCTTCTGGCAAGAGTGTCCAAAAATCCCAGTTATTGGTCGCACTACGCAAGTTGGTTTTGGGGTCTCTTTTGACCGCTTTGTTTAGGTCGGGAAATTTTCTTGGGTCACGCAAGAAGAATACAGGCGTGTTGTTGCCAACCATGTCCCAGTTGCCTTCTTCGGTGTAAAATTTCAAGGCAAAGCCACGAATGTCTCGCTCAGCATCCGCCGCTCCTCGCTCGCCAGCGACGGTCGTAAAGCGGGCGAACATTTCGGTTTTTTTGCCGATTTCGCTAAAAATCTTAGCTTTGGTATATTGGGTGATGTCATGAGTCACGGTAAATGTACCAAACGCACCCGAGCCTTTGGCGTGCATACGACGCTCTGGAATCACTTCACGGGCAAAGTCGGCAAGCTTTTCGTTTAGCCACAAATCTTGGGCAAGCAGTGGACCACGAGCGCCTGCGGTCAGTGAGTTTTGGTTGTCGGCGACAGGGGCGCCATTACTGTGGGTTAGGACGGTGCCTGAGTAGGGGCATTTCATTTCGGACATGAGATTTTTCCTTTTGGGATTTTTTGAAAATTTTTTAAGAACTGGCGAAAAGCGGGTTCCTTGATATTTTGACTTAAAATACTCATACAGCAAGCATTTCAAAAGCTATTGTAACTTAGCTTATGCGACAAAAAAATAAAAAATTGTAGGTCTTTTGTAGTCATAAAGGTGCGCTGTTATTTTAAATGCTGCTTTATTTGCTCAATTTTTTGTGGTTCTGTGTTATGATAAAAAGCTTTTTGTTTTAGAGAATGTCATGATTTTGCATTGCTCATCAGAAATACCGCTTTTGGGCTTAAGATTAAGCTGTGTCATTATTCTATGTTTGTTGTATCCTGTTTTTAATTTTGGATTTTTTTCAGTCCTAATAAGCTTGATTATTATTGGTGGTATCAGTTACGCTGTATCAACATCATCACATAGTCCCAGCGATGATTTTTTAGGTGTGTTTATAACAATTTTCATCATTGGGGTGTTATTATATTTTTTTAAAACCTTGGCAAATGTTGTTTTATTTTTGTCCATAATACTTTGCATCTCTATAATTTTCACTCAAGAGACAGTATCATATCTCTTAAACACAATCATAAATGGTAATGATATTTATAATGGTGATAAAAAAAGTTTATGCTTGCATTTTTTATCTCCCATATTAAGTATTATGAGTTGCCTTATCTTATTTGATTATGGTGCTTACAAGGAACTATATAACGCAAAAATAACCATAGATACTCAAACCATTTTATCTATCATACAAAACAATCTGGTCAAAATCGCCGTTGATAATCAGCAAAATGTTCACACCAGTTTATATTCCACAGGTATTGAACCGATGGCTGGTTTGACATCTAATCAATTTGAACTTTTATCAAAAGTCTCAGGTTCTGTTTTATGTATTGTGCAGGCGATACTGCTAATTTATTTTATCATTGCACCTTTGATAAAGATTTTTATCAGTCGAATGTGGTAGATTGGTGATAAACAGCACTCCCATTTCTAAGAGTGCTGTTTTTTTTTGATTGTCCCTTAACCGCCAACCACCTGCATCAACCGCTCAAAACTATCCACTACTTGATAGCTTACAGGAATGCTTGCCACGCCTGCTTTTTTGTCGTCATTAAGCAAATCGTCATCTTGGCTTTGGCTAAGTTTGGCAAAAAACACCTTAGCACTTTCAATCTTGTGTTTTTCGCTGTCTCTTAAATCGCTTTGACTCACACTGCCTTTGGTTTCGGCAACAAAATAAACATTGCGGATTTTTTGCCCTGCTTTGTCTTGATTAAAAGCAATCGCCCAGTCAGGATTGTAACCCCCAAAAGGCGTGGGAATGGTAAAGCTCTTGGGCAGTTTGGCATAGACCACCACATCGTCCACCGCTTCTTCTAGGGCGGTTACAAAGTTTCTTTCAATGGCAGAATCCGTCTCCACATATTCCCAAATATGGCGACTGACAGGCGTGGCATTGTCCGACAATGGCACATTGCTCACAAAAATCTCCGTGCTATGGTGTCGCTCTTTGGTCAATTCATAGCTGATATTTTGGACGATGAGTTTGGCTTGTTCGCCATCAATGATACGGCTGATTTCGCCAATAAACACTTCTGGATTTTTCTTAAATTCATTAAACACCACCATCTCAATCCCATTCAATATCGCCACCACCGTACGGCGGGTAAGTTTGGTGCGTGTGGCAATTTGTCCGACTAGGTCGTATTTGAGTGATGTATGAACATTGACAGCATAACCTTCACGGTGGGTTTGTGCTTGTCCAAAGCCTTCGCCTGCCCCAAGTTTGTCATAATTCATCACTTCTGCTTGCTCGGCACTTTTAATGGTATAAGTCAAAGACGGCACAAGGTTGTGATTGCGTTCACGGCTGATTGTGTTGATAGCCTTAATGCTTGCTTTGATAAGTAAGTCGCTGTCTAGCCCAATTTGATAAATGGACTTTTGGTTAATGCGTCGCCATAGGGCTTGAAATTCTTTCTTTTGTAGGTTGGCTTCGTTAATCAGGTTTTTGGGCTTGTTGCCATCGCTGACAATGCCATTTAGGGCATTTGGATTGACCACGCTACTGACCAATTTAACAATACTGTCAGCAAAGGGTCTTAGCTCTTCGGGAAACTGTGCCAACTTGCCATTGTCTTTGTCATCTTGGAACTTGGCAAGCAAATTGTCGTCATCATCAAGATAGTCATTTTTGAGTAAATATTTATAAATCTGATTGGCGGTTTGGTCGGTAATTACCATTTGCCCACCCAGCTCACTTAGCACCACTTTGCCTGTAAAATATTGTGGATTGGCACGGCTTGGGCGAGTTGCCAAACTGCTTTTGATTTCTTGTTGTAGTCCACCCACAAAGTCGGCATAACTTTCGTTGGTAATCACCGTTAAGTTATTGAGCCTATGCACTTCGCCCAACGGCAAATAACCGCTGTCCATTCGTGTGCCAAATTTGTCCACCGCCAAACGCAGTCCACGCCCCACTTCTTGACGGCGTGAGATGACATTGTCAGAGTGTTTGAGTGTACAAATCACAAATACATTGGGATTGTCCCAACCTTCTCGCAACGCAGAATGCGAAAAAATAAACCGCACGCTTTTGCGTTTTTTGGTCATTTCATCATCGTGTGGCTCAGAAAAGGCAAGTAATGATTCTTTGTCCTTTAAAATCAAGTCATAAGCGTCCACATCGTCCGCCACAGCCACACTTTTGCCTAGTTCTTCATCTTTGACATTTTTGGTGGTTGGATTGACCAAATGGCGGTTTTTATCCACACTAAAATAGCCCTTGTGCGTGTCATTGACATCAATGGATTTTAGATAGTCTTGATAAGGGTCGTTTTCTAAGTTTAAATCCAAATAGTTTGCCACTTCCGCCCGATACGCTTCCACAAACATTTGGGCATAGTCGCCATTGACTGCCTTGCCATCGGTGTCGTATTGACGGTATTTGGCAACTTCATCAATAAAAAACAAACTTAGCACCTTAATACCACGAGCAAACAGCCGACTTTCGGTTTGTAAATGTGCCTTAATCGTCTCACGGATTTGGATACGGCGTAAATCGGTGTCATCAAGATTGCCCTGCCCAACACTAAGACAAATGCCATTGGCAAACTCTATGCTTTCGTGGCTAATGTCGCTCACTGTATAGCGGTCTTTGTATTGCTCAGATTCGCCTGATATGACATACAAATCATCGCCTTTTTTGACCTTGCGGATTTCACGGCGAAAATTGCCTTGCTTGGATTTGATTTCCAGTTCTAGGCAAGCGATGGGAGCTTGTTTGGACAATAGCACTTCTTGCAAATACAAATAGCCACTCGTGCCTGTAAAGCCCTTGACTTCAATGCCTTTGACGGTGATTTTTTTGACCAATTTTTGATTGTAAGCGTCCAAAGCGTCCAAGCGATACACAAGGTTATAATCTCGTTTGTGCGTGGCTGAATAACGCAAAATAAACAAGGGCTTAAAATTTGCCAAACTTTGCAAACTCTTATCCGCCCCCATTTTTTGGGGTTCGTCCAAGATTAAAATGGGGCGGTTACGAGCAATGACATCAATTGGACGGCGTGAACCAAAATCATCTAGCACATCATAAATGCGTCTATTATCCTTGCCTGTGGCGTTAAAGGCTTGGATATTGATAATCATAATGTTAATGCCACCGTCCGAGCTAAAACTCTCCAAATGGTGCAAGGCTTTGGAATGATAAATAAACGCTCTGGGCTTTTTGCCATATTCTGCCAAAAGGTCGTCCGCCATCATTTGTATGCTTTTATTGACCCCTTCACGAATGGCAATGCTTGGCACAATGATGATAAATTTTGACCAGCCGTATTTTTGGTTAAGTTCAAAAATGGTACGCAAATAAGTATAAGTCTTGCCCGTGCCTGTCTCCATTTCTATATTTAGGTTTAAGGGACTACTCGTTAGGTTTTGATTTTTGGCGTTGTCAGCGGTGATGAGTGCATCTGATTTTGGTAAGCCTTGATGAATTTGCGTGCGTTGCAAATTTGTCAAAATTTCATTCATATCAAAGAGCGGAGCATTGGCAAGCCCCACCGCTTCCACATCATCGCTTGCTTGCACAAAGTCAAGCGTGCCTTGTTTTGGTGGCTGTGGCAAAGTCCCACGGTCTAAGGTGTAGCGAGTGCTACCGCCCAAGACTTCTTGTCCTGTAAAAACATCCACCACCGCCTTGACGGCTTGTAATTGATAAGCAAGTGGTTTAAAAACAATTGTCATCACTCACTCCCTTAAATAAAACGAACATCGGTATGTGGGCTTAATTGTTTAAACCGCTCAATGATATTGGTTTTGTCCGAGTCGCTGGCAATCGCCTGTTCGCTGGTAACAAACTTGATAGGGGCAAGGCGAGCAATGTCATCAATCATCTGTGCGTCAATATAATCAAGGCTTGCCACCAAGCTATTGCCCCCAACTTGATACACTGTCCGCCCCTGTATCTTGACGCACGCTATCGGCAAAGACAACGGCACACCTGTATCTAGCATAAATTGAAACAACAAATCTTCATCACTTCTGTCCGTCTTGACCGTATCCACCAAGTCATCAAGCAAATCTTGGCGATAGTCATCTGGACGATAATAAATGTCCGCCATATTGCTGGTGTCAATCTTTAACACACGAAAGCCGACATCAAGTGGCGGGGGGGGGTGGCTGTTTTGTTACTTTCCGCTTGGATTTTTGCCCCTGCACGGCGAATGCGTTCTTTGGAAATCTCGGCAATCGTGGTTGGTAGGTTGTTTTTGGTGCAAAAGTCATAGGCTTCTTTTAATTTATCTTTATTTATATTTTCGTTTATTTGCACTAAAATGAATTTTATATTGCCAATTTTATCTGTCTCACTATTTAATTCAATAACAGCATTTGCGGTGGTAGCCGAACCACCAAAGAAGTCCAGTACTATTTCTCCGTCTTTCACATTTGCCATTTTAATGAGTAATTTAATCAAATCAACTGGCTTTGGATAATCAAAAACTTTTTTATTGTCAAATAATGATTTAATCAATCTTGCTCCACTACTTGAACTAACATCGTCAATCCAAGTAATGAATAATTTTTCATTACTACTTTCATCTTCATATAATTTCTCGTAAGCAGTCCAAACCCCTTGCTCATCTTTTATAAATTCTACCACATTATTATTTAATGCTTCCTGCATAGTTTTTTCACCCCAACGCCAACAGCTTTCTCGCCCATCGCCAAATAAGGGATATAAATCGTAACCATCAGGTGCTTTGATTGGGTAAAATAGATTTGGTCTATCTTCTCTTCTGCTATTTTCTCCCCATTTTCTTAATAATTGTGTCTTGTATTTTCTATTAGTTTCTTTTTCAATTTTATTAAATCCAGATAGCTCTTTTTTATCTTTTCCTGCATTAAAATTATTTATTTCACGAGTATAAACCAAAATATATTCGTGAACAATTGCATAGTGTGTACTATCTTGACGACCGCCAGACCCTTTTCTTGGTATGCTTGTTATAAAATTAGAAATACCAAAAATCTCATCACATATTTTCTTTAAATTGGCTTGTTCCGCATCATTGATAGAAATAAAAATCACGCCATCATCACTTAATAAATTTCTTGCAAGTTTTAGCCGACTGTACATCATCGACAGCCAGTCTGAATGAAAGCGACCGTTGCTCTCAAGATTGGCGATTAGGCGGTTGCCATTGTCGTCCACTTGTCCTGAACGGGCAAAAAAGCTCTCGGTATCTTCGCTAAAATCATCATTATAAATAAAGTCATTGCCCGTATTATAAGGCGGGTCTATATAAATCATCTTGACCGCCCCAAGATAGCTTTCTTGGAGCAGTTTTAGGGCTTCTAGGTTGTCGCCTTCAATAAACAGATTGCCAGTATTGTCAAAATCCACGCTTTCATCACGGTAGGGGCGTAGGGTTTTGGCAATCGGGCTGTTGGCGGTGAGAATGGCTTCACGCTTGCCCACCCAGTCTAGGCGGTAGCGTTCTTGACTGCCGTCTATCAGATGATGGCTGAGTTCTTGTTTGAGTAGGTCAAAATCTATGGCTGTTTCAAGGATAATATTGCCGTCTTTGTCTTTTAAAGGATTGCCTTGTTCGTCTGTTTTGGGCTTTTCGGTGATACAGTTGGGAAATAGCGTGGCAATCTTGGCAATGTTGTCGTCCACAAGGTTGGGGCTGTGCATTTTTAGGGTGGTCATTGGGGGCGTTCCTTTTGGGTGGATTTGTAGGCTTGGTTTTCGTGGGTGGGCTGGTTGGGATAAGCAAGTATTAGCTTGCCATTTTTTACCATTGGCAATAAATAATCCGCTCGCAAAAACTGCTGGTTTCTGTCAAGCAGTTGGGCTAAAACTTTGCTTGTCAGGTAGTGATTTAAGCATAGCTCTATGATTAGGGCTTGCATAAGCTCTGGCTTTAAGCGTTTTTTGTCTTTGGCGGGCTTTGTAATCTCAATAAATTTTTGTTGTAGCTCGGTCGGTAGTATGGATAAATCGGTGATTACCTGTGGAGCTGACTCTTCATTACCTGCCAAGCTAGGCTTGTTACCTGCCAAGCTAGGCTCGTTACCTGTTGAGCTAATCTCCGTACTTAGGCCGTTAATCCCAGTGCTGGGGTTGTTGGCTATTAAGCTAGGGTGCAAGGTATAAGACATTGTATTGCCTTTACCGTGTTTGATAAGCTGACCTTTGGCACAGAATTTCTTTAAAATACTGCTTGCTTTTAGGGTTTCTAGTCCAATGTTGATTTGAATGTCTTTATTGGTGATTTGCCCCATTTTTTTGACCAAAATGAGAACTTCGGCTTCTTTGTCTGTCAAAGCCCCAAAGCGTTCAAGCCACGCCATATCATCTTCATCAATGAGTTTTTGTAAGCGTAGTACGATTTCGCATTCATTGTACTCACGCACACTTTTAAACACAATGGGGCTAAGTCCTGCATTTTTTAAGCCACGATTCATAATGGTAATGCCACTGCCTTTGGTTTCAGCAAAGGTTAAATCATACAGCACTTGGGCGATAATGGGGTTTCTAAGCTCTGAGCCTTTTTGTCCTTCAACGATTTGCTCCACGGGTTTGAGTGAATAGCCTGCATTGGTAAATTCTATGCGGTCGCTAAATCGGTTGATTTGTGAAGGGCGGTTGGTGGCATAATCACGGTGCATTAGCATATTAACCACCGCTTCACGCACAACCGCTTGGGGTAATATGGGCGTATCGGCACGGCTTAGAGAATTGGGCGGTAGATAAAAATGCTTGGGCAAATCATCAATGATGGTAGCTTCTAGCTTGGGTATCATTGTGATAATCGCTTCACGCAAATCATTGGTGTGCAAAAAACGCTGTTGGCTGTCTTCAGCCCAAACCGTGCCTGCGTGGCGAATATAATCCACCCTTGCCATTGGCATTAACCGCCTTAATGCCATATCACGACCAAATAACAAAAGCCCTGCCACATTGGGATAAATATTGCCATCTTTTTTGACAGCAACATCTAAGGCTAATAATAGCTCTTCATCATCAAAATCAAGCTCGGTAGCGTTTGGTTTGACTTGCTTTCTAAGTTTGCGATAGCGTTCAAGGTGCTTGGGGTCAATGTCATCAAAACTCACGCCATCTAGCACCATCTGCTCGTGGGAAAACCCAGCTGACGCCACAAGCAAAGGCTTTAACTCATCAAAGGTGGCTTCATAATCATTATTTATCCCACGAAGCCACACCCCTGTTTTGGTAAAGTTTTTGCCATTTTTGCCTTTGGCGATAAAGCTACAAGGTTTGTTTGTGTTGGGCAATTCGTCCACTTTGACTGCAATCACGGTTTTTTGGTCAATTTTGGCAATGCCCATATCAATGGGAATGCTTTGATTAAATTGACTGCGACAATTTGTTTGGATTTGATTGAGCAGTTTATCGCTGTCTGATACGCCTGATACCCAAAATTCATCGTGCTTTTCATCGGGCTCAGACACACCCAGCAACAAATATCCGCCTGCGGTATTGGCAAAAGCACAGATGGTCTGCATCACAGAATCGCCTATGGTTTGGCTTGCCTTTTTTGCTTCTAGGGTGTTGGTTTCGCCAAATCTGTTTAAGGCGTCATACAAATCAAAAATTTCATTTGCTAAAATCATAGCGTTCTCGTTAGGTTGTCCAGTGCTTGCCTTAATTTTTGCAGCACCAAATTCATCTTTACTTGTTTGTTAAACTGCTTTTCTTTATAAATTTTATGTTGCAAAGTTTGAATTTCTTTGGTGAGTTGGGCGATTTTTTGGGCGTGCTGTATTTTATCATCAATCGTCCAATTTGTCTTTGGGTCGCTTGACGACAGCTGCTTACCAGACAGTCCAGACGTACTTATCAATAATTGCTCAATCATCCATTCATACAAGGCGGACAAAGTCAAAACCATTGGCGAATTAGTTCATCTCTTAATGCAGAAAACGCATAAAAAGTAAGATGACCCAATTTTTAGACGGGCATTTTTACCATTTTTCAATTGTTTTTTTAAATCATCACCAAAGATTTGGTTAATGTTGTCTATCAGTTTCATTGTCAATTCCTTATCAAATTAAAGTTAATTTAATTAATCATTTTCATCTTGAAATGCTTTATTAAATAAATGCGTTGGTACATCAATTAAGACAATTTGATGACTGGATATAAAAGTATCCATACCAATTCCAAAATTTCTCATCTTTAACCACACATTATCATTCCCATAATTTAAATGTATAAAATCTTCAAAGCAATTCGTATCAATATAATATTGATATATTTTTGATAGAGTATAAACCTTACTATCACTAACATCTTCTTCTGCTAGGTTGGGATATTCATTTAAAACTTCTTTAACATTTTCAATAAAAGTTGGAGAATAATTTTCTAAGTCAAGAATGCCTTCTATGAGATAATCTGACAAAGCAGGGTAGATTTCAGCAGGTAAGCCTTGATAACTGTCCCACCCCAATTCCCAATCATTTTCTGGACAATCGGCATTGTCATCAAGAATATGAATGTGCAGTAAGTGTTTTTTATTAAAAAATAAAGTACGGTTATTCAATGTTTCTATATGAATAAAATTAGAAAAAGTATTGTCTAAATTGTTAATAACCTGATTGGCAGTTCTTAAAGTAATGGGGTACCAAATGGATTTTTCTTGATTGGGAATGCCAAGCCCAATATGCCCCCAAAAGCAGTTATCACTTCCACCAAAAAACCGATAAATATTACGAGTAATATTTTTAGCATTAGCATTTTCTTTTACCAGCTCATCAACACTGGTATCGTATAATAATGCCAAATCTCGCAAATGAGCAATGCTTGGTTCAGATTTGCCATTTTCCCATTTGGCAACGGTTTGCTGGGTAACTTCTAGGCGTTCAGCAATGTCTTTTTGGGTCAGTTTGTGGTGCTGTCTTAGTTCTTTTAAAATTTTCATAATACAACCTTTTGTTGTTAATACAACTTATAATTGTATTTTAATGGGTTTGGCACAAAAAGGCAAGAGAGTAAGTAATAAAAAACAACACACTCTCAATGGAAAGTGTGTTTTTAATGCAATGCAGTTTTGGCTAATAAGATTTTTTTAGGTAAGTGCAGAGTTTTGAAATTGTGATAAAAATTCATCTATTTCTTCTTGAATTAAAAGAGCATTAATCTCCACATTAATACCAAATTTAGCTAACCCAAGTAATAGCCTTTTTGTATTTTGAAGTTTGCCATCTTTTTTTCTCTGGTAATTAGCTATTTCTTTGTCAGAAATAAGGCTTCCTTCTGATTTTTTAATATTGTTCTGCATAGTGCCAAAAACTGGGTTTTCTTTACAACTTCTTTTTGTATTAATCATATTCTTTTCAGGATTGCACACAATAGTATATTGGATTTGTATGTCATTTATTATACCATTATTTTGAGATAAAATTCCAAAAATGGATAAGCCATCATAAAATTTCTTTTGGCAATTTTTAATATCTACATTACTTAAGTCTTGATTTTTAAATTCGATAAAATGCAATATGCCATCATTTAATTCCAATGCATCAGGAGAGCAAAAGGTACTTCCTACTTCTTTTGCCAATGCATCAAAATCAATCATACTTATCTCTGATTGTATAAAATACTTAGGGTTGTTTTCGTCACTAAAATCAAGACATAAGTCTTTTACTATCTTTTTCTGTGTTTGCGGTCTTGAATAAATATCATAAAAACTTTTTGCTGGCATTAGTACATTCCTTCTAATGCATAAGCAAATCTTTTCACAATACCGCCCATCACATTATCTGTTTCATCTGAAAAATAACTTCCGCTTTCATCTTTTTCAGCCAAATAAAAACTTCTTTTAATAGTATCTTTATTTTTGGAAAAGTGATGTAAGGCAGAAACCATATAAGGGCTATGCGTAACCACCAATACTTTAATGCCATACTCCGCCAACATACAGATAATTTCTGCATATTTGTTTTGCCATTCTGGGTGCAAGTTGATTTCAGGTTCATCTAAAATCAAAATATCATTTGGATTTAGAATACTATTTTTAATCAAAATATCAATAATACCCAAAGATTTAATGCCAGAAGCAATATCCATTGACGGAATATTTTTCCCATTTCTATTTAAATAAAAATCATTATTTCCATTATCATAGACAAAATCCCCCTGAATGGCTTCATAAATCATTTCATGAATATTGCTAAATGCCTCATTGCTAAAAATACTATCAGAATTAAATAGTTTTCTTGTTAAGTCTTTAGTGTGTAGGGGAACGGTTTCTCGAAATCGTCTACCATTCTGTTCAGGTAATTTAACACCAGCACTCATAATTAATTTAAAAAATTGAACGACAGCTGGTGTTTCAATATAAGTAATTTCTCCAAAATAAAAATTTTCCAAATTGGATAATTCATTTTTGATTTTGGATTTTTTATTAAACTCAATCATTAATCCATTAATATCATTATCCATCAAATGAACTTTGGATTCATCTGTAATTAAAGTTTGAAATTCAGAGAAAAAAGCACGCTCCAAAGCAATTTTTTGCTTTTTATTGGAATTAATTTCTTGATTTAAAAAAAATTCAATATCTTTAATATAGTGTAATAGTCTTTCGTAAGTTTCCAATATGATAATTTTATCATCATATAATTGCTTTAATAATTCAATAAATGGCAAAAAATCGTTATATTGTAGTTTTCCTGAGCGGACTTGCTTTGCCAAGAAAAGACTACTGATGGGGATATGTCTATGAATTATCCCTATCTGTTCATCATCTAATTGACTTAAGTCAATTTCTTGCTCAATCACTCTATGAATTTGTCTAAATCTAGTTGCAAGTTCGTAGGATATTTCTGATTGAAAGTCTTCTTCATAACCAATAATCCCTTTTATCAAAGCAAACAAAGTCTTCCCAATAGTGCTTTTGCCTGTGTCATTTTCCCCACAAATGACTGTCAAGCCATCAATGCTAATATCAGCCTCTTTAACCACACCAATATTTTGAATGCTAAGCTTCATAAATTTACCTTAAACATTATTTCAAATTCATTATTTAAGTTCAATATTCTAAACTTTTTGGGTAAGATGTCAAATTTTTTAATATTCTATTTAAAATTCAATTAGGTAACAAAAAAACAACACGCCCCATTTGGAGCGTGTTGTTTTAACCAATTAACTTACAAAATTACTTTTGTAGGTCGCTTATTTTTGTAAATCATAACGGTCAGCGTTCATTACTTTTACCCAAGCCTTAGCAAAGTCTTTGGCAAACTTCTCGCCAGCGTCATCTTGTGAATAAAGCTCAGCATAGGCACGCAGGATTGAGTTAGAACCAAATACCAAGTCCACACGAGTCGCAGTAAACTTAGTTTCGCCAGACTTACGGTCAACGATGTTGTAGCTGTTGCGACCTGTTGGCTCCCACTTGTTGCCCATATCCACTAGGTTACGGAAGAAGTCAGTGCTTAGTACGCCAACACGGTCAGTGAACACACCGTGCTTGCTGCCGCCGTGGTTGGCGCCCAGTACACGCAAGCCGCCAACAAGTACAGTCATTTCTACTGCGGTCAAGCCCATGAGCTGTGCACGGTCAAGTAGCAACTCTTCTGGGGTTGGCTCGTAGTGAGCTTCTTGGAAGTTACGGAAGCCATCGTGGATTGGTTTTAGGTACTCAAAGCTTTCTACATCGGTCATTTCTTGCAATGCATCGCCACGACCAGCAGCAAATGGTACTTCCACATTAAAGCCTGCATCTTTGATTGCTTTTTCAACGGCAGCAGTACCACCAAGTACGATAAGGTCAGCGATTGAAACATTGGTTTCGCTAGATAGTTTTTCATAAACTGCTAGAACTTTGCTCAGACGCTCTGCCTCGTTACCAATCCAGTCTTTTTGTGGGGCTAGACGGATACGGGCACCGTTGGCACCGCCACGATAGTCAGAACCACGATAGGTACGGGCTGAATCCCAAGCAGTTGCGACCAATTCACTAACAGTCAAACCAGAAGCCAAGATTTTTTCTTTAAGGCTGGCAACTTCTGCATCAGTTGGTACATATTTTGGTGCAGGGATTGGGTCTTGCCAAATTAGGTCTTCTTGTGGCAACAATGGACCTAACCAGCGAGAACGAGGTCCCAAATCACGGTGAGTCAATTTAAACCACGCACGAGCAAAGGCATCGTCAAACGCTTGTGGGTCATTCAAGAACTTCTCAGAAATCGCACGATATTCTGGGTCTTTGATAAGTGCCATATCGCCATCGTTCATCGTGATTTTGCGTTTGATGGTTGGGTCGTTTTGGTCAACGGGCATATCCTCGATGTCCATCTCGCTTGGCTCCCATTGCTGAGCACCAGCTGGTGAACGAACGATTTGGAATTTGTCTTCGTATTTGAACAACAATTTGAAGAATTCATTGTCCCAACGGTCAGGGTTGGTAGTCCACGCACCTTCAATACCAGAAGTGATTTTGGCAACTGAACCTGCGTCAGTTTTCCAGCCCAAGCCTTGCTCGGCTAGGTCAGCGGCTTCTGGCTCAGCGCCCACTTTTGAGGCATCGCCATTACCGTGTTGTTTACCGATGGTATGACCACCAGCAACTAGGGCAACGGTTTCTTCAACGGTTACACCCATACGAGCGAAAGTGATTTTCATATCACGAGCGGTTTTGATTGGGTCAGGGTTGCCGTCCACGCCTTCTGGGTTGATGTAGATTAGGCCCATCATTACAGATGACAGTGGGTTTTCTAGTTCACGGTCGCCAGACCAACGGTTGCCTTGTGAACCAGTTTTGGCAAGCCATTCGGTCTCGCTGCCCCAGTAAGTGTCTTTTTCTGGGTGCCAGATGTCTTCACGACCAAAGGCAAAACCGTAAGTTTTTAGACCAGCGGCCTCGTAGCCCATAGTGCCCGCTAGGATGATTAGGTCAGCCCAAGAGATTTTGTTGCCGTATTTTTGTTTGATTGGTTGTAATAGACGGCGGGCTTTGTCAAGGTTGGCGTTATCAGGCCAAGAGTTCAATGGAGCAAAACGAATGTTGCCCGTGTTTGAGCCACCACGACCGTCCATCGCACGGTATGAACCTGCTGAGTGCCACGCCAAACGACCCATCAAACCACCGTAGTAGCCGTGGTCAGCAGGCCACCATTCTTGGCTGGTGCGTAGAACTTGTTCGATGTCTTTTTTTAAGGCATCAACATCAAGTTTGGCAACTTCGGCGGCATAGTCAAAGTCTTCGCCCATTGGGTTTACTTTGCTGTCGTGTTGGTGCAAAATGTCAAGGTTTAGGGCTTTTGGCCACCAAGCCATCACACTTTGCTTGTCTAGGGTGTTGCTGCCGTGAAATGGACAGCCGCCTTGTCTGGTCGCACTGTCGGGCTTTGTGCTGTCGTTCAATTCATCAAGGACGATGTCGCTCATAAGATTTCCTTTTTTGGAAGGGTTTGGGATTGGGCGAATGCTTGAATGAGGGGTGTCGTAACACCGAGATTAAAAGCTCATCAATACATTCACCATGGATGATTGAGGCTATTATAAGTCGTTTTTTAATTTAGTAAAATATAATGATTTTAACTTTTTGTTTTGTTTTTTAAATTTATAAAAGTGGTAAAAATCCTTAATTAAATTTGAGAAATAAAAAAGACCACCAGTGCTTTGGTGGTCTTGGCTGGAAGTTAATTCTTACTCATCCTCATCGCCATAATATTTCACGCCAATCTTGATCGGCTCTCGCCCCTGACTGCGGCGATAATTGTTGGTGTCTCGCAGTGAATAAGCACAGCCACAGTATTCTTGCTGATAGAAATTTTCTCGCTTGCTGATTTCAATCATGCGACTGCTGCCACCGCCTTTACGCCAGTTAAAATCCCAATAATCAAGACCTTCATAAGGGGCAACGGCACGATGTCCGCAGTCGTTGATTTGCGCCATGTTTTTCCAGCGGCTGATCCCAAGCGAGCTTGTCATCACAGGAAAGCCATGCTCATGGGCGTATAGGGCGGTGCGTTCAAATCGCATGTCAAAACACATGGTGCATCTGCGGCCTCGTTCGGGGTCTTGCTCCATGCCTTTGGCACGCTCGAACCAATTATCCATGTCATAGTCAGCATCAATGAACGGAATGCCGTGCTTTTCGGCAAAAGCGATGTTCTCGTTTTTGCGGATTTCGTATTCTTTTTTCGGGTGAATGTTGGGATTATAAAAATAAATGGTAAATTCAATGCCACTCGCCAGCATCGCCTCCATCACCTCGCCCGAACACGGCGCACAGCACGAATGCAGCAGCACCTTCTTATGACCGTTTGGTGGGGTTAAAATCTCACGGTCAATGGGGGTCAAATGCGGATTGGATGGGTCGGCTTTGGCGATTTGTGGTTTGCCTTTCTTTTGAGGCTGATTTTGGGTTTGGTTTTGGGGAATGTGGGTTTGTACGGTCATGATGTTAAAATAAATGATGAATTAAAATGCCGACCATTATAGCATTGATTGCAAAATTTTGCTAAAATTTGCCAAACTTACTTTTTACATTTTTTTTACATTTAAAGGTTTGATATGAAATTAACTTGGCACGACACGCTTGACATCGCCATTGAGCTTGCTGAAAAACACCCTGATGTCGATGTGCAGTACATTCGCTTTACCGATTTGCACCGCTATGTTTGCGAGCTTGACGGGTTTAGTGACGACCCAAATAAGTCCAACGAGGCGATTTTGGAGGCCATTCAGATGGCGTGGCTTGATGAGCTTGATTGAGAATTTGTAAATCAAATAGGCGGGGCAAGCAATCTGGCTTGATTGGCGATTGCGTATTAATGCCATCTTATGATATCCAAGACAGCTTTGTGCTGTCTTTTTTTTTGTTTTTATAAATCTGCCTTGAATGATAACTACATTTTATCAATTATGATGATAAAATGTTTGTTTTTGTTGCTAAATTGTGTTTTAATAGGCGGCGCACAAACGCTAATATCCATTATTTACTACATAATTGCTTGATAAAGCTTGAATTATATTTGGATAAATTTACACAGGAATTGTTATGCAACAAAAAGATTCTACCCGCATGGGGCGCTTTTTAAAGGGCGTGGAGTGGCTTGGTAATTTACTGCCACATCCTGCGATTTTGTTCGTGTGGATGTCGGCAATTTTATTGGTGATGTCTGCTGTGATGTCATACATGGGCGTGTCGGTGGTCGATCCACGCCCAGAAGGGGCGAAAGGTCGCAGCGAAGACGGCATGATTTATGTGGTCAATTTGCTAAACGGCGATGGCATCGCCAAGATTGTTGAAAATCTGGTATCAAACTTCACAGGGTTCATTCCGCTTGGCACGGTGCTGGTCGCCTTGCTTGGTGTGGGTATCGCTGAGCGTTCTGGACTCATTTCAGCGGCGCTGCGAGGACTTGTGATGAACGCACCGCCAAAGATGGTGACGCTTGTCGTTGTCTT
The DNA here is from genome assembly GCF_029581575.1 of Moraxella nasibovis. NCBI lineage: Bacteria > Pseudomonadati > Pseudomonadota > Gammaproteobacteria > Moraxellales > Moraxellaceae > Moraxella > Moraxella nasibovis. Next base: position 1,820,857 of record NZ_CP089975.1, on the reverse strand, counting down.
TGCTGGCATCATGTCAAATACAGCCGCAGAGCTTGGCTATGTGGTGCTCATTCCATTGGCGGCGATGATTTTTCATTCATTGGGTCGTCATCCTCTGGCAGGTCTTGCGGCGGCGTTTGCAGGCGTGTCGGGCGGATACAGCGCCAACCTTTTGCTTGGTACGGTCGATCCCTTGCTGTCGGGCATCAGCCAAGAGGCAGCACGCATCATTGACCCTGACTATGTCGTGGGCGCAGAGGCAAACTGGTACTTCATGGCGGTCAGTACTTTCTTGATCAGTGGTCTTGGTTATTTTGTCACCGAAAAAATCGTTGAGCCGTCTTTGGGTAAATACAATCCTGATGACGCTGATGACCCAAGTGTGCTGGACAGCAAAGTCGAGCGTTTGACTGCTATTGAGAAAAAAGGTCTTGTGTGGGCAGGCGTGTCTATGGTGGTGTTTTGTTTGCTTTTGGCGTGGACAGTCGTGCCTGCCAATGGTATTTTAAGACATCCTGAGACGGGGCTTGTGGCAGGTTCGCCGTTTTTGCACGGCATTGTCGTGTTCATCTTTGTGTTTTTTGCCATTCCGGGCTACATTTATGGTCGTGTAACAGGCTCTTTGAAAACCAATAATGATGTGGTCGATGCCATGAGTGCCGCCATGAGTTCGCTCAGCATGTACATCGTGCTGGTATTCTTTGCGGCGCAATTTACAGCGTTTTTCAACTGGTCGAACATCGGTCAGATCATGGCGGTGTCTGGGGCGAATTTCCTCAATGACATCGGTCTGACGGGTCCTTTGCTATTGGTTGGCTTTATCTTGGTGTGCGCATTTGTCAATCTGATGCTTGGCTCAGCATCTGCACAGTGGGCGATCACCGCACCGATTTTTGTGCCGATGCTCATGCTGACAGGCTATGCGCCAGAGATGATTCAGGCGGCATATCGTATCGGCGACAGCACCACCAACATCATCACGCCGATGATGAGCTATTTTGGTCTGATCATGGCGGTGGCGATTCGCTATAAAAAAGACACAGGCGTAGGTACGCTGATGTCCTTGATGATCCCATATTCGCTGATTTTCTTGACTGGTTGGACGATTTTGTTCTGCATTTGGGTGTTTGTGCTGGGTCTGCCAGTTGGACCGGGTTCGGCGACTTATTACACGCCGTAATACCCCTCTTAATAATCAAAAACCGCCTCATTTTTTTGAAGCGGTTTTTTTATCGGGAGGTTTTTTATGTGATGATTTGATCTAAGGTCATAAGCTGTCATCGGATGAGCCTTAAAATGTCGCCACCTGCTCAATAATCACGCAAATCTCATCGCCAATGTCGTGAGTGGCGTGGGTGTGACATGATTGTTGCATGAGTAGAGAGCTGCCCTGCGTGTTTTGTAGTTGATAAAGCCAACTGCCACCCCGAAAATCCCGATCCACAACCCTCAATGCCAATCCCTGCCCGTCCGTTGCGACTTTAACATCGTGCGGTCTGATGAGCATCTGAGTGTGTCGGTCACTGACTGGCGAAAGCGCAATAAAGCCAAGCGCACAAGTCATGCCATCGGGGTGGACTTTGGCGATGTCATACACCACTCCCTCGCCGACAAATCCTGCCACCATCGCATTCTTTGGGGCGTGATACAGGGTTTGTGGGTCTGCCCACTGCTGAATGACACCATCTGACATCACGCCAATGCTGTCCGCCATGGCAAATGCTTCGGTCTGATCGTGCGTGACTAAGATGGCGCTTACTTCTTGCGATTTGAGCAGTTTGCGCACTTCTTTGGATAAACTTGTGCGCAGTTCGATGTCAAGATTGGAGAAGGGTTCATCAAGTAAGATGAGGTTGGGTCTGGGGGCTAAGGCACGCACCAAGGCAACTCGCTGCTGTTGCCCTCCTGACAGCTCGTGTGGATAGCGGTGTCGATGCTCACTAAGATTAACCAGCGCCAAAAGTTCGTCAATACGAGCGTTTTTTTCGGCGTGATTCAAAGCGCTTAAACCAAACCCTACATTCTGGGCGACCGTCAAGTGCGGAAACAGCGCATAATCCTGAAATACCATGCCGATTTGGCGTTTGTGAGCGCTGATTTGACCATGCTCATCGCATAAGATGCGACCATTTAGGGCGATCTTTCCTGATTTTGGCGTCTCAAAACCAGACAGGCAGCGTAGTATGGTGGTTTTACCGCAGCCAGAGGCGCCAAGCAGGCAGGCGATTTCCCCTGTGTTTAAGGTAAAATTGACATCACGCAAGACGATTTTGTTGTCAAATTCGATGGATAAATGTTCTACTGCCAGCATAAGTTTCAGTTCTTTTGGTCTATTTTGGTGAATAAAATGACAGGAATGAGTCCTGTTAGTACGATGATTAAAGCAGGTAGGGCGGCTTGTTCATACATGCCTTCGCTGGTAAAAGAGTAAATGCGAATCGCCAGCGTATCCCAGTCAAAAGGACGCATCATTAAAGTGATGGGCATCTCTTTCATGGTGTCGACAAAGACCATGAGTAGACTGACACCAAGCGACCCTTTCACCAAAGGCAGATACACTGCAAACAGCGATCTAAATGGGGATATTCCTAGGCTTTTGGCGACCTCAAGATGGCTGGGTCTGATGCGCTTCATGCCAGCATCCACGCTCTGCACCCCCAATGCTAAAAAGCGAATCAAATATGCGATGAGTAGCATGATGACTGTGCCTTTAAAGATGGCATCATGCGTGGCAAATACTGGCACATGCTCAATCAGATAATTGTCCAAAAGCGCCACAGGGATGAACACGCCCACCGCCAGCACTGAGCCGGGAATGGCATAGCCAAGCGTTGAGATTTTGGCGGCGCCCATGCCAAATTTGCCCACGGCATGACGAGTACTTAGGCTGATAAAAAAAGCCACGCTGGTAACCAAGAGGGCAGCACACAAACTGGCGATGATGGCGTTTTTGGTCTGCTCAAAAACTGCCAAAAAGTCAATCCCTTGCCAAGTATCTATGATCCATAGACTAAGCTGAATGATGGGTAATGCAAAAGCTAGAAATAAAATGACGGCACAGTAGGTGAACGCCAACCATTTTTTTGTGCCATGCAGGGCGATGGTGCGATGATGGTTGGTGCGACCCGTGCTTTCAAAGCGTTTTCGCCCACGGCTCATCTGCTCAATGACTAACACGATGAATACCAGACCAACCAATAAGCTGGCAAGCTGTTTGGCAGTATCAAGACTAAAAAACCCATACCATGCCTGATAGATGGCGGTGGTAAAGGTGTCATAACCAAAAATAGAAACCGCCCCAAAATCTGCCAGTACTTCCATGATCGCCAAGATGGTGCCACTGGCAATCCAAGGACGCGCCATGGGTAGAGCGATTTTGAAAAAAGCACGATAAGGCGACAGACCCAAAGAGGCACCCACCTCCAAAGCACGCCCACCCATGCCATTAAAGGCGTTTTTGCAAAGCAAATATACATAAGGATATAGGGTCAAACTGAGCACCACCGCCAAACCGCCACCATGCCGAATCTCTGGCAATCCTTGCTCAAAACCCCACGCCTCTCGCAAATGGGTGCTGATGACACCTGTATAATCAAACAATCCAAGCTGTACAAAGGCAAGCACATAGGCGGGCATCGCCAAGGGTAACATCATCGCCCAACCAAAAAATCGCTTGCCGGGAAAGTCGTGCATGGCGATGAGCCAAGCAAGACTTGTGCCGAGTGCAATGACGCCTACGCCTACTGATAACACGAGCCAAAGTGTGTTTGTTAAAAGTTTTGTCAGCTCATAGTCAAGTAAGAATTGCCAAATCTCAGCATCAAACTCGCCCAAAGAGGATAAAATCACACCCAAAGGAATCAGGACTAATAATGAGCAAAAGCCAAGCCATAAGCGTGCAGTCAGTGTTGTGGTTGTCATAAAAATGTGGTTTAAAATAGAAATAATTATCAAATGTACTTTGTAATGAGAATAATCATTGTTTAATAATGAATACTGTATTATAATATAGCAGAAAATTGTCACATTTGTGAATTTTTTTCTTAAAATGTGGCGATTTTTAGAGGTTTTGTAAGTGCTATTTTAACCTGCCATTGTATTTGGCGTTTTTAAAAGGATGAAACTATGTTAAAAAAAATCTTAGCAGCTCATGTGGGTGTTTTAATGGCATTGCCAGCCTTTGCCAGCGAATTGGTGGTGTACTCATCTCGTGCTGATGAGTTGCTTAGACCCATCGCTCAGGCATATCAAGCCAAAACTGGCACTAAGGTAACGCTGGTAAATGATAAGGATGGTCCATTGATGGCAAAAATCCAAGCCGAGGGCAAAAATACCAAGGGTGATGTGCTTATTGCAGTCGATGGTGGAAATCTTTGGAAGGCATCTACCATGGGGCTGTTGCGTTCAATCAATTCTCCTACTCTAAAAGCCAACATTCCTGCGCATCTGCGTGCCAAGAATAATCAGTGGTTTGGTCTGTCGGTGCGTGCGCGTACGATTTTTTATAATGCAAAAACGGTCAATCCAAGTCAGCTGTCTACCTATGCTGACCTAGCCCACCCTAAGTGGAAGGGTAAACTGTGCTTGCGTACTTCTAATAATGTGTACAACCAATCCTTAGTCGGTACGATGATCGCCAATCATGGTCAGGCGGCAACTGAGAGGGTGGTGAAAGGCTGGGTGAGCAATCTGGCGACAGCACCATTTTCTAACGACACGGCGCTTTTGGAGGCGATTAACGCAGGGCGCTGTGATGTGGGTATCGCCAACACCTATTACTATGGACGCCTCATCAATAAAACGCCAGCGATCGCTGATAATGTCAAAGTATTCTTTGCTGATCAAGCAGGTAAAGGTACTCATGTCAATGTGTCAGGTGCAGGCGTGCTAAAACACAGCAAGAACCCTGCCGAAGCCCAAAAATTCATCGAATGGCTGTCAAGTCCAGAAGCTCAGAAAATGTACGCCGACCGCAACTTTGAATATCCTGCCAATGCCCGTGTAAGTAATGCACCTTTGGTGTCTGGCTGGGGGCGTTTCAAGCAAGATGTCATCAATGTGGCTGTCGCAGGTCAAAACCAACAAAAAGCCATCATGCTAATGAGAAAAGCAAATTACAAATAATCGCTTTTTGAATGAGCAACAAAAAACCATGCTTAAATTTAGGCATGGTTTTTTTATTTTGCAATTTTGGCGATTTATAATAACATCCGCTCCAAAATCAATTCATAAATTTGCGTTAATTTTTCTAAATCATCGGTTGCGACACATTCGTCAATCTGATGAATGGTGGCATTTAATACGCCAAGCTCCACCACCTGAGCATTCATCATCGGTGCGATAAAGCGTCCGTCTGATGTGCCACCTGATGTGGATAATTCTGCCTTGGTGCTTGTTACCGCCAAAATCGCATCACAGCACGCATCGACAAAATCACCTTTTTCGGTCAAAAACGGCTCGCCCGATAAATTCCATTCAATATGATAACTGGCATCGCTATTGGTAAAGTGCCGATCAAAAATCTCGTGCGTTTTGGCTTTTAGGCTCTCTGCCGTGTTTTCGGTGCAGTAGCGAAAATTAAACAGTACGGTACAGTCGCCTGCGATGACATTGGTCGCCCCTGTGCCGCTATTGATGTTTGAAATTTGCATACTGGTGGCAGGAAAATACTCGTTGCCGTTGTCCCATTGGGTGCTAACAAGCTCGGCAAGAGTAGTTGAGACAGCGTGGATTGGATTGATGGCAAGGTGCGGATAAGCGATGTGTCCTTGTTTGCCAGTAATGGTTAATTTAGCATTAAGGCTGCCACGACGACCATTTTTGATGACATCGCCAAGCTGACTTGTGCTAGATGGTTCGCCCACTAAGCAATAATCCATTTTTTGCCCACGAGCTTTGAGCGTCTCAACGACTTTTACCGTGCCGTTGATGGCGGCAGCTTCTTCGTCAGCTGTGATCAGTAGGGCGATACTGCCTTGATGCTCTGGGTGTTTTTTGATGAAGTTTTCGCACGCCACGACAAAGCAAGCAATGGCGGTTTTCATATCGGCTGCTCCTCGCCCCCATAAATAGCCGTCCGCTACTGTTGCCGAAAAAGGCGGATAAGTCCATTTGCTTTCATCGCCCACAGGCACCACATCGGTGTGTCCTGCAAAGCACAAAATCGGTGCGTCAGGGTTTTTGCCAGCTTTGACTGACCAAAGATTTTTAATTTGAGCATCGCTGCCTTTGCTGTCCGGATTGCCAAAATACATAAATTCATTGGCAAAACCCAATTTGCCAAGCTCGTCCGCTAAGATATTTTGACAATCAAAATCATTGGGCGTAACCGACGGCTCTTTTAAAAGGCGAGTGGATAGGGATAGGGTAGGGGTCATATTTTTTTCCTATACAAATTTAAAGTGGTACTATTTTAACTTAAAACTTATCGTTTGTTGATTGGATTATTTTTTAACTAATCTGTACTACTAGCAATCAAACACCCCAAACTTTTTTGATTGGCATTATAAATCGTCAAACACCAAATACCCCACCATTCAAGCCCATCATCAAAAAAACTTGACCAATTACCACGACTATGAATTGCCCAATCCAATACCGTAATTATATTTTTATCATCTTCTTTTAAACCAACAAAATTTGTCAAATCTTGCCATAGTGTTAATTTTTCTTGGTCTGTGCCACGCAGTCCATAAGGTGGGTCAGAAAATTTATAATACAAATCATAAAACCAATCTTGCTGATATTGAGGTTTGGTATTTTCGCAAATTTTAACAATACTATTTGAATTTAATTGAACATAAGCTGCTTGACTGACATCGCTAGAAAATTGTAAATATTCCTTTAATTGTTGTAATTGTTTTTGGGTATCCGTTCTTTCTTTGGTGGTTTTGGCGTTGGCAAGGCGATTTTCCAACCCTTGCAAATAAGAAAAAGTGCGTATTTTTTCTTGCTCTCTGAATGCTTCTAAGGTGGTGTGAATAATATCACGATGATAAGCAATATCAATCGCATTTTCTATATGCCAACAATCATATAAAAATACATTACCAACCTTTTCCAAACGATTTTTTAACTCATAATATTGATTGTTATAATGGTAATTTTTGGTATTCATTGATAAAATTCTCATAAAGTTTTAAAATATATCATCAACAAAAAATAAAGAACAATAAAGAAATTTTACTTAAAAATGGTGCGTCATACTCACCTTACGGATTTTTTAAAATTAAAATATTGCCCAATATAAAATAAAAAATCATCTTTTTTGATGTGATTGATATGAATATCAATACATTTACTTGGCGGTTCATCTAATAATGTAACCAAATCCCAGTCATCAACATAGCTATCAAAGTCATAACCTTGATTGACTAGATTTTTAATGACTTGAAATAAAAATTTCGTATTTAGTATATTATCACAATCATCTGTTTCACCATACCATTCTTGTAAGGCGTTTGGATTATGCTTTAAGTCATCGGTTAGTGCTGCTTCGTCATAAATGCGAAAATGACAACTGCAATTTTTAGGCAAAAAAGTTGCCACTCTATAATGATTGAGGTATTTTAGTGTTTTGTGAGTATCTATTTTTTCAAAATAAACACCCATTGTGTCAAATTTTGACAAATCGCCAGGATAATTTGTACTAAGTATGACTTCAAAACACATTACTAAATCAACCTTTCATCTCGTCTTAGCCAAGTAGCAATCGAAAATCTTTGACGATTGGTGATTTCCACTTGGTGCAATAGATTGCTGTCAAAAATCACCAGTCGGTTTAATTGTGGCAAAAGCTGGATTGTTTCGTCCTGTTTATTGACGACCGTGATTTGCCCGCCATCGGTGTTTTGCCAATCGTCATTTAAATAAAATACCGCCGAAATCACTCGCTCGTCTCGCCCTTGCGGATTGTCCTTATGCCATTTGTAGCCAAAGCCAGCAGGATAGCAAGCATAATGAGCTTCGCTAGAGCGAATGCCTGTATATAAAGTTTGATTAAAATATCGCCCCAGTTCATTGATTGCTGCCAGATATTTTGTGCCTGCAGGGCAGGTCTCATCAATCCAGCGAATGCTGTCGCCACGAATGGCAGTTTCTCGCTCGCCGTGCGTCAAGGTGGCTTCTTTATAGTCAATAAAGCCGCTTTCTGTTTGTAAGGCAGTCAAGCTGTCGGCATCAAAAACATCATCAAGCACCATTGTGCCAGTTTCAATAAAATGCTCTAATTTTGAATCAACAAGAGTGTGCCAGTCGGTGTGAAAATTTGTCATGATGTGTGTTTTAAAATAAAAAATGGCGAAAAACTGCCAACTATGCTACCATAAGTCAATCCAAAAAACATGAATTTTGTACCATGAATTACAAACACGCCTACCACGCTGGTAACTTCGCTGATGTTGCCAAACACATTTTGCTATTACAGCTACTTTCTCAATTTTCCGCTAAGGGCAAGCCTTTTTATGTATTGGACGCTTATGGCGGACGAGGTCTGTATTCGCTAGAAAGCACCGAGGCGACCAAAACAGGCGAGGCGGATAAGGGCATTCGAGCCTTAGAAAACGCTGATTTGGGCACACCGCCAAAAGCCATTGCCCAGTATTTACTGGATTTACAAACCGCTCGTAAAACCTATGATAAGCATGTTTATCCAGGTTCGCCTTGGTGGATTGCCAATCACGCCCTAAATCACAGCAAAGACGCACCCTTGCGTGCCGAAGCCTTTGAAGCGGTGGCGGACGAGTACGATGCACTGAATTATCAGCTGTATCAGTTGCCGATTGGCATTCATCACCGTGATGCGTTTGAGGGCGTGCCTGCGGTTCTGCCACCCAAAGAAAAGCGAGGCATCATTTTGCTTGATCCACCTTTTGAGCAGGAGCATAAAGATTTTAGCCGTTTGGTAGATTTGCTTGTGGCAGCTCATAAGAAATTTGCCACAGGGACTTTTGTGCTTTGGTATCCGATTAAAAATAAAGAAGCGGTTGAGCTGTTTTACAAAAAAATGAAACGCACCGAGATTTGCCGCCAGCTTGTTTGTGAGCTAAACCTATACCCCAATGATGTGGCGGTGGGCATGAACGGCACTGGACTGCACATCATCAATCCACCTTGGCAATTTGACGAACACGCCAAACAGATTTTGCAGACGCTCGCCCCTATTTTAAAACCTGCGGACGCACCTGCCATGAATCTTGATGAGATGGCAGTCGTAAAATGGTTGGTGGGTGAATAACCGCTTAACAAACCGATCAAAAAACCAATCATCATAAAGCAAAACTTAAAGAAAATATGAATAATAACAATCACTTGCCAGATAATATAGCGCATCATGACGATGATCACGACGGCATCACCTTTGAGGTGGTGGAGCGTGAGGCGATCGATGGGCGCAAGCAGGTGCGCCGTGGCGTGTATTTGGTGCCAAATCTCATCACAACGGCATCCATGCTGTCGGCGTTTTTTTCCATTGTGGCAAGTAGTGAAGGGCGGCTGCATCAGGCGTGCTTGGCGATTTTTTTGTCGGCAATCTTAGACGGCATGGACGGACGAGCCGCTCGGATGCTCAATGCGCAAAGTCCTTTCGGGGAGCAGTTTGACAGCCTAGCGGATTGCATCGCCTTTGGGCTTGCACCTGCGATTTTGGTGTATCACTTTGCCTTGCATGAGCTTGGGCGATTTGGCTTGGCGTGTGCTTTTGTGTTTGCAGCGTGTGCGGCGTTTCGTTTGGCAAGATTTAATGTGCAAATCGGCGCAGTGGATAAAAAATACTTCATCGGTTTGGCAAGTCCGTTGGCAGCCATCTTGGTAGCATCAAGTGTGATGGTCGCCATCGATCATGCTGACTGGGTGGGTAGTATCGGTCAAAGCGTCGGTGTGGGCGAAATTGTGTTCGCAGCATGGACAGTCGTATGCGGTCTGCTCATGGTGAGTAATGTCAAATATTACAGCTTTAAAGAGTTCGACCGCCAAAAAGTGCCTTTTGTCGCACTCATTGTAGGTGTGCTTATCATGGGTGTTGTGCTGTATGACATTCCCGTGGGCGTGCTTGCCATTGGTGTGATTTATGCCTTGTCAGGATTTTGGACGACTTTTATGGCAAAAAAAGATAAAGCCTAAATATTTTTAAAAACACTCAACAATACCTTTAAAAAACCACAAACCCACTTGGCTTATCATGCCATCTCCCAACTTGCCCATTACCAATTCATCCACGCCACTCGCCCATGCACCTATCCCATCGCCATCATGAGTCTTGGGGTGGGGCAGGGTTTGGCGTATCGCACGCTTGGCGGATTTGGGGTAGATAATTGAGTGCTGTGTGTGCTGATTATTTGTACCGCTTTTATACCGCTTTGTCTTTGCAGATTTTGTCGAACCTTGCCAATGATTTGGGCGACGGCATTCGTGGCACCGACCAAGACCGTCATCACGCACCGCCACAGTCCTGCTTGTTTGGGTAAGAAGCTTGGGGTGATAGTGGGGCTGGTGACCGTGGTAAATGCTTTGATGATGGGCTTGGTTGGGGTTTGATTTATCCTGCAAAACTGAATCAATGGCGAACTTCCACGATAAGCCTTGTTTTCCCAATTTCATCTAACTTGGCGTGAATGATGTCCGTGTTCACGCCATCCAAATTGGCGTCCCATTCATCAAGGAGCAATATAGGCGTATCATCGCCCGTTAGCTCATCAATTTCAACGATAAGTCGCTGTCCTGTTGAGCCTTCGGTATTATCAAAAATCAGCTCATGCTTGGCGGGCAGATAATAAGCACGCTCGCCAAGCCTGTTCTTTAATGTCAAAAGCACGCACGATTTGCCCACGCCATTATCGCCAACAAGGGTAATGCGTCCTGTGCTGGGCGTATTTTTCAAAAATTCATCAAAATCAAAGGCTTGATTGGTCTGTTTGACAAAAATTCTATCTTTTTTAATGTGCTTATCAAGCGTGGCATTTGGCGTATCAAACAATTGGATTAGCCCGTCAAGCCGAGCCATGAGTGTGCTAATTTCCGCCCGATAGCCAATGAGTTCATGGCTCATTTGAAGCATTTGAATCTGGCGTGGCAACGTAGCAACGAGCATGGCAAGCATCGCCATATCCCCCAAATTTTGCCAAAATAGCACGCCACTTGCCGCCAAGACGCACACAAGCAAAACAAGTATTCCCACATTACTGCTTAGGTGTCGCATGGATTTGGCATGGATACTGTCGGTTTTGGCTTTGTTAAGGGTGTCTGTCAGAGTGCGATTGTGTCGTAAGTAATTGTATTTATTAAAAATAATCACATTATCCCACGCCCTTGATAGCCCCGACATCAGCATGAGCCGAGACATTTGGGCGGTTTTGGCAAGATTACCAAGCCTGTCTTTAAATAAATGCACCGCTCCCATGGCAAGCACCATGCCCACGCCATAACCCAATAAAATAAAGCCGTCTAGCACCCATGCAATGACAATCAGGTTGAATCCGACATTTAATAGTAGCGTTATCATATCAAAAACGCCAAGCAAGCTGTCATCAAGGGTGTGTTTGCTTTCTTGGGAGAGCATGGCGGTGGCGGTGTGTTTTAGGGTGTGGTTATTATAATGGCATGATTTTCCCAAAAAATGCTTATCAAACAAAGTGTTATAACGTGCTAGCGAGTTAAATTTGGCTTTTTCCAAAAAGATACTGGCAAAATAAAGCGGTATCAGTACGAGTGTCAAAGATGCCACAAAACCAATAAGATAAGGCAGCGACAGCGTGCCGTCCGTTACACTTTTGGCAAGATTTGCGATAAAAAAGGTGGATGATGCGACAATCAGCTGGGCAATACCAACAAAGGCAAGGCTTGCCACAAAAGCAGGGGTAAATAGTAGAGCGTGTCTCATACAGAACTTTCCAAAGTTTTTAACCCAATCTCAACTCAGAATGATAACGTATTGATTATTGATGGTTTTTTGAATTTTAGGGGCGAATCACATTCGCCCTTGATAAATCAACGGCTTGTATAATGTTGAAAGTTGGGTGTTTTTAAAAATTTTAAGCGTAGGTAAAGATGAGATATGAGTTACATTGGCAAGTCCTTTTGAATGGAAAATACTAAGATAGTAAAATGTGAGCAGTCTGACAAGCAAAAATTAAAAGATAAAAATACAACAAAAACAATAAGTTGCAAATATTTTAGAAAAATATTCAAAAAAGTGCTTGACCCCCACCCAAAACCCTGTATAATACGCACCACTCAAGCAGACAAGCTAATCAAAAAATTGTTTAATTTCAATAACTTAGCTTAAAGAATATGAGATAAGAATTAACAAATCTCAAAAACTTTAAAAAAAATTGAAAAAAATGCTTGACATTAAATAAAACTAGCGTATAATACGCACTCATTCGCTGGACGACAACGAATGACACTATTTAAAATCAAAACTAAAGAACAACTTGTGTGGATTTTTGCTAATACAAGATAATATAAAAATTATCATTTATCAAGCAAAAATACTCAAAGTTAATTCATTTACACGATGAGCAAATTTTGCTAGTAATAAATGAGCCAAAATTAAAAGTCCTAACTTTTTATTTTACTTTCTAAGTAAATAATCAATTAGGCAACACAAAGATTAAACTGAAGAGTTTGATCATGGCTCAGATTGAACGCTGGCGGCAGGCTTAACACATGCAAGTCGAACGATGATTATCTAGCTTGCTAGATATGATTAGTGGCGAACGGGTGAGTAATGCTTAGGAATCTGCCTATTAGTGGGGGATAACTATCCGAAAGGATAGCTAATACCGCATACGTCTTACGAGAGAAAGGGGGCTTTTAGCTCTCGCTAATAGATGAGCCTAAGTCGGATTAGCTAGTTGGTGGGGTAAAGGCCTACCAAGGCGACGATCTGTAGCTGGTCTGAGAGGATGATCAGCCACACTGGGACTGAGACACGGCCCAGACTCCTACGGGAGGCAGCAGTGGGGAATATTGGACAATGGGCGAAAGCCTGATCCAGCCATGCCGCGTGTGTGAAGAAGGCCTTTTGGTTGTAAAGCACTTTAAGTGGGGAGGAAAAGCTAATGGTTAATACCCATTAGCCCTGACGTTACCCACAGAATAAGCACCGGCTAACTCTGTGCCAGCAGCCGCGGTAATACAGAGGGTGCAAGCGTTAATCGGAATTACTGGGCGTAAAGCGCGCGTAGGTGGCTTATTAAGTCAGATGTGAAAGCCCCGGGCTTAACCTGGGAACTGCATCTGATACTGGTAAGCTAGAGTAGGTGAGAGGGGAGTAGAATTCCAGGTGTAGCGGTGAAATGCGTAGAGATCTGGAGGAATACCGATGGCGAAGGCAGCTCCCTGGCATCATACTGACACTGAGGTGCGAAAGCGTGGGTAGCAAACAGGATTAGATACCCTGGTAGTCCACGCCGTAAACGATGTCTACCAGTCGTTGGGTCTCTTGAAGACTTAGTGACGCAGTTAACGCAATAAGTAGACCGCCTGGGGAGTACGGCCGCAAGGTTAAAACTCAAATGAATTGACGGGGGCCCGCACAAGCGGTGGAGCATGTGGTTTAATTCGATGCAACGCGAAGAACCTTACCTGGTCTTGACATACTAAGAATCTTGCAGAGATGCGAGAGTGCCTTCGGGAACTTAGATACAGGTGCTGCATGGCTGTCGTCAGCTCGTGTCGTGAGATGTTGGGTTAAGTCCCGCAACGAGCGCAACCCTTTTCCTTAGTTACCAGCGACTCGGTCGGGAACTCTAAGGATACTGCCAGTGACAAACTGGAGGAAGGCGGGGACGACGTCAAGTCATCATGGCCCTTACGACCAGGGCTACACACGTGCTACAATGGTTGGTACAAAGGGTTGCTACACAGCGATGTGATGCTAATCTCAAAAAGCCAATCGTAGTCCGGATTGGAGTCTGCAACTCGACTCCATGAAGTCGGAATCGCTAGTAATCGCAGATCAGAATGCTGCGGTGAATACGTTCCCGGGCCTTGTACACACCGCCCGTCACACCATGGGAGTTGATCTCACCAGAAGTGGTTAGCCTAACGCAAGAGGGCGATCACCACGGTGGGGTCGATGACTGGGGTGAAGTCGTAACAAGGTAGCCGTAGGGGAACCTGCGGCTGGATCACCTCCTTAATGAATTATCTGATTAGCAAGAATTCACAACAAGTTGTTCTTTAGGAAGATGTTTAAAACGGGTCTATAGCTCAGTTGGTTAGAGCACCGTGTTGATAACGCGGGGGTCATAAGTTCAAGTCTTATTAGACCCACCATTTTGGGGCCATAGCTCAGTTGGTAGAGCGCCTGCCTTGCACGCAGGAGGTCAGGAGTTCGACTCTCCTTGGCTCCACCAATCATTAATTAGAACTAAGCAATCAAAACCAAGTTTAGATTTCTTATTTCTACTTAATGTAGAACATCTTATAAACTGACGAAGTTTATATCATTATTTAACAACATGATTATGAGTCTGGGTAATTTATTTATTCCAACAAATAAATTACCATGGTAAGTACACCCCAAAATGTACTTACCTAAAGTAAAGAGAACTGAATCAAGCGTAAACATAGGTGAATCGTTACACATTACCCTTATGACACCAAGACTACTTGGGGTTGTATGGTCAAGTAATGAAGTGCACATGGTGGATGCCTTGGCAGTCAGAGGCGATGAAAGACGTGATAGCCTGCGATAAGCGTCGGTGAGGTGGCAATATCCTGTGACCCGGCGATTTCTGAATGGGGAAACCCACTTATCATAAGATAGGTATTCTATCCTTTGGATAGAAGGCAAACCGGGAGAAGTGAAACATCTCAGTACCCCGAGGAAAAGACATCAATAGAGATTCCCCAAGTAGCGGCGAGCGAACGGGGAGGAGCCGATCAAACTTGTAGTAGCAAAATGGCGTGGGAAAGCCAACCATAGTAGGTGATAGTCCTGTATGCGAAACTGCAAATGCGACATATTAAGTAGGGCGAGACACGTGAAATCTTGTCTGAAGATGGGGGGACCATCCTCCAAGGCTAAATACTCCTGACTGACCGATAGTGAACCAGTACCGTGAGGGAAAGGCGAAAAGAACCCCTGTTAGGGGAGTGAAATAGAACCTGAAACCGTGTGCATACAAGCAGTCGGAGCGGATTTATTCCGTGACGGCGTACCTTTTGTATAATGGGTCAGCGACTTATATTCTGTAGCAAGGTTAACCGTTTAGGGGAGCCGTAGGGAAACCGAGTCTTAATAGGGCGATTTAGTTGCAGGGTATAGACCCGAAACCGAGTGATCTATCCATGAGCAGGTTGAAAGTGCCGTAACAGGCACCGGAGGACCGAACCCACTGTCGTTGAAAAGCCAGGGGATGACTTGTGGATAGGGGTGAAAGGCTAATCAAACTCGGTGATAGCTGGTTCTCCCCGAAAGCTATTTAGGTAGCGCCTCGGACGAATACCATTGGGGGTAGAGCACTGTTTCGGCTAGGGGGTCATCCCGACTTACCAAACCGATGCAAACTCCGAATACCGATGAGTACTATCCGGGAGACAGACGGCGGGTGCTAACGTCCGTCGTCAAGAGGGAAACAACCCAGACCGCCAGCTAAGGCCCCAAATTCCTAGTTAAGTGGGAAACGATGTGGGAAGGCACAGACAGCTAGGAGGTTGGCTTAGAAGCAGCCACCCTTTAAAGAAAGCGTAATAGCTCACTAGTCGAGTCGGCCTGCGCGGAAGATGTAACGGGGCTCAAACTAGGAGCCGAAGCTGCGGATTTAATTGTTTCAATTAAGTGGTAGGGGAGCGTTGTGTAAGCCTGTGAAGGTGTGCTGTAAGGCATGCTGGAGGTATCACAAGAGCGAATGCTGACGTGAGTAACGACAAAACGGGTGAAAAGCCCGTTCGCCGGAAGACCAAGGGTTCCAGTCCAACGTTAATCGGGGCTGGGTGAGTCGACCCCTAAGGCGAGGCCGAAAGGCGTAGTCGATGGGAAATCGGTTAATATTCCGATACTTGTTTATGATGCGATGGAGGGACGGAGAAGGTTATGTCAGCCTGGCGTTGGTTGTCCAGGTGGAAGGATGTAGGTAGGTTTAGTAGGCAAATCCGCTAGACTATTACTGAGATCTGATAGCAAGCCAGTTTACTGGCGAAGTGGCAAATACCATGCTTCCAGGAAAAGCTTCTAAGCGATAGTCATAAAGAAATCGTACCCGAAACCGACACAGGTGGTCAGGTAGAGAATACCAAGGCGCTTGAGAGAACTCTGCTGAAGGAACTAGGCAAAATGGTACCGTAACTTCGGGAGAAGGTACGCTGCCGATGGTGATAAGACTTGCTCTTTGAGCTGTTGGCAGTCGCAGATACCAGGCTGCTGCAACTGTTTATTAAAAACACAGCACTCTGCAAACACGAAAGTGGACGTATAGGGTGTGATGCCTGCCCGGTGCTGGAAGGTTAATTGATGGGGTTAGCGTAAGCGAAGCTCTTGATCGAAGCCCCAGTAAACGGCGGCCGTAACTATAACGGTCCTAAGGTAGCGAAATTCCTTGTCGGGTAAGTTCCGACCTGCACGAATGGCATAATGATGGCAGCGCTGTCTCCAGCAGAGACTCAGTGAAATCGAAATCGCAGTGAAGATGCTGTGTACCCGCGGCTAGACGGAAAGACCCCGTGAACCTTTACTACAGCTTTACATTGAACTTTGACCTAACTTGTGTAGGATAGGTGGGAGGCTTTGAAGTAGGGACGCCAGTTCCTATGGAGCCATCCTTGAAATACCACCCTGGTTATGTTGGGGTTCTAACTTGAGATTAACAGATCTAAGGACAATGTATGGTGGGTAGTTTGACTGGGGCGGTCTCCTCCTAAAGAGTAACGGAGGAGTACGAAGGTGCGCTCAGGACGGTCGGAAATCGTCCATAGAGTATAAAGGCAAAAGCGCGCTTAACTGCGAGACCCACAAGTCGAGCAGGTACGAAAGTAGGTCTTAGTGATCCGGTGGTTCTGTATGGAAGGGCCATCGCTCAACGGATAAAAGGTACTCTGGGGATAACAGGCTGATACCGCCCAAGAGTTCATATCGACGGCGGTGTTTGGCACCTCGATGTCGGCTCATCTCATCCTGGGGCTGAAGCAGGTCCCAAGGGTATGGCTGTTCGCCATTTAAAGAGGTACGCGAGCTGGGTTTAGAACGTCGTGAGACAGTTCGGTCCCTATCTACCGTGGGCGTTGGAAATTTGAGAGGATCTGCTCCTAGTACGAGAGGACCAGAGTGGACGAACCTCTGGTGTTCCGGTTGTTACGCCAGTAGCATCGCCGGGTAGCTATGTTCGGATCGGATAACCGCTGAAAGCATCTAAGCGGGAAGCCGACCTCAAGATAAGATTTCCCTAAAGAGCCGTTGTAGACTACGACGTTGATAGGTTGGGTGTGGAAGCATAGTGATATGTGTAGCTAACCAATACTAATTGCTCGTTTGGCTTGACCATACAACACCCAAGTGGTTTACCACTGACAGTGTTAATGGAAAGTGTAAAGATTTTACCTAACAAGCTTGAATCAATCTTGAATAAAAATAAAATAACAGACTCATAACAGCGTTGTTAATCCTTTTACGCTGACGACAATAGCAAGATGGAACCACCTGATCCCTTCCCGAACTCAGAAGTGAAACGTCTTAGCGCCGATGGTAGTGTGGTTCGCCCATGTGAGAGTAGGTCATCGTCAGCACCTTATTTAGCCCCCTCTGTCGGATGATGGAGGGGGTTTTTGGTTTTTTAGGTTGTGCAGATAAGTGGCTTTGTGATAAGATGGATTTTTTTATTTGGTGAGGGAAGCAAAAGGTGCAAAATCAGCAAGGCTTTACAGTGATAGAGATGATGGTGGTGCTGAGTATTATAGCTGCACTTGCGTTTTTTGCACACCCGTTTTATTTAACAATGATGCAGCGAGTGGAATCTCATTCGGTGCGCCGTCATATTCATGAGGCCATCCGTTTGGCAAAAATTGAAAGTCGTACTCGTGCTAAAGATGTGCTGATCTGTACGATGGTTGATGGTGCTTGTAGTCGGTCTGCTCAAAGCGATTTGGTGGTATTTGTCGATACCAATCGCAACAACAGATTTGATGCAAAAGATGTCGTCATCAGTAAAGAGCAGCTGGCACTAAAATATGGTATAATTAGCATGAATGTCTCGGCTGGACGAGATTATGCAAAGTTCATGGGTGATACTGGTAAGCCTCGTGGGAATTTTGGCAATATCAAGTATTGCAATATTTTGAATCAAAAGCAGCACAGCTTTCAAGTCATCATTAACATGCATGGCTTGGTGTCGGAGCGGCGTGCAGACAGGCTGGATATTGGCTGTTAGGAGTGAAGGTGGCGGTAGATTTTTCTCAGACGCTGATCGTGGCGATTTCGGCGACGGCTTTATTTGACTTGACGCATATTGAGGCGAAGTATGCCGAGCTTGTCAAGGAGGATGAGGCGACTGCCATCAAGCGTTTTCGTGAATATATGCAGGCGCATGAAAATGAGCCTTTGGCGGCGGGCACTGGCTATCCTTTGATTAAGGCATTGCTCAATTTGAATAAATATCAAGATAACAAAGCTTATCATGATGAATCGCCGTTTGTTGAGGTGGTGATCGTATCAAAATCTACACCTGACATGGGCATACAGATTTTGAATGCCATTCGTTCGCATGGGCTTGGCATTACTCGCTCAGCTTTTGTTTCGGGAGCGTCGGTCACTGAATATATCGATGATTTTGATGTTGATTTATTTTTAACCACCAACCAAGAGGATGCGCAAAAAGTGGCTGATGCACGAGTATGTGCTTGCGCCATTTTGGATGCCACGCCGATCGATGTGTCTGAGCTTGATACTGAGCAGCTGCGCATTGCCTTTGATGGCGATGCTGTGCTTTTTGATGAGGCGAGCGAATTGGTGTTTCAGCAGCATGGTTTGCAGGCATTTCATCATTATGAAAATGAAAAGATGAATTTGCCGATGGATAAGGGTCCTTATGCAGATTTTTTGATTAAGCTGTCTAAGCTGCAAAGCAAATTGCCAGCGTATGATGAAGTGGATCAAAATCCCATTCGCATTGCTTTGGTGACTGCCAGAAACGCCCCTGCTGACATGCGCGCCATTAAGACTTTGCGAGCTTGGGGCGTGAGCGTTGATGTGGCATTTTTCTTGGGTGGTTTGAATAAAACTCGGGTGCTGCAAACCTTTGCACCGCACATTTTTTTTGACGATCATGTCAAGCACATCCATGCGGCTCGCAGTCATGTGCCATCGGCGCACGTGCCTTATCATTCGACATCTTTGCTCAATGAACTGACCAAAGCACCACTAAAAAGCAAAGTGTTCCAACCTGTTGCAAAACGCAAAAGGCGTAAGTCGTGAAAAAATCTACCATTATCAAAACCGCTCTTGCCATCATGCTGCTTTTATTGCCAAGACGCAGTAGCTCCAAATCATCTAAAAATCATGATACATCTGATTGATACGCACACGCATTTTGATGTGCCTGAGTATGCTGCCGAGCGTGCGATTTATGCGGAGCGTGCATTCATCTCTGGGGTGCGCCACCTTTTGTTGATCGGCACTTTGGCAAAGCATTTTGACCAAATGACCTTGGTGCGTGATGAGCTGACAAACCATCAATGCACGCCCCAAGCGCATCTTGCTTTTGGGCTGCACCCTTTATTTATCAAAGAGCAGCGCCATCAAGACCTTGAAACTCTTGAAAGCTACATCAAAAACCACCAGCCGATAGCCATCGGTGAGATTGGACTGGATACTTATCCAGATGAATTGAAAAACGACATTAATCTCATCGCCAAACAAGAGGTATTTTTTGTTGAGCAGGTCAAGCTTGCCAAGGCTTATGATTTGCCGATTTTATTGCACATTCGCAAGCGACACACTGATGTGATGCGAGTGCTGCGCCGTTATGATTATAAAGCTGATGAACTTGGTGGTATTGCGCACAGTTTTAGCGGTGGCGAGCAAGAGGCGTTGGCATTTGCCAAAATGGGCTTTAAACTTGGTATTACAGGGCAAATCACCAACCCCAATGCCAAAAAACTACGCCGTGCCGTGATGGCGGTGTTTAAAAAGTATGGTGTGTCGGCATTTGTCATTGAGACGGACTGCCCTGACATGATGCCGATGAACTGTCAGCACTTGGGGCGATTGAATGAGCCTGCCAATCTGATTCATGTGCTTGATGAGCTGTCTTGTCTTTTTGATATGGATAAAGAAGTTTTGGCAAGAAAATTGTGGCAAAATAGCAACGAGGCGCTTTGCCAATCGTGGAATTATGATGAGTGAGAATGTGATGATGCGTCGTTTTACGGGCACTCGCACGCTGTATGGTGCCGATTTTGAGAAGTTTGCCAAGGCGCATGTGTATGTCATTGGTGTGGGCGGTGTCGGTTCTTGGGCGGCTGAGGGCTTGGCTCGTACGGGTGTGGGCAAGATGACGCTGGTGGATCTGGATGTCTTGGTGGAAAGTAACATCAATCGACAGCTGCCAGCGCTCGACACTACGCTTGGCGAATCTAAGATTGAGGCGATGGCGGCTAGGCTTAGCCAAATCAACCCGCACATGACATTAAATCTGGTGGATGATTTTTTGACCAAAGATAATGTTGGGCAGATTTTACCATCAAAAGATGAAGTGCAGCGTTTGGGTGAGCAGGGCATTAAGGTGGTGGTGCTTGACTGCGTGGACGACATGAACGCCAAATTTGCCATCAGTTTGCATTGCCGATTTAATAAGATTAAGCTTGTCATCTCAGGCGGTGCGGGTGGAAAAGTGGATCCGACACAGATTCAGGTGGCAGATCTTAAAGATGTCATTCAAGATCC